>NZ_JALEGG010000215.1 GCF_022763525.1 Acidovorax sp.
GCGCCGCCGCTGCCCACCGTCAACGTGCCGCAGCCGCAGCAGGGTGGGCCGGGCTGAATACTACAAAATTCATAGCATTTGGCGCTTGGTGGATGAGCGGTGGAGCACATTTTCACCTCGCCCTCACGCCCATGCCCACACCCCGCTCGGGTTGCAGTTGCCCAAGCGCTATCGCGCACGCCCGCTTTCACACACCCGTTCGGGCTGAGCCTGTCGAAGCCTCGCGCAGCGCTTCGACAGGCTCAGCGTGAACGGATGGAGGTCGCGGCGACTTCACCTAGTCCAGCTTCGCCCCCGACTTCTTCACCGCGTCCGCCCAGCGCGGCATCTCGCTCGCCAGGAACTTCGCAAAATCTTCCGAGCCCAGGAACGCCGGATCGGCGCCCTGGCTCACCATGCGGTTCTTCACCTCCGGCGACTGCATCACCTGCGCGAACGCATCGCTGAGCTTGGCCACCACGTCCTTGGGCGTGCCGGCCGGGGCCAGGAAGCCGTAGAAACCCACCACCTCGAAGCCCTTGATGCCGCTCTCGATCACCGTGGGCACGTCGGGCAGCGCGGGGTTGCGCTCGCGGCTGGTCACGGCCAGGGCGCGCACCTTGCCCTGCTTGTGGTACGCCGCGGCCTGCGGAATGCTCTCGGCCATGAACTGCACCTGCCCGCCCATCAGGTCGGTGAACGCCGGCGCGCTGCCCCGGTACGGGATGTGCACCATGAACAGGCCCGTGGCGGTCTTGAACATCTCGGGCACCAGGTGGCTGATGCCCCCGTTGCCGGCCGAGCCGAAGTTGACCTGGCCGGGCCGCGACTTGGCATAGGCCATGAACTCCTGCAGGCTCTTGGCGGGCACATTGGGGTTCACCAGCAAGGCCAGCGGCTGCATGGCGGTGCGCGCGATCGGCGTGAAGTCCTTGAGCGTGGCGTACGGCAGGCGGCTGTACAGGGCTGGGTTGATCACCATGACACCGGTGTTGGCCAGCATGAGCGTGTGGCCATCGGGTGCGGCCTTCATAACATCCTGCGCGCCCACCGTGCCCCCGGCGCCGGCCTTGTAGTCCACCACCACCGGCTGGCCCAGCACGGCCTGCAGCTTGTCGGTGAGCAGGCGGGCATGCTGGTCCAGCGGGCCGCCGGCCGGAAAGCCCACCACGATGCGGACGGGCTTGGTGGGAAAACCCTGGGCCGTCGCGGTCAGGGATAGGCAGGCCAGGGCTGCAGCGGCCAGGCAAGTGCGCAGTTGCATGGAAAATCTCCTTTTCTTTTGGGGGTTGGCTGTCGGATGGAAAGCCGCAGTGCGGGGCCCGGCACGGCGCAAACACCTCAGTGCCAGCGCGGGCGGCCAGACTCGGCCAGAATAACCGCACCTTCGTCTGCACCGAAAGCCCCCCAACCATGACCCTTGCCCACTGGTTCGTCTTCTGCGGCGTCTCACTGCTGATGTGCTTCACGCCTGGCCCGGCGGTGCTGCTGGCGGTCTCCAACTCCGTGGCTGTCGGGCCGCGGCGCACGGCGTTCAGCTCGTTGGGCAGCGTGCTGGGCATCTTCTCCGTTTCGGGGCTGGCCATGATCGGCATGGGCACCGTCCTTGCCGTGTCGGCCAACGCCTTCCTGGTGATGAAGGTTTTGGGGGCCACCTACCTGATCTGGCTGGGCATCAAGCGTTGGCGCAGCAAGGAAGCACTTATCGCCAGCGACGCGGGGGTCGCGCCCACGCAGCGGCGGGAACGCAAGAACTGGCAGCTGGTCGCGCAAGGGCTGGGCGTCTCGCTGACCAATCCCAAGGCCGTCCTGTTCTTCTCGGCCCTGTTCCCGCAGTTCATCGTGCCAGGCCAGCCGCTGGTCGCACAGTACCTGCTGCTGACCACGACATTCGCCGTGTTCGCCCTGGTGTCGCACGCGTTCTACGTAGGGCTGATCTCGCTGGTGAAGGCCCACGTGGTGGCACGTGCAAAACTGTTCAACCGCATCGTGGGCGGCACCTTCATGGCGCTAGGCCTGGGCCTGCTGCAGACGCGGCATAAACTGGGTTGATGGATTCAGCGCCAGCCCCCCAGCAAAATCCACTGCGTGGTGGCGCCGCCCACCACCAGCGCCGCATAGGTCAGCATCTTTCCATCGCGGCCCCACAAGAGCAGCCCCGCAGCCAGCACCACCACGCCCACGGCAAACAGGATCGCAAAGCGCCTGCCGGCCGACAACGCAGGGCGGCCCTTGGGCCCGATCCATCCGCCGGTCAGTACCAACAGCAGCGCCAGCGCTGCGGCTGGCGCCACGAAGTTCAGCAGGTGGTTCAGGATGTCCAGCGGATCCATGCAATTGACCCAAATCAAGTGTTGGGCAAGCAGAAATGCTCGCCAGAGCCAACAATTTTATAATCCGGGACCATGGCAGTCTGGGCCCTCGGGATCAACCACAACACCGCGCCGCTCGATCTGCGGGGCCGGTTTGCGTTTGCGCTCGACCAGATCGCGCCCACCCTGCACGGTTTGCGCCAGTCGCTGGGCAGCAACACCCGGCATCCCGGTGTCGAAACCGCCATCATCTCCACCTGCAACCGCACTGAAATCTACTGCGCAGGCGAGCAGCCTGCCGTAGACCACACGCTGGGCTGGCTGGCCCAGAGCGGCGGCGTCAGCCCGGCGCTGCTGGCCTCCCACTCGTACACACTGGAAGACAGCCTGGTGGCGCGCCATGCCTTCCGCGTGGCCAGCGGTCTCGATTCGATGGTGCTGGGCGAAGCCCAGATCCTGGGCCAGATGAAAGACGCCGTGCGCGCCGCGGAAACCGCTGGCGCACTGGGCACCACGCTCAACCAGCTCTTTCAGCGCAGTTTTGCGGTGGCCAAAGAGGTGCGCTCCAGCACCGAGATCGGCGCGCACAGCATCAGCATGGCAGCCGCCGCCGTGCGCCTGGCCGGCCAGCTGTTCGAAGACCTCACCGACATCAAGGTGCTGTTCGTCGGCGCGGGCGAGATGATCGAGCTGTGCACCACGCACTTCGCCGCCAAGAATCCCAAGCAGATCGCCATTGCCAACCGCACGCTGGAGCGCGGTGAAAAGCTCGCCACCCGCTTTGGCGGAGAGGTCATGCGCCTGGCCGACCTGCCCGAGCGCCTGCACGAATTCGACGCCGTCATCAGCTGCACCGCCAGCAGCCTGCCCATCATCGGCCTGGGCGCCGTGGAGCGCGCGCTCAAGAAACGCCGCCACCGCCCCATGTTCATGGTGGACCTGGCCGTGCCGCGCGACATTGAACCCGAGGTCAAGGCCCTGGGCGACGTGTACCTGTACACCGTGGACGACCTGGCCAGCGTGGTGCAGACCGCCCAGGCCAACCGCCAGGCCGCCGTGGCGCAGGCCGAGGCCATCATCGACGCGGGCGTGCAAAGCTTCATGCACTGGATGGAGCTGCGCAGCCCCGCAGGCGCTGCCGGTGGCGTGGTGCCGCTGATCCAGCAATTGAATGCCCAGACCGACGAGTGGCGAGCCCTGGAAATCGCCCGCGCCAAGAAGCTGCTGGCCAAGGGTGAGGACGTGGATGCCGTGCTCGAAGCTCTTTCGCGCGGCCTCACGCAGAAGATGCTGCACGGCACCCTGGCCGAGCTGCGCGCTGGCGATGCCGACACGCGCGCCCAGACGGCCCAGACCGTCTCGCGCCTGTTCCTGCGCTCGCAGGGCAAGACGCCCGGCCACGGGCTGTAGCGGCGCCCGCCCCGCTTTCATTTCGGGCCTTTTCGGCCTCCTGCGCTTGAAATACAAGCGCGAGCAGCTACCAAATCAGTAGCACCACCCCGTTTCTCCCCTGCACACCATGAAACCCTTTCTCCGAAGCCAGCTGGAGCGCTACGCGCAGCGCCTGGGCGAACTCGACTTCCTGCTCTCGCGCGAAGACATCATGAGCGACATGGCGCAGTACCGCCGCATCTCCGTCGAACATGCCGAGGTGACCCAGATCGCCGGCCGCTACGCCCGCTACCAGCAGCGCGAGGCCGACCTGGCCGGCGCCCGCGAGATGCTGGCCGACCCCGACATGGCCGAGATGGCGCAGGAAGAAATTACCAGCGCAGAGGCCGAGCTGCTGCAGCTGGAAGACGAGCTGCAGCGCCTGCTGCTGCCCAAGGACCCCGACGACGCGCGCAACGCTTTCGTCGAAATCCGTGCGGGCACGGGCGGCGACGAATCGGCCCTGTTCGCTGCCGACCTGACCCGCATGTACACCCGCTACGCCGCCACCCAGGGCTGGAAGGTAGAGGTGATGAGCGCCAACGAAAGCGAGCTGGGCGGCTACAAGGAAATCGTGCTGCGCGTGGAGGGAGACCATGTGTATGGCGCGCTCAAGTTCGAATCCGGCGGCCACCGCGTGCAGCGCGTGCCCGCCACCGAGACGCAGGGCCGCATCCACACCAGCGCCTGCACCGTGGCCGTGATGCCCGAGCCCGACGAGCACCAGGCCATCACCCTCAACCCGGCCGATCTGCGGATCGACACCTTCCGCGCCAGCGGCGCGGGCGGCCAGCACATCAACAAGACCGACTCGGCCGTGCGCGTGGTGCACTTGCCCACCGGCATCGTGGCCGAATGCCAGGACGGCCGCAGCCAGCACAGCAACAAGGCCAAGGCGCTGCAGGTGCTGCAGGCGCGCATTCAAGAGAAAGAGCGCAGCGAACGCGCCGCCAAAGAGGCCGCGCTGCGCAAGGGCCTGATCGGCAGCGGCGACCGCAGCGACCGCATCCGTACCTACAACTTCCCGCAGGGGCGGCTCACGGACCACCGCATCAACCTCACGCTGTACAAGCTGCTGCAGGTGATGGAAGGCGACCTGGGCGATGTGCTGCAAGCGCTGCAGCATGCGCGCGAGGCCGAACAGCTGGAAGAGCTGGAGTTGAGCGCAGTCTGACCCTTATCTGAATCAAATCGGCCTCCAGCGCTTTTCCATAAAGCGCTGCCAGCTATTAAAACCATAGTGAACACTCCCACCCTGGCCCAAGCCCTGGCGCAGGCCCACACCCTGGGCCTGGCGCGCATCGACGCCCAACTGCTGCTGCTGCACACCGTGGGCCGCGCGGGCAGCGACCGCGCCTGGCTGCTGGCGCACGACACCGATGCGCTGGCGCCCGCCGAGCACGCCCATTTCCTGGCCCTGTGCCAGCGCCGCATGGCAGGCGAGCCGGTGGCTTACCTCACCGGGCACAAGGAGTTTTACGGCCTGGTGCTGCAGGTGGACGCGCGTGTGCTGGACCCTCGCCCCGACACCGAAACCCTGGTGGACTGGGCGCTGGAAGTGATCGCCCCGCTGCCATCCCCGCGCGTGGCGGACCTGGGCACCGGCAGCGGCGCCATCGCCCTGGCGCTGCAAAACCAGCGCCGCATGGCCCAGGTCTTGGCCGTGGACGCCAGCAGCGATGCCCTGGCTGTGGCCGAAGCCAATGCCCGCCGGCTGCAGCTGCCCGTGCGCTTCGCGCTATCCAATTGGCTGGCCGCCGTGGAAGGCACTTTTGACGCCATCGTCTCCAACCCGCCCTACATTCCCAAGGCCGACCCGCACCTGGCCGCCCTCACCCACGAACCCCTGCAGGCCCTGGCCAGCGGCGCCGACGGCCTGGACGACATCCGCACCATCGTGGCGCAGGCGCCCGCCCGCTTGGCACCCGGCGGCTGGCTGCTGCTGGAGCACGGCTACGACCAGGCCGACGCCGTGCGCGCGCTGCTGTCCCAGCGCGGGTTTTCGCAGGTACAAAGCCACAATGACCTTGCGGGCATTGCACGTTGCAGCGGGGGACAGTGGAGCGCCGCCGCCCCGGCGTAGAGCTGCCCTGCAGGCACTTCCGCAGTCGCACGGCCGCGCCAGCGCGCGTGCAACGCATGAGGGGCGCCGCCTTCTTACCAGACAGTGAAATAATCCGTTCCAAGCGCACATCCACCGGGCCCGGCCGCCCGACCTTTTTCAGGAGCATCCCCATGAGCGACAACACCCAGCAACGCATCGACGCCCTCGTCAAATCCAACGACATCCTGCTGTTCATGAAGGGCAGCGCCAGCTTCCCCATGTGCGGCTTCTCGGGCCGTGCCATCCAGATCCTGAAGGCCTGCGGCGTGGACCCCAAGAGTGTGGTCACCGTCAACGTCCTGGAAGACGACGCCATCCGCCAGGGCATCAAGGAATACAGCAACTGGCCCACCATCCCGCAGCTGTACGTCAAGGGCGAATTCATTGGCGGCTCGGACATCATGATGGAGATGTACGAGTCCGGCGAGCTCAAGCAGGTGCTGGGCACCGAAGGCTGATCCGCCCCGCAACGCACCCACACGAGCCGCCTCCGGGCGGCTTTGTTGTTTTGCTTTCCTGCTTTTTTCTTGGGGTATGGCCTGCCCGCAACAGAAGCCCCAACAAAGGCACCAATCGGGGGCTTTTCCGATATTGACGCGGGCATGTTGTGTGCTTGAATGAATCCGTGACACCGTTCACAAAGGAGCATGCAATGACCCGCCAGAGCCTTGTTCCCCAGCCCCCCGCACTGCGCCTGCCGGTGGCCCAGATGCGCAGCGTGTTCCACCCCGGCGACGTCGAGCGCAAGCTCTCGCGGCTGCAGGAGTCGGGCAACCAGCGCGAATACGAAACCTTGCGCACCGTGTACGAACGCATGCTGGAACGCGGGCCGGAGCGCTTTCAGGTCAAGCCCTCGGGCGTGCCCGACATGGCCAGCCTGTATGAGCAGCTCCCCAACTTTACCGAAGTGCTGGACGACGTGAAGCGCCACGTGGCGCTGGCGCAGGACAGCAGCGACGGCCTGGAAGTCACCCCCATGCTGCTGCTGGGCCCGCCCGGCATCGGCAAGACACACTTTGCACGCCACCTGGCCGAACTGCTGGGCACGGGCATGAACCTGCTGCCCATGAGCTCCATGACCGCTGGCTGGCTGCTGTCCGGATCGTCGGCTCAATGGAAGGGCGCACGCCCGGGCAAGGTGTTCGAGGCCCTGGTGGAGGGCGAATACGCCAACCCCGTCATCGTGGTGGACGAGATCGACAAGGCCAGCAGCGATGCGCAATACGACCCGCTGGGCGCGCTTTACAGCCTGCTGGAGCACGACACCGCACAAAGCTTCACCGACGAGTTCGCCGAAGTCGCCATCGACGCGAGCCAGGTGATCTGGATCACCACCGCCAACGACACGCGCGGCATTCCCGACCCCATCCTCAACCGCATGAACGTGTTCGAGGTGGAAGCGCCCACGCTGGAGCAGGCCCGCACCATCGCCCGCAACCTGTACCAGGGCATCCGGGCGGGACACGACTGGGGCCGCCTGCTCGACCCCGAACCGCAGAGCGATGTGCTGGACCAGCTTGCACAGATGCCCCCGCGCGAGATGCGGCGGGCGCTGATGACGGGCTTTGGCAATGCGCGCCTGGACCGCCGTTCCACAGTGGAAATCACGGACCTGCCCAAGTCTGCCCAGGGGCGCAGCCGCATCGGCTTTCTGCAGTAAGAGCGGGCCGCCGTTGCGGGGCGCCGCCCCGGCGGCGGCCCGGTCGGTAAAAGTCACCTGCCCTCCAGGGGCGGCAAGCCCGCACGGGCGCGGCCACCGCGCCGCCGCCGCAGAGGCAGTGCAGCGTGCCCAGAGCCCATGGTTACCGCTGGAGCACCCAGATACACTTGTCCGACCGGTGCCACAGCGCCCGCTCTGTCGCCCTTCATGACCCTGTCCCAAAGCCTTTTCGTGATCGGGCTGCTCATTGCAGCCAGCGCTTTCTTTTCGATGGCCGAGATTTCGCTCGCGGCCGCGCGCAGGCTGCGCCTGCGGCAGATGGCCGACGAAGGCGACCCGCGTGCCGACCGCGTGCTGCGCATGCAGGAGCAGCCCGGCGACTATTTCACCGTGGTGCAGGTTGGGCAGAACGCGGTGGCCATCCTCGGCGGCATCGTGGGCGAAGGGGCCCTGAGCCCGCACTTTGGTGCGCTGTTCGCGCTGTGGTTCTCCGAACCCATCGCTGACAAGGCAGGGTTTTTCGCCTCGTTCCTGGTCATCACGTCGCTGTTCATCCTGTTCGCCGACCTGTTCCCCAAGCGGCTGAGCATGGCCAACCCTGAACGTCTGGTAGTGCGCCTGGCCGCCCCCATGGCCTGGTGCATGACGCTGCTGCAGCCGCTGGTGTGGTTCTACAGCCGCGGCGCGGACGCGCTGTTCCGCGGGCTCGGCCTGTCGTCGCTGCGGGACGACCGCATCACGTCGGACGACATCCTGGCCATGATGGAGGCCGGCGCCCGCGCCGGTGTGCTGGCGGCCCGCGAGCAGCAGGTGATCACCAACGTTTTCGAGCTGGACACGCGCACCATCTCCAGCGCCATGTCGCCCCGCGACCGCGTGGCCTTCTTCCTGCGCGACGAGCCCGATTCCGTCATCCGCCTGCGCATCGCGGCCGAGCCGTTCTCGACCTACCCGGTGTGCGAGGGCGACATCGACCACGTGGTCGGATACGTGGACGCCAAGGACCTGTTCCAGCGCGTGCTCAACAACCAGCCCATCTCGCTGGCCGACGACAGCCTGGTGCGCAAGGTGCTCATCGTGCCCGACCGGCTCACCTTGTCCGAGGTGCTGGAGCAGTTCCGGCAAGTGCACGAGGACTTTGCCGTGATCGTGAACGAGTACAGCCTGGTGGTGGGCGTGGTCACGCTCAACGATGTGATGAGCACGGTGATGGGCGACCTGGTGGGCCCGGCAGATGAAGAGCAGATCGTGCGGCGCGACGAGAACTCCTGGCTCATCGACGGGGTCACCCCCATCGAGGACGTACTGCGCGCCTTATCCCTGGACGAGCTGCCCCATGGCGAAGAATACGAAACACTGGCGGGCTTCCTGATGGTGATGCTGCGCCGCGTGCCCCGCCGCACCGACAGCGTGAGCTGGGGCGGCTACAAGTTTGAGGTGCTGGACGTGGACAGCTACCGCATCGACCAGGTGATGGTGTCGCGGCTGGGAACGCCTGCGGGAGATGGCGCCTTGCCCGCTGAAGCCAAGGGCGAGAGCTTGCCAGCCCCTGCCGCCAAATGAGAAGCAGAGAAGCATAGACGCAGGCAGGAAACAGGGGGGGCCTGCTCTGACTCGCTACGAGGAGCAACGGCCTTATGCGCTTGGTCGCCTCAAATCTGAAGTGCAACGCCCCTTCGGAATTGGGACATCGTACTGCACGCGTTCAGCACAAGCTCTAGGCAATAGCCAGCCCCATGCGCCAGAGACTGACCTGTCAGAGAGCGGAGATAGCCGAGCCTGCCCAACTGACAAAGAACACTGGCATGAAAGTGCCCTTCTGCGAGCCTTACGGTCCCTGGCTGCCGGGCTGCAACGAGAACACCATTGGGTTGCGGCGCCAGCACTTCCCCAGAGGCACTGACCTGAGCGGCTACAGCCAGCGCAGCCTGATGCGATAGCCGATGAGTTCCATGGCGTCCCATGATGACCTTGGACCACACCACTCCGCTGAAAGTCTACGCCCGGCACCTGCATCGCCCGACGCAGCAGCCTGACTCGACGCACGAACCCAAACAAATGTTGCACTTGACTTGGTCCTCCATTTTTCGCAAAGCGTGATTAGCAGCCAATTACTAGCAAACAAGAGATTGATAACGTGGCGGACGTCCCCTCCGAATGAGTGGATGCGGGCCCGAAGAGCTGCATGGATAGGTGTCGTCCCTAGCTAGGGACGTTCCTAGCTGGGAATCGCACATATAGCGCGGCAGGCCCAAAGCCGATTCAATCACGGCTGTCCCGACGGAGCCAGTGCCACAAAGCCGCAGCCCGATGGGGTCCTTGCCAGGGCAATCTGTGCAGGCGAAGGAGTCGTTCCAACCAATCACGGCCCGAAGATGGGCCAGTTTCAAGGAGTTTGTTATGGGTGCAGCAGTTGGCGTCGTGGGTTCCGCATTGATCGGCGGCGGCGGAATGGGCATGGGCGGTCTGCTCGGTGGCATCGGTTCGCAGTTTCTGAGTGGCATGGTCAGCGGCCTGCTGGGTGGCAATGACATGAGCAAGACGCTGGAAGGCTTCTCGCCAGTCAACGTCCTGAATGCGACGACCAACCTGGTCAGCACCATCATGGGCGGCGGCGCACAACAAGCGGCGCAAACACTGCAGCGCGAAGATGGCATGCCGAAGTTTCTGCAAGACGCGATCAGCCAAGCGATCGACGAGGTGATGCAGGAATACTGCAAGCCCACCGACGGTGCGGGCGAGGCAATTGCCGATGTGGCGTCGTCCGATATCCAGAAGTCGATTGACGACATTGCTCAACAGATCGTAGACAGCGTGCGCCATCAAATGGCCGAGAGCACGGGCGAAGGCGGTAGGTGCTGCGGCAAGGCCGGTGCCAAGAGCTGGCTGCAGGCGATCGCCCAAGCCATGGGCGAAGCCATGGGCGACAAAGCCGGCAAGATGGTGGAGTTGTCGGGCAAGCTCAAGGAGGCCGCTGGTGGCGACGGCGAAGATGCAGCCAAGGAAATGCAGGCCGTGAACGCCGAGTTCCAGGCCGTGAGCCAGGAGTTCAAGCTGCTGACCGATGCGTTCAACACAGCTCTAAAGTCACTAGGCGAAGGCATGAGCAGCATGGCGCGCAAACAGTAAGTTCTGTCCGACACGCGGATGGATTTCGCGATTTGCAACAAACGAAACGGACCGTTCTTCGGTCCGTTTTTTACTTCACGACCGATAGGATGTGCCGCCCTCCCGTGCCCGTCGGCAACGCCGGAACCCCAGGGCCGGTGTGCATGCTACTGAGACGCGCGTCTTTCCATCCTGGGCCGGGTGACGACGCTGCTTGCGTTTTTGATTGAATACTGACGATGAAATCCCTGAAGAACCTTTGCGCTGCTGTAGTCATCACTTTCGCAACCCTGACTCCGGCCAGCGCCTGGTGGATGAGCTCGGACACGGGAATGAGCCTATCCGTAGGCGCAGGCAGCTACTTACTGAACAACGAAATCCAACGGGCAGCGCGCGCCAGCCGCAGGGGGGCGTCGGGCGGCGTATCCACGGCGCAGTTAGCGCGGACCGGCTTTCATCGCAATGGCAGCATGGCAGCACTGAATATGTTGGTGGGCTACTACCCGCCGGCGCAGCGGCCACAAATACGCCAGGGGTTTCTCGAACTGCACCGGCAGTACCCGCAGGTGGCGCGCCAGCTGGGTGTGCCGACCAACGATGTGGCCACGGGGCTGGCATCTTTTCTGGCGGGAGCCTATATGGCCTACAACAACCAGAATGTGAGTAACAGCCATGTGAAGCCGCTGGCCAATCAGTTGCGTAGGGCGCTGGCGGCAGAGCGAGATTTCGCCCAGGTGACCGACGCGGAGAAGCAGCGCATGTATGACGCCACGGTGATGCTGGGCATGCTGATGGCAACGACGCAGGTGCAGTTGCAGCGGCAGCCTGATCCGATGCTGGAGGCGCAGATGCGGCAGCTTGGCAAGGAGATGATCGAGGGCTTCTTGAAGGTGGACGCCAGCCGCCTGCGCATCACGTCATCGGGCATGCACATCGTTTGAGATAGATGCATCGTTCATCGTTTGGGGCGAGCCTCTCGGGGGCAACACGCCCCGTGCCATCCCTCTTCACACCCCCCTCACCTCCCCTCACCCGCTGCAGGTTTATGTCGGAGAAACGCTGAGCACCGCCCGCTGGCGCTGGCGGCGGGACTGGGTGTGCCACGCCTGCCACTGGGCCTGGTCCAGGCGGTAGCGCCGGGCCTGCGTGCCGTTGTAAGTGGCCATACCTTGGCAGCCGAAGCCCAGCACTTGCAGACAGTGCGCGGCAGAGCGGTTGGTGGGTGCGCAGTGGCCCAGCACATGCGTTTGCAGCAAAGCGCCAAAGGCGTGCTGCAGCAGCCACTCCCCGCCATCAAGTGCAAGCGTACCGCCCCAGGTCTGTGCCGCCAGTCGCGCGCCGATCTCCAGGATTTTCGGATCCTCCTCCAAATGCACCAGGCTGAACCAGCCACAAAAAACCCATCGGGGTCGCACAAGCTTGGCTAACAGCACAGCGTCGATGTCGCCTTCGGCGTGTGCACGCAGTGCGTCGGCAATGGTGTCCGAGTCAGGCGGCTGGGCTCGCTCTGCACACCAGATACCAGTGCCAGGGTATTGCAGATAGAACTGTTGCATGTGCGCGATGAAGCGGTGTGCGACACGGGGCTCATCCAGCGGTGCATCGTCGGCCAGGTGCGCGCGTACGCGAGGGTCGCGGTGCATGGTGACCAGGGCCTGGGCGTCGCGGCTATGGAACTGGCGAATGCGCAAGCGTGGACCTTGATAGAGGATGACGGGTTCAGGGGACATAGGGTGTGCCGATGACGGGCGCTGCGCCGCTGTGGGTGGGTGCGGAGGCTGCCAGGAGGAGTGGCGATAGCCCGCCGCAATGGGCTTGCAGCACGCGCTGATAAGCCGCCCAAAAGGCGGTTTGCGGACCGCTCTGTTGCCAGACAGGCGCCGTGAGGAACTTGCTCGCCTCTGCACTCTGGGCGGGCCCGAGGGCGGCATATGCTGTGCCTGCGAGCCAGAGGTCTCCTTGGTGAGCGGCTTGCGGTGCGCGCCCGGTGGGCTGGGCATGGGGAGAGAGCTGCACTGGCGCAGTTGCGCCTGCGGGAGGGCCGCCTGGGTTGTTGCCGATGACCATGGCCCAAGCCCCCAGGTAGTGCCCCAGAGCCATGGCATGGGGATATGCCCCGCGCCGATCGCAGTGATGCAGGTATTCCGCAGGAGGGTGCATGCCGTCGTGGCCCTGGTGCAGCTGGTGGTGAATGAGCCGGATTTCTTGGGTGCGCTGCTGGGCACACAGGATGTGCAAGTAGCAAGCCAGGGCCTGGCCCTCAGGGTGCTGCTGGGCAAGGGCCTTGACAATGGCACAGGTCTGGCTGGTAAGCAGCCGCGTAAGGGCGGGGGCGACTCCCGGCAGGACTGCCCCTTGGGAAGCGACAGGTATGGCCACGGTCCACAGGGTGGCTTTGGCCGGGGCGTCGCTGGCGGTGGCGCAGGCCTCCAGCACCTGCCGCAGGGCTACGGGGTCGGCCCGCGTGCGCACCGGGGCGTAGGGTGGTAACAGGGCGGTGAGCATGGCCCTGACCATTGCCACAGACTGTGCCGACGCCGAGGGGCACGGCAGCATGGCTTGCAAGGCGGTGTCGAGGGCATGGGTACGGCCGTGCAAACTACCGAGCAACCGGCCGATCAAAGGAGCGCGCAGTGCGTCTGGCCAGGGATGGCTGGGCAGGACGGGGTCTGCGGTGGTGCGGTGGCTAACCAGAGCGATCAGCAGGTCGAGCCTGTCACGATCGCTGGCGCTGCGCGCCAAGTGTTCACCCCAGCGCGCCAGATCTTGCTCCTGGACGGCAATCCGGGTGAAGCGTGCCAGGTGCGCAGCATCAAGGCGCGTTGCGAGGTGCTGAAACAGTGTGTCTGTGTCGGCGTAGTCGAGCTGGTGGTACCAGGGTCGGGCCCGGCGACTGGGGGGCTGCGCCAAGCTGTGTACCCAGGCCTGCAGGTCGGCGTCCTCCAGCCGCAGCAGAGCATCCAGCAAGTGGGTGGAGGACTGGGGGGCTTCGGGGTCGTCACCGGGCCATGGCTCGTTACCGCTGAAGCCCTGGCCGCCGCCCGGGTACCCCCCCAAGGCTGCAACGCGGCCACCAGGAGCAACGGCCCGAATGGGGGCCAGTGCGGCCCATGGCTCAGACATGCCAGATGGTGACGGTGGGATAGCAGAGTGCAACGGGCCGCACGGGAGCGGCGTACCGGGGCCTCAACGCCAGGAGGCCGGAGGAATCCAGCCCTGCGCCAGCGCGCCAACCATTGCAGCCGGCGCGGATTGTTCACCGTGGCGGGGCGCAGCCATGAAGGCTTCTACCGCCTGGGTGGCCGCACGGTAGGGTTCGGGGTCCGCCTGAGACCAGCTCAGGGCCATGGCTTTCAGTGCGTGGCGGCTGCTGCGGGTCCAAGCGCCGTCGAGGGGGTCGTCGGCCACGCTGTGGAGCTTGGCGCAATAGAGGCGCCGGGCCGCTTCACTGTGCGATACCAAGCACACCAGTGCGCGTGCGGCTTGGTCAAAAGCCACGGCCCCGAGGGTGCCGCGCCCGTCGGGCTGCGCGAACCAGGCACACAGGTATTCAATGGGGCCCATGGTGCGGGTGGCGCGCACAGACCCGTCCCATTGCGCCCCCCATGCGGCGTGCCGCCCCGAAGGCAAGCGGCCGCTTTGCAGAGCAAGCACCAGGGTATCGGCGACCGCAGCCTGGGCCTGCGGGTTGCCGTGCTCGCCAATGCGGCAAAGCACCTGCAGGAAGGCGGGGTACAGCGCATCGCCGAGCGAGAGGCACAGGCGCTCCATCCATCGCACACGGTCTTCACGTGAGGGCAGATGGGCGCAGCCTTCGATGAGGACCTCTGCCGCACCGGCCCAGTCGGGCTGATCGCGCAGGGTCAGATTGGGGATGGGTTGGGCCATGGGTGCTGTCGCAAGGGTGCGGCGCGCAGGGAGCGGAGATCAACCTCGGATAAAGAGGCAGTCAATGAACCGGGATTGCAGCTGGGCCGGGGTGTCGCCGCTGAAGGGGGGGACGGACAATGTGCGGGCGACGGCGTCGCTGCCGGTATAGCCAAACAGGCGCGCGGTGTCGCCGTCGTCCAAGGCGGGCCGGAGCGCGTCAGTCCGGGGCGCTAGGCCAGCGAGGCCTGCCAGCGACGCGAGAGAGGACGAGGTCACCATGTGTGGACGCAGATGAAAGATTTGATGTCTCCATCGTAAAAACTTGCACCCTCTCGCGCTATTGGGAAGCCTCCTAGTGGAGTGGGTGCATTTGCAACAAAACGCTTCAGCATCCAAGCCTAGGCTGCGTCCGCTGGGTCTTCAGGTAGGCAGCAGGGTCTGCATCTTGTGCAGCAGCGTCGGGAAAAGGGCAGCCAGGTAGTTCAGCAGTGTCTTGGCCAAGGTGGTGAGCATGACCAACCACAGCAGGATGGCAGCCACGCTTTTGAGGGAGCTGGACAACGAGTACAGATTGAGCTGGGGCGCGAAACGATTCATGAGGCCCAGCGCCAGGTCAATGGCATACATGACTACTAGGGTGGGCGCAGCGAGCAAGAAGCTCAGGCCCGCAAACTGCGCGAAGGCGCTCTCAAACAAGGTGACACCGGCTGGGCGCGGAGCAAGGCCAGGCTGGGCCAGGGGCCACAGCACAAAACTTTCCATGAGGACGCCGATCCAGAGCATCAGGCCACCCGAGGCCATAAACAGGTACACAGCCAAGCGACCCAGAAAGGCCCCTGAAAGCGAGGTCTGACGCCCGGAGAGCGGGTCTGTGACCTGCGCCTGCGACAGTCCGATCGCGCCGTCAATGATCTCGCCGGCGGCATCGAACGCCCAGAGTACAGCGGCCAGCAGCATGCCCAGAGCCAGGCCGATGAAGGCTTCTTTGGAGAACAACCCGATCCATTGGGAAACGCTCCAGCCGGTGACGTTGACCGCAGGCTGCAGGGCCAGTGTGATGACTCCGAACGCAAGAAAAATGGCGCCCCGCACGAGCTGGGGTACGGTTTCCTGGGCCAGCAGAGGCAACAACACGAAGGCGGTAGCAAAGCGCACGCTGGCAAGCGCAGCCAGCAACGCCAGTTCGCTGACGTTGTTCACCGCGGCGAAGGTTTCCATCTGTGGGTGGCCTCAGCGTTTGACGAGGGCGGGGAAGTCGGTCATGACCCGGTCGGTGTAGCGGTACAGCGTGCCGCCCAGCAGCGATGCGGTGATGAAGATGGTGAGCACGATAGCGAAGAACTTGAGCGCGTACTGGAGGGTCTGCTCCTGAATCTGGGTGGCGGCCTGCACCAGGGCAACCAGTAGCCCGACCAGCGCGGCCACGATGACCGGTGGCGCGGACAGGAGCAACACCAGCCACAGGGCCTGGTACAGCAGTTGGATGGTCTGGCTTTCAAACATGGCGTACGGAGGGCATGGTCAGAGTGGGAGGGCGATGCACGGCGGCGAGGTCAGTGGCCGTAGGAGAGCACTAGGCCGTGGGTGAGCTTGACCCACCCATCGACCAGCACGAAAAGCAGCAGCTTGAACGGCAGCGAGATGGTGGTGGGCGAGAGCATCATCATGCCCATGGCAGTGAGGATATTGGCGATGACCAGGTCGATGATGAGAAAGGGCAGAAAGATGAGGAACCCGATCTGGAACGCTGCGGACAGCTCGCTGACGGTGAAGGCGGGCACAACCACCACAAAGTCGCGTTCGCTGATCTGGGCAGCACGTTCGGGACTGAGGGTTTTCTGGGCGGTCTTGAGGAAGAAAGCGCGCTCGTGGGCGGATGAGTGGCGAACCAGAAAGTCGCGCAGGGGCTCTTTGGCCGCATCGGCCACCGCCAGCATGCCAGAGGTGCTGCCGACGTTGGAGACGCTGCGGGCACGTTCGGCCATGTCCAACCCCACGGGCAGCATGACGTAGATGGTGAGTACCAGGGCCATGCC
>NZ_JALEGG010000216.1 GCF_022763525.1 Acidovorax sp.
CCCACCCGCCCACCCGCAGCGGACTACAGCGCTGGCGCAAGCACTGCGCGACCCGCCGCACGGCGCAGGCACCGGGGCCTGCGCCTGGTCGCTTGGCTGCTGGTGGCTCTGCTGGCGCTACTGTTGACGGCTGGCGCGGGCGTGTGGTGGTGGACAGGCGGGAGCACCTCGCTCGCCACGGCCCTGGCGCGTGCGTCCCAGTACCTCCCGGCTGAACAGCGGCTCGAAACCCGTGACGTCACGGGCTCCCTGCGCCAGGGCGGCCACATCGGCTGGCTGCGCTGGAGCAGCCCCGCGCTGACGGTGGAAGTGACCGACCTCACGCTGGGTTGGAGCCTGGCCCCGCTGCTTCAGCGCAGGCTGGAGCTCGGCGATGTGCATGCGGCGCGGGTTCAGATCACCCCCCAGGCGCCCGACCCCGCCAAGCCCGCGGAACCATTGCAGCCCCCTTCCGAACTGGCGCTGCCCTTGCGTGTGGGCGTGGCCTTTCGGGTGGATCAGCTCGGCTGGGCCGGCCCGCCGGAAGTGCAGGTGCGCGGGCTCACCGGCGACTACCGCTTTGACGGACAAGCGCACCGCCTCAATGTCACCTCGGTGGAGGTGGCGCAGGGCAGCTATACCGCGCAAGCCACGCTGCAGGCGCATGCCCCCCTGGCCGTGCAGGCCCGCGTGGACGGGTCTATGCATACCCAGCCACCTGCCGGCGGCACGCCCCAGAAGGTGGCCGCCCAGGCCACCCTGGACGGCACTCTTGCCACCAGCGCTGCCCGCCTGCACCTCCAAGCCCGCCTTTCGCCAGTGGCGGCCTCTGGTGCGGAGGTGGGTGCTGGCGCGGCCCTGCCATCCGCCAAGACGGGGCCGCAGTCCGCAGTGCCCATGCAAGCCGATGTGGAGGCCACGCTTACCCCCTGGGCGCCCCAACCGCTGCAGTCCGCCACCGGCACGCTGCGCGCGGTGGACCTGGCCGCCCTGTGGCCCCAGGCACCTGTCACGCAACTGCACGGCACGGTGAGCGCCGGGCCGAGCGCGGGCAACGCGTCGTCGGCCCCCGATGGCTGGTCCGTGCAGGCCCAGTTGCGCAACGAGCTGGCCGGCCCCTGGGACCAGCGGCGACTGCCGGTGGCCGCCCTGCAGGCCGATGCCCGCTACCACGGCGGGCAGTGGACCGTGCCCGACGCCACACTGACCATTGGATCCGGCACAGCCACGCTGACAGGCCGCTACACACCCGCCACGGGGGCCACGGAAGGCCAGCTGGAGGTGCGCAACATTCCTCCTGGCGCAGTGCACACAGTGCTGGAATCTGCTCCGCTGTCGGGCCGCGTGCGCGCGCAGATGCAGGAGCGCGCGGTCCAGTTCCATGCCGACATCCGTGCGGCAGGCACTGCAGCCGCGCCGCGGCCTGCACCTGCAGCGCGAGGTGCCACTGGCAGGCGCGCTGCCGCCCGCATCCAACTGCTCACGGCGCAAGGCAGCTGGCACCCCGCCCGCGACAACAAAGACACCACCGCCACTACAGCCAGCCCAGCCCCTGCCAACAGCACGCTGCGCTTGCAGCGGCTGGCCATCGACGCGCTGCAGGCGCGGCTGGAGGCCTCCGACCTGACAGTCGGACTCGGGACCGCCCCCTCGGCGCGCGGCCAGGTGACCGTGACCGTGCCAGGCGCCTATGCGCGCGCCTCGGGCGCGATGGCGCCCCGTTCGGGGGAGGGCGCGCTACAAGTCCAGTGGTCCGATGCCGAAACCACACGCCGCTGGATCACCACCCTGCCCTTCCTGGGCGCCACAATGGAACGCGCGCTGCCAGGTGCCAGTGCCCAGGGTGCAGCCCAACTGGAAGCCCGCTGGCGCGGCGGCTGGCAGACCGTCGTCGAACAGGCCCAATCCGCCATCGCGGGCGGGGCAGCACGCACCCCGCCCCGCACGCCAGGCGAGGCCTTTGACCTGCAAGCCCGCTTTTCCACCCCGCAGCTCGACCTGCAACTGCCTTCGGGCGATGGCAGTGGCAGCAACCGCAGCACTGCCGTGCAATTGCACGCGCTCTCCGTCCAATGGTCTGGAAACCTGGCCGCGGCCACGCTGGCGATGGAGGGCGAGGCACGGCTCCACGGGGCCGCGCCGCAGCAGACCCAGCGCCTGGCGGTGCAGACGCGCCTGTCCGGCGGACTGGTCGCGCCGGGCCAGTGGCGAGTCGCGGTCAATGCCTTGCGGCTTCAGGCGCAGGATGCGCAGCGTCCCGGCCCATGGACGCTGCAGCTGGGCGAGACCCCCCTGACGGTCACGGCGCGTGTGGCCGGGGACATCGCCATGGAGGCCTCCGCGGGCCAGGCCCGACTGACCGGCCCTGCCCCCGGCACCGTTCAACTGCGCTGGCAGCCCCTGCGCCTGGCCATGGCTGGCGGCGGACTTCAGCTGCGCAGCCAAGGTGCGCTCGAAGGCTTGCCCATGTCCTGGGTCGACGCGCTGGGCCTGGGCGCCACGCCCGCAGCAGCGGGCAGGCCGGCCGAGCCGCTGCTGCGCCGCGCCGGCCTCTCCACCACCATCGTGCTCAACGGCGAGTGGGACATCGATACGACCACGTCGACGCCCCGCGCGCAAGCCACGCTGCGCCGCGCCAGCGGCGACCTGCGCATCCTGGCGGGCGACCCCACCGCAGTCACCGCCGTGCAAAGCACCGGCCAGGGCAAGGGTGCAGGTGCGGTCAAGGCCATTGCCACGGAGGCGACGTCCACGGCCTCTGGCGGCACCGCTGCAGGCGTGCGCACTGCAGAAGTTTCCATCCTGCTGGAGGGCGAGGCCCTGCGCGCCCGGCTGCAGTGGGCCAGCGAACGCGCTGGCGAGATCGACGCGACCGCGAGCACCCGCCTGTCGATGGCCGGCCAAGCACCCTCGTTGCATTGGGCGCCAGATGCACCGTTGGCGGGAACGTTGCGCGCCAGCCTGCCAGACGTGGGTGTATGGTCGGCCCTCGCCCCGCCGGGCTGGCGCGTGCGCGGCACACTGCAGGCCAACGCCACCCTGTCGGGCACGCGCAGTGCCCCGCAATGGTCCGGCACGCTGGGGGCGGACGACCTGGCCGTGCGCTCGGTCGTCGAGGGCGTGGACCTGCAGGACGGGCGGCTGCGTGCCGTGCTGCGCGGCAACCAGATCGACGTGACGGAGCTGCGCCTGCGCGGTGGGCGCGGCAGTGGCGCGCGCATTGCCGGCTTCAGCGGCAACCGCACCGCTGCGCCGCAAGACGGCGGCACACTCACTGCGAGCGGGACGCTGCGCTGGGGCGCTGCGGGCGAAGGTCTTTCGGGCATCGCCATGAACCTGCAGGCCGAGGCCAACGCGCTGCAGGTGCTGGTGCGGGCCGACCGCCAACTCAGCGTGTCGGGTCAGTTGCGCGCCCACCTGGAGCAAGGGCAAATCACCCTGCGCGGCGCGCTGATGGCCGACCGGGCCACCATCATCCTGCCCGATGAGTCCACCCCTCGCCTGGGCTCCGACGTGGTCGTGCGTTCCGCCGCGAAGGACCGTGAGGATGCAGCCAAAGCCCAGGCCGCTGCCAAGGCCAGCCAGACCACCGCTGCACGGGCCGAAACAGCCAAGCCACTCGACCTGGCCGTCACCTTCAACCTGGGCAACGACTTCGCACTGCACGGCCACGGCATCACCACGCGCCTGACGGGCGAGGTGCAGGTGCGCAACAGCGGCAGCACGACACCCGGCGCCCCGCCCCGCGTGACCGGCGAAGTGCGCACCGATGCCGGGCGCTACCGAGCCTGGGGCCAGATGCTGGATGTGGAAACCGGGCTGATCCGTTTTAACGGCCCCTACGACAACCCGTCTCTCGACATCCTCGCGCTGCGCCCCAACATCAGTGTGCGCGCGGGGGTGCAGGTCACCGGCAGCGCGCAGGCACCCCGCGTCAAGCTGTATTCGGACCCCGACCTGCCCGACGCGGAAAAGCTCTCGTGGGTGGTTCTGGGCCGCGACGCCGCTTCCGGAGGAGCTGAAGCCGCCGTGCTGCAGCAGGCCGCCCTGGCCCTGCTGGGCCGCGGAGGCAAGAACAACACCGCCGGCAACTTCGCCAGCAGGGTCGGGCTGGACGAAATCGGGTTCAAGGGCCCAGGCACCGGCGAAGACGCCACAGGAGCGGCCCTCACCTTCGGCAAGCGGCTGTCCAAGGATCTGTACGTGACGTACGAGCGCAGCCTGTCGGGCACCCTGGGCACGCTCTACATCTTCTATGACCTCACCCGCCGGCTGACCTTGCGCGGCCAGACGGGAGAGAAGAGCGCGGTCGATCTCATCTACACGGTCAAGTACGACTGACGCAGCCTTCTTGGCATGGACAACGCGGTCCTCACGCCACCCGAAGCGCTGCGTACACCCTCTACAATGCGCGGCTGCCCTGAGCCCTCCTCTCCTCGTAGTTCAATGGATAGAACGAGTGCCTCCTAAGCGCTAGATACAGGTTCGATTCCTGTCGAGGGGACCAGTAAGCGTCATACAAATCAACAACTTACGCGCACTCATTCCCATCGGGGACATTGCGGGAACAGTGGAAGGGTTTTTCTCCTCGACCGTCTCGGCGTAGCGCGCCGCCCAAAACCAAAGTTCCGGTGTCGCCGTGGGCTCTTGCCGAGTCTATAGGTTATCCGCACTTTGCCGAGGCACTCCGCGTCCACCACAACGCTCAGCTCGGCCGGCTGATCGGGTCCTGCAGCGGGAAGCAGTTGCGACCCGGCCGCAATCTTCTCCATGGACCTTGACCAAGATCCCGTTTCCCGCAGTCGGGTCCGTCATTTCAGCCTGCTTTCCGGTGGCAGCGCCAATGTGACCACGCCCTCGGAAGGACGCGGCGCGATCCAATACATCGATACCCCGCGCAGGCCACCGACGTAGAACTCGCTCTCATCGATGCTGAGAACGCAGTAACCATAGTCCAACTTTGCGCGAGGTCTGGCTATTCAGCGAATCTAGCTAGGCCCAGCTAGATGCGCCACCCACACGCAGACACTCAGCGGTTAGAGCAACCCTGCGCCAAATACTGCACATTTAAACAGTACTGTTATCGAGGTGTAGCCATGAAACCTTGGAGGTTTACTGCTCTCTCCCGCTGGCTTTTCGCCACTGCCGCTCTACCCTGCTTGTTTGGGCTATTTGCTCTGGCCATGGTCTTGCGCAGGTTGTGGAAGTGGGCATGAGGATTCCCGTCTTGTGCCGGTAGGTCCGTGCCGAGAAAGTACGGTGCAACCGCTCCCACCTTATGGTCATCACCATCACTCTTGCGCGCTCCGTTGCGTTCGCCAATTGCCGGCGCGTGGGCTTTGCGGGTAGGCATAGCTTGGGTGATTCATCGGCTTTCAGCCACGTCCGATGAATAACGCAGAGCAAATCACAAACAGCACCATCACGGCAGCCAGCCGAACACCCCAGTGCGTCCGCTCAATGAGCGATGGCTTTCGGCTGGGGACGGGGCGGGATGAGGGCGAAGGTCGATTCATCAAACACTCCTGGCTCTAGACAGCCAAAGTATCAACCGCCACCCGACTGCAGCGCCGTAGGATTCTTCCCAAAGATCCAGTAGCTAGCCCCGGGTATGTTGATGTCATAGCCACGCCCCCCAGCGTTGTTGACGACAGTGCTGCTGCCTGAGCGACTTCCACTTCAGGCCCTGAGCTGTCGGTCAGTGCAAAGCCACAAAGCCGTCGTTCGACGATGAACGATCCCATGGCATGGCACACCCCATGCGCAAAGCTATAGTGTTCGGAACGAATTCGCTCACGGACCAAATCCAGCACTGTGTGGCGCGCAACACAGGAGGGGAATCGGGTTTCATGGCTGAATTTAGTACTGTATTTTTGTACGGTATGCGCGTCGTCAAGCTAGGCTGCAAGCCCTTTTCCGCGTTTTTTCCACGCCAATTTAGACCGCAAGCGCCAAATATGGCCTGCGGCTTGGTGCGGTCTACATTACGTTGGGCGTCATAAGGAAGTGCGGGGAGGCAATCCAGAATGAGTAAAGCAAGAATCGCCATCGTCGCGCTCGTTCTCATCCTGGTTGGCTCAAACCTATGGTGGGCATCGCAAGTACTCGATGCAGGAATATCGCAAACCTATGCCCGAGCATCCCAAGAGTCCACCTCCGAGTTGCTCACGCAAACACTCGCAGTTCTGCCCGTCGTTGCCAAGCCAGGTGCTTCTCGGGAGCAAGTAGTCGCAGCCGCCCGTGTGCCAAACGATCGAACCGAACCGTATGAGAAAGAAGGCTATGTCTGGGTCGGCCAGCTTGGCTTGAAATTCAACCAACAGGGCCAGTTCGAGAAAGCCATCGCAGGGCCAGAGGCCCCCACACAATGACGCCCACCCCTTCCATCGAGAGGACTCGCCCCGGCAAGCCGGGTCGAGCCTCTCATGTCAAACGCTAGGCGTCATCTGAGCGATCCGCTGACTCGCGCAGTTCAGACAATCTTGTGGCCTTTCCTGAAGGCCGAGGGCTTCAGCAAGCTCACCGCACGAAAATTCGCGCGAGAAAAAAACGGAGTTTTCCAGCAACTTTGGGTTGATGCTAATGGTGTTGCCGGCAAGAGGAGCACGTACGTGATCCTCTGCGCGAATCTGCCATTCGGTCCTATCCAGGGATACATGGATCCTCATGGGTTTCGCATCTCGAACGGGCGCGCTTGGCCTATGACGACCGAAGAGTTGGCTACTGCATCTATGCAGCAGGTAGTCGCCGCATTAAGTTCCAATGAACTTGAGAAGCTAGATGCCATATCTGACATAGACAGAATGCTCGTCCTTCTCGCGAAGAATCCAAAGACTGGATGGCACGCGGCGTACACAGACCTCTTTCGCAAGTGGCGAGAGCAAGACCCAACTTTGCTCGCGGTAGAGGCCGCCAATCGCGAGGCGCTAAAGCTGTGATGCCTAACCCTTCCATCGAGAGGGACGTCCTAGGGACATCGCCCTCGGCCGCCCCTCATGTCAAACATTAGGCTTAATGAATGAGTCCATCGCTGCTCACTGACTGGTTGAATGAAACCGTACCGCTGTTCCCTCCCCCGGGAGTAGTTGCGTGGAACTTCAATATTGCGGAAACCGGCTCAGACTACGTGATTGAGTTAATTGGCGCATCCGGGTACGACGCTCAAGATCCAGATTGGGCATGTCCGCCGGAGGCTTGGAAGAGTCGGCCGTATCAGCTTGCAATTCCATATAGCACCTTCGATTCCAATTGGGAGCGCGCGCTATTTGAAATTGTTGCTTCCGTTAGCCGTGAAGTCGGAATCAGGCAAGCCGTCCTGTAGGCCTGTATTGATGAGCTGCCAGGCACCAACTCGAGCGTTCAGAACGGCACCCGCTCCACTTCAAAGTGCCACCCATCCGCATCCCCTACTTCACGCAACGCTGCTTGGCGAGCTGCCGCGCTGGCCTTGCTCCACTGCTTGACCAAGCTGAGATCGCCTTGGGTCAGCACCTCCGGGGGCGATGATTCGAGCAACTCCATGGTGTCGAGCGCAGCAACCACGTTTTCCGGGCTTCCAAAGGCACGCGCTAGCTCTGCCGCGTAGCGGGTTTCGATCGTCACGCGGTCCCCCGCGCGCAGGTTTTCGGGGTGGTCGCGCAGCGAAACGCTGTAGCGGATGTCAACGGTTTCCATAGCAAATCTCCTTAAAACACTGTTTATACATCCAGTATTTCAACTTCTCAAGAGGAGGTTTGCGGCAGTGATAAAGCCAGCAGATCCCCACTTCAGAAAGCGCAGGACAGACTTGAAACGGAAGCTCAGAAATCAGGAGCGCGGATGTGCAACACGCACCAAAGCATCGTGACGGACAGCTCGCGCGCTCAGTACAAGCCGCCCATTTGAGACTCTGGCTCAGTCTTCAGCACATCCGCCACGAGAAGAAGCAGCAATCGCTCGCGCATCTCATCGTCGGAGTCGGACACATGAAGGGAGACAGCCGTCAACGGTCCACGCCGTACCTCCAAAGGCACGCCGCGAAAGTTCAAGTCTGTCTGCTGAAGACTGTTGGAAAGCGAGATGATGCGTTCGAAAGCGTCGTCCGGCACCGTCTCGGCAACGGTAATGGTGATGGACATATCGGGCTCCCTAAGCCTGGTTATGAACCATAGGAAGACCGTCGTCAGCGGCCCGCGTCCCTAAACCATGCACCCATTCCGCCGAGCGCGCGTAACGATTTGTGCACTTCGCTACCCGGGCTGTTTTGCGCCGCTACACCCTCGGCGGCTGGCCCACAGGGTCGCCCTCTTCGTTTTCCACTTCGCCCGCGTACGGCCCAGGACCTGAACCCGTGGGTAGCTGCGGCTGTGGGGGCATGGTGGGTTGTTCACTGGGAGGCAAGTCGCCCGGAGGCAGAGGCAGATGTTCCGGGACCTGGTGCGCAGGGTGCTCGGCGGGATCGGCTTGGCCCGGGAATGACACGTGGGGTGCCCGCTCGTTCGACAGCGGTGGAGGCAGCCCAGGGGGCAGCGTGCCCGGCTCGCGCGGTACGTCGATTGGTACTTCGAGGGCTTGATCTCGGGGGTCGGGGGCCATGGTGCTCTCCTTGAAAAGCCCATTGAGCAACGTCCCTCCAGCGGGCCGCGTAGGAGATGCGCCAAAATTGCCCACCTCCCATAGTGGGCTGAGCTTGCACTGCAAGGAAGAGAACGCCTCACAGGCCCCGAATCATCCCGGCGCGGTCAGGAAAAGCGCCCAGTTGGCACCCATGCGCCCACCACGCTTGCTGCGGCCCATCGTCCGTTCGCATTCATCGACGCGTAGGCATTTCTTCCTACAGACAACTCCTGCGTTCAGTCCAATGATTCTGACGGAAGGTCGTCACTGTCATGAGCATCACCATCACGGTTGCCCGCAGCGTTTCTTTCGCTGACTACGCTCGCATCGAAGAGCTGGCGGATCTGCTGCGAATGCAGGACCGGAATTTCAAAGACCGCGTGGTGACCGTACAGTGGGGTCCCGCAACGACGGTATCGGACACCCACGACAGGCTGAGGGGCGCGCTGCTGCAATTGCTGGTTGAAAACGTGCTCTCCAAAAGATAGCTGTCTATTTCATTTTGGCCGTTGGAGCTGGGTCACTTCGCTGAACTCAGCAATTCTGCAGCCCGAGGCCCTCTACGCCAGTCACTATCCACTCATCTGCCTCCTGCCCATTGCGTGGCTGAGCGCGTGAAACACGACGCGCCATTGCGAACCGTGGACGCGGGCGTATGACCCGGGCGTCGCCTGCCCGAGCAGATCAAATTGAGGCAGGATCCTTGGCCGACCACGCCCTGCCCACAGGACCGCAATACAAAGCCAAGGCGAGGACATTCACCGATGGGGCCTCGTCCGTAAAACTTGTTTGAGTGTGTGTACCGCAGAAGCGTAAATGAGACATAAATCACATCGCCTATGGGTGTTTGTTCCGACCGCTGGCGCACCCTGGCTACGATGGCGGTGCCGTCAATTCCGGCGGTTCGACTCCACCCTGGTCGAGGTCAGCAAGATTTAGCCCGCCTAGTGCGGGCTATTTTTTTCGAACACACCCTGGCGGAGCGGCGGGTTGGCGAGACCTCGGCCGACGGTCATGGTTTGTTGGCGTCCATGCCATCCGGGCGCTCGGCAGCGTTGTTCGCCTCCCCTGCTGCACCCCCGGCCGCAACGCCGCCCAAGGCGCCCGCAATGCCACCCAGCGTGCCCCCAACAAACCCGCCCACGGGTCCCGCCACCGCAATGCCCACAGTGACGCCGGTGGCTGCGCCCACCATCATGCCGCCGCCCATCAGCACGGAATGGGCTTCGCGCTCAGCCTCCGCTGGCTCCAGAGGGGTCTGTGCTGCGGGGCGGGGATCCTGGGAGGGAATACCGTAGCCCGGGTTGGCCTGGGCAGCCAGGTCCTCATCAGCGGGGGGAGCGCTGGGGTCGGATGAAATGGTGCGTGTCATGGCGATCTCCTTGGTCCATCGCGACGACCCGGGCGCCGAAACGCCTGGGCCACCGCATGCCCCAGATTTAATTTGCGACCCTTTGGCCGCATGCCATCCGATGCGCACGCCCCTTGTGGGACAGGGCCGCTCTGCGGGCCCTACTTACTTCAACCACCTGTGACGTGCACGCGGTGCGACGGTAATGTCCACGGCCTGATGCACCGCAGGGTGACCGCTGGCTGGGTCCGTGTCGACGACATCTTCCAGCGCGATCTTCTTCACGTCAGCCTGGAGGGACTCTTCCAACTCCTCCAGGACTGCGCTGACCTTGCGCTCTGCCTCTTCCACCTTCCGTTGCGATACGGGATGCGTGCTCATGACAACTCCTTAAGCTACTGCCCACTGCGGCGCCTGCTCGCACGGCCATTTCTGCCGTCACCCGGGTTTGTCGTCCTGGCATGTCGTCCTGTGCCGGCTTCCTGACATCGCAGCCGCCAACTCAGAGGATGGGCAAGAAGCTTCCGAGTCCGTGTAGGCGATGGGGACATCTGCCAGTAAGGCTGCGCTTTGGGGACCATGGGGACGCAAGGTACGGGCAACACACCCGGGGCGCGCGCCAGGAGCAAGCCGCGCAGCGCGGGTCACGCCGCCGCAGCGGCTTGCGATGTGCGACGCAAGCGGCCACCTGCAGTCATTGCACTGCCCATGGACGCGGCGACGATGCAGCCAATGGCAAGCCATTGCACCGGGCTGAGCACCTCGCCCAGCAGCGCGAATGCGAGCACGGCCGCGACTGCGGGCTCCATGCTGATCATGATGCCGAACGCGCCCCGGGGCAGGCGCTTCAAGGCCATCATCTCCAGCGAAATCGGAATGGCACTGGAGACGGCAGCCACTGCCACGCCGATGAGCAGCACCGCAGGAGACAGCAGCGCAGCGCCCGCATGCGCCACGCCCACGGGTACCACGACCAGCGCTGCCACCAGCAGGCCCAGCGATACCGAGTGCCCTGCGTGCAGGTGCTCCGCACGTTTGCCGAACACGATGTACATCGCCCAGAACACCGCAGCGCCCAGCGCATAGGCCACGCCCACCGGGTCCAGCGTGCTGCCGTTCAGCCCCAGAGGCAACAGCAGGCCCAGCCCTGCCATCGCCAGCACCACCCACGCGAAATCCACCACGCGCCGGGACGACCAGATGGCCACCGCCAGCGGCCCGGCAAACTCGATGGCCACCGCCAGCCCAAACGGCAAGGTGCGAAGCGACATGTAGAACATGAGGTTCATGGCCCCCAGCGCCACGCCATACAGGGCGATGGCTCGCGCGTCGGCCCGCGAGAGGCGCCAGCGCCAGGGCCGCCAAAGCAGCAGAACCAGCACCGCAGAAAAACCCACGCGCAACGCCGTGGTGCCCTGCGCCCCTACGGCCGGAAACAGCCAGTGCTTGGCCCACGAAGTGCCAATGCCCAGCGCAGTCACCGAGCCAAGAACAGCCAGAAACGGAAAGAACCGATGCCAAAGGGAAATGCTTGGAGAAATGCTCATGCGCAAAAATATAGTTCGACACGCGCGCGTTTTTGACTCTGTTTTGAGGGTCTCGGCGCAACTTTCACCCACCATGCCCGACATCGGCGGAGACACGAATGACGCCCTCTGCTTCGACGCTCGACCGCTTCGATCTTGCGATCCTCGACATCCTGCAAACCGACAACACCACGCCACAACGCGTGATCGCCCAGGCGGTGAACCTTTCGGCCCCGGCCGTGCAGCGGCGCATCCAGCGGCTGCAAAGCACCGGCGTGATCCGCGCCAACGTGGCCGTGCTGGACCCGGAAAAGGTTGGCAAGCCCCTCACCATCGTGGTGGAGGTCCACCTGGAAAACGAGCGCCCCGACCACACCGCCCCGCTGCGGGCGCGCATCGCGGCCGAAGAAGCGGTGCAGCAGTGCTACAGCGTGACGGGCGAGGCGGACTATCTGCTGGTGGTGACGGTGGCATCCATGGCCGACTACGAGGCGCTGACCCGGCGCCTGTTCGAGGGCGACGACAACGTGCGGCGGTTTCGCACGTCGGTGTCGCTGGGATGCTTGAAGGCGGGGTTGAGGGTGCCGCTGGAGAACGGACCGACGTCTTCGTAGCCCGAGTCCAAAGGGCACATCCCGACAAGCCACCGCACCTACACCCCCAACATCCGCCGCATCTCCGCGCCAGAAATCCGCAGCCGCGGCCCCGCCAACAGCGCACACATCCGCGCATTGAGCGGCGCCGCCATGCCATGCTGCGCCGCCAGCCGCATCAACGCACCGCACAGCGCATCGATCTCCGTCACCCGCCCTGCCTCCAGGTCGTCCCACATGGACGAGCGGGCGGTGGCGTCGATCTGCAGCATGCGTTGGGCCAGCCGGGTGAAGAGCCAGTTCGGCAGGCGCAGCACATGGGGCAGGAGCTTGGGCGCCACCGCCGTGACCTTGGCCGGCTGGATGCCCGCGCGGGCCATCACGGCCAGGGCTTCGGACTGCAGGGCGGCGAAGACGCGGCGGTAGTCACGGTCCAGCAGCTGCTGGCGCAGGGGCAGGTCGGACAGCGCATTGACGGGGTTGTTGAGGTTGAGCAGCAGCTTGCCCCACTGCACCGCGCGGATGTCCACAGGCAGCACGGTGGCGAGGCCCGCGGCTTCGAAGACCGGCGCGATGCGCTCGGTGACGGCATCGCGCTGCAGCTGCAGGTGCCCCGCCGTGGCGCGGTGCACGTGCGCGCCGCGCAGCACCACGTTGTACGGCACCATGCCGGCCAGCGCGCGCAGGGCCGGCGCCTGGGCCGCGATGCGGGCCACGTTGTCCACGCCGTTTTGCAGCGAAACGACCGCCGTGCCGGGCGCGCAGGCGGCCGCCAGCTCGCGCGCGGCGGATTCGGTGGCGCCGCTTTTCACGCACAGCAGGACGATGCTGTCCGCGCGGGGCGCGGCCTCGGCCAGCGTGGAAACCAGCTGCATTCCGGCCGCAGGCACGGTGCAGTCAAAGCCGTCCAGGTCGGTCACGCGCAGGCCCTGCGCGGCGATGGGCTGCAGGGCGTGGGCACGGCCCACCAGCGTGACGGCCTGGCCGTGGGCCGCAAGGCGGCCGCCCACATAGCAGCCGATGGCGCCAGCGCCGAAAACGATGAAGTGCATGGCTGCGAAGTCCTCTTTCAAAAGCGGGCTCTGTACCCGCGTGGCATTGTGAGGGCCTTCTCCAACACCGTCTGGCGCCCAGGCGACGTTCAGGCTGCGCTGCAGCATTTCAAGCTTTTTTGGGCTCCAGCGCTCTCCTTTCAAGCGCCAGCAGCTATGTTTTCAGGAGCAAAAACCACCACCACGCGCAACCCGCCCAGGCGTTCGGATGCGCCGAGCTCCACCGCCGCCCCATGCCGCTGCGCGATGGCCTGCACGATGGCCAGGCCCAGGCCGCTGCCGGTGGCTGCGCTGTCGCTGCCCACGCGCACAAAGCGCTGCAGGGCGCGGTCGCGGTGCTCGGGGGCGATGCCCGGGCCGCTGTCTTCCACGGTGAGCCGCACGGCATGGCCTGGGGCCTCGGCACGCACCTGCACGTCCACCCGTCCGCCGGGCGGGGTGTACTTGATGGCGTTGTCGAGCAGGTTGCGCACCAGCATGCGCAGCGCTTCGGCGTTGCCGGGCACGGTGGCGGCGTCGGAATCGAGCAGGCCCGCATCCGTGCCGCGCGCCTGGGCGGCAGCGGCCACGTCGGCCAGCGCCAGTTGGGCCACGGCCCGCAGATCGACCGGCTCGGTCGGGGTGGCAGCGGCCTCCTGCCGGGCCAGGGCCAGCAACTGCTCCACCAGGCGTGTCGCGCGGTCGATACCGGAAGACAGGCGCTCTGCCGCCGCGGCGCGCGCAGCGTCGTCACTCGCGCGCTGCAGGCCCTGCAGCTGCAGGCGCAGCGCAGCCAAAGGCGAGCGCAGCTCGTGCGCGGCGTCGGCCACAAAGTGCTGCTGGGTTTCAAACGCGCGCTGCACGCGCTCGAACAGCAGGTTGAGTTCGCTCACCAGCGGCTGCACTTCGTCGGGCAGCTGCGCCTCGCTCACGGGCGAGAGGTCGTCGGCCTGGCGCTGGGCCAGCTGGCGGCGCACGCGCTCCACCGGGGCCAGGGATCGGCTCACGCCCCACCACACGGCCAGCACCAGGAGCGGCGCCATGAAGGCCAGCGGCGCCAGCGTGCGCAGAGCCAGGCTGCGGGCCATGCCCTGACGCACGGCCATGTTCTGCGCCACCTGGATGACCTGCGCGCGCGTCTGCAGGGAGAACACCCGGTAGGTGCCGCCACGCGCCTGCACGTTGGCGAAGCCCAGCACGGCAATCTGCGGAAGGTCGGCACCGACGGCGGATTCAAAAATGCGCAGGCCCTCGTTGGTCCACACCTGCACGATGAACTCATGATTCTCGTCCTCCGGGTCCAGCCCCGGGCCCAAGCCTTGTGCATCCACGGGCAGGCCCGAGCGCAGCGCCAGCGCGGTCTGCTGCATGTGGTAGTCGAACAGCGCATCGGCCTCGGCCAGCGCGCCGCGGTAGGCCAGCGCGCCCTGCACAGCACCGGCCAGCACGATGGCTGCGAGCAGGAAGGCCAGCAGCCGCATGCGCAAGGAGCGCGGGAGCAGACCGTGCAAGGCGCGCGAGAGCTTGGCCATCACATCTTGGGTACCAAATAGCCGACGCCACGCACATTGAGCACCAGCTCGGGCCCCAGTTTCTTGCGCAGGCCGTGGATGTACACCTCCACTGCGTTGCTGCTGACCTCGTCGCCCCAGCCGTAGAGCTTGTCTTCCAGCTGCTGGCGCGACAGCACCATGCCGGGCCGGGCGATCAGCGGCTCCAGCACCGCCCATTCGCGGCCGGACAGCACCACGGGCGTGCCGCGCACCATCACCTCGCGCGTGGCGGGGTTGATGCTCACGCCCTGGTGCTCGTACACCGGCTCGGCGCGTCCGGCAGCGCGGCGCAGCAGCGCGCGGATGCGGGCAAGCAGCTCATCCAGGTCATAGGGCTTGAGCACGTAGTCGTCGGCGCCTGCGTCCAGCCCCTCGATGCGCTGGGCCACGGCATCGCGGGCGGTGGCCACCAACACGGGGGTGCGGTCCTTGCGGGTGCGCAGGTCGCGCAGCACGGTCAGGCCGTCGCGGTGCGGCAGGCCCAGGTCCAGCAGCACCAGGTCGTACGCCTGGGTGCGCAGGGCCGTGTCGGCTGCGTTGCCGTCGCGGGCCCAGTCCACGGCATACTGCTCGGCGCGCAGCAGGTCCTGCACGGCCTCGCCGATCATGGGGTCGTCTTCTACAAGCAGCAAGCGCATGGGGTGAGCATAGCCAATGGTGGAACACAAAGGCTGTGCCCTGGCTTCGACAGGCCCAGCCCGAACGGGTTGGGGTCAAGGCTCGTTGCCCGACCCCGCCCACCCTACCCGATCAACCCACCCGCACCGGCACAAAGATCTTGTTGCCGTCGCGCTCGATCAGCAGCGCCACCGATTTTCCCGCCCTGGCCATGGCCGCGCGCACCTGCTCGATGTTCTTGGCCGGGGCGCCGTTGATGGCCAGCAGCACGTCGCCGGGCTGCACGCCCGCAGCAGCGGCGGGGCCGCGCGCCTGCTCGATCACCAGGCC
>NZ_JALEGG010000217.1 GCF_022763525.1 Acidovorax sp.
CTGGTCGCTGGTGGCGTCGCCGGGCGACTGACCGGGGCGCTTGAACGACAGCGTCACGGCGCGCAGCTGGGGGTTCTGGTGCGGGTGCACATTGCGCTGCAGCCAGCGGCCAAACATCACGTGTCCTGTTGCCTGCGCGTCCAGCTGTGCCTGCAGGGCCTCGGGCGCCACGTCGGCAATGTCGGCCAACTTCGGTGCCACAAAGCATGCGGCCACGCGGTCAAATTCGGCCTGCGGGATGGTGTGGGGGCCACCGTCGATCTCCAGGATCTGGCGGTATTCGGCTTCCACATCGTCGATGTACTGCTGGCCTTCGGACTTCACCAGAATCTTGATGCGGGCCTTGTACTTGTTGTCGCGGCGGCCATGCTCGTTGTACACGCGCACGATGGCCTCGATGTAATTCATGATCTGGTTCCACGGCAGGAACTCGCGGATCACGGTGCCGATGACCGGCGTGCGGCCCATGCCGCCGCCCACAAACACCTTGAAGCCGATCTCACCCGCATCGTTCTTGACCAGGTGCAGGCCCACGTCGTGCCAGCCGGTGGCGGCGCGGTCGTCCTTGGCGCCGGTGATGGCGATCTTGAACTTGCGCGGCAGGAATGCGAACTCGGGGTGCAGCGTGGACCACTGGCGGATCAGCTCCGCATAGGGGCGCGGGTCCACGATCTCGTCCACGGCGATGCCAGCCAGTGCGTCGGTGGTGGTGTTGCGGATGCAGTTGCCGCTGGTCTGGATGCCGTGCATGTTCACGCTGGCCAGCAAGTCCATCACGTCCGCGCTCTTAGACAGCGGAATCCAGTTGAACTGCACATTGGTGCGGGTGGTGAAGTGGGCGCAGTGTGTGGGCAAGAACGTGGTGCCCAGCTTGCCCTGGCCTTCCATGGCGGCTTTGAAGACGGCTGCTTCGGGCTCGTCGTACTCGCGGGCGATCTGCGCCAGTACGCGCAGCTGGCGGCTGGCAATTTCGCCATACGGCACGGCCACGCGCAACATGGGCGCGTAGCGTTGCACATACCAGCCGTTCTGCAGGCGCAGGGGGCGGAAGTCGTCCTCGCTCAGTTTGCCGGTCTGCCATCGGGTGAGCTGGTCGCGAAACTGCGCGGCGCGCTGTTTCACGAACTGGGTGTCAAAGGCGGTGTATTGGTACATAGGGGGCTCAGATCAGAATCAGTTTGAAGCCTGCCCAGGCCAGCAGGACGGACAAGGCGGAGCGAATGAGGCGCTCGGGCGTGCGGGAGACCAGGCGCGAACCCAGCCAGATACCCGGCAGCGAACCAGCCAGCAATTGTGCAAGCAAAGGCCAGTCCACCGAGCCCAGCGACGCGTGGCCCAGGCCCGCCACCAAGGTCAAGGGCACGGCATAGGCAATGTCGGCGCCGATGATGCGCGGCAGCGGCAGCATGGGGTAGACCAGCAGCAGCACGGTGACGCCAATGGCGCCGGCGCCCACCGAGGTGAAGGTGACCAGGGTGCCGATCACCGCGCCCAGCAGCACGGGCAGGCTCCAGTGGCGCGGACGGGTGGCATCGCCGGCAAAGCCTCTGCGCGCGGCGTTCTGCGCGGCTTGGCGCTGGGCAGAAAACGCAATGGCCTTGTAGAGCGTGGCCGCGGCCGTCAGCAGCAGGGCAAAGCCCAGCGTGGTGGTCATGATGCGCTGGGCCGCGCTGCTGGCGGGGCCCAGGGTGCGCAGCGCCCAGAGGGCCAGCAGGGCGGCGGGGATGCTGCCGGCGCACAGCTGGGCCACGACCTTCCAGGGCACCAACCGCTGTCGCGCCAGGCTCACGGTGCCGCCCAGCTTGGTGAAGGCGGCAAACAGCAAGTCTGAGCCCACGGCCATGTGCGGTTTGATGCCAAAGAAGAAGATGAGGATTGGCGTCATCAGCGAGCCGCCGCCCACCCCGGTGAGCCCGACGATCAGACCCACCGCAAACCCCGCGAAGACAAACGCCAATTCGTGCATGGCCGCGAATGTAGAGGGCCTTCTTATGGATGCAAACTATTGTTTTGTGCTTCGAGTATGCAAATATCGATATAAGCAAGTGCTGTCGCGCAGTGGCGACGGATCAGCCGCAGGGTAAGGACCGGCGGGGGAGAGGCCAAGGCATGGCCGCCGCGGCCCCGTTCACATGCGCTCGCTGGCCAGCGCGCGGGCCAGTTTTGCGTCCAGCGGCAGGGGCTCGCCGTTGACGCGGGAGGCGAGCAGTTCGCCGCACAGCAAGGCGAGGGTCAAGCCCCGTGCGCCCATGGCTGTGCACACCCACAGGCCCGGCAGGGCCTGGGCATCCACCGGCCCCACGATGGGCAGCCGGTCTGGCGCGGTGCAGCGCACGGCAGCCCAGTGTTCGATGGTGGCGGGCGCGGGGCCGCCGCTTTCTCCCGCCGCCAGCCGGGCCTCGAAGCAGGGCGACAGCTGGCGGGCCGCTGCGGGCAGCAGGGTTTGCAGCTTGTCCCAGTGCGAACGGTGCGCGGCGAGCTGGTCCGCGGCACTGGCTGGCAGCGTGGTCACGTTGCGTTCGAAGGTGGAGCCCATGATCCAGCCGCGCTCGGGGGCTGCATTGGCGGGTCCGTTCGGGTCCCCCATGCCGAACGACGGCACGATGTTGCCGTGTCCATTGGCCGGAAAGGGCGCTGGCGGCGGCAGATGGGCCGCGTAGCGCCCCCATGAAACTTGCCCCCGCACGGGCTGCAGGGGCCAGCGGTCGGCCAGCAAGGTGGGGCTGCCCGCGCCCGCAGCGATCACCACGAGCGAAGCTTGCGCCAGCACTTGGCCCTGTGCGTCCAGTGCCTGCCACTCGGTGGCTGCGGATGGGGTGGCAGCGCCCGGGCCGGCCGCGGGCACGGTGCGCAGGCTGGCAACCCGGCGCCGTCCGCGC
>NZ_JALEGG010000218.1 GCF_022763525.1 Acidovorax sp.
AGCTGCAGCGCCGCCAGGGCGCGCGCCCACTCGGCCACGCGCTGGGCGGTGGCGGCCCAGGTCAGGCTTGTCCAGGCCTGGGCGTCGGAGTCAAAGGCGCGGTAGGCCTCGGCGTTGGGGGTGGCGGCGGCGCGAAAGGCCAAGAGCTGCGGCAGCGTGCGGACGCCGTCGATATCAGTGGGTGTAGGTGACATGAAACCTGCTGTGAGGTGCGCCGGGTGGTGGCGCAGCCTTGGTGAAAACCCGCAGGATGATACTGACCGACCCAGCGAATTCCGCTCGCGCATGCGGCGGTTGTGTTGCAAATGGTGCATTCCGATTTGCGGAATGATGGGGCGGCTTTGCCTCCCTGCGGCACGCAGCGTGCCTTCGGCCACAATGCCCCATTTACGGAACTTTTGCGCTGCGTGCGCTTGCGCTGCTTCTCCCATGGATCCCGCTACCGCTTTTGTTGTCGCCTCGCTGATGATGTTGGCCAACGGGTGGGTACTGGGCATGGTCGGGCGTGATTTCCCGGCTCCTTTACTCCCCTGCACCGCCAGCTGGCGCATTGCCACGCTGCTGCTGGCGGGCGGGGCCCTGATTCATGCGGCCCGCAGTTTCATGCCTCTGGAGGTCAGCGCCCCCGTGGCCAATGGCCTGTTGCTGCTGGGGTGCACGGGCTACTGGCGCGCGCTGCGGCAGTTCTATGGGTTGCCAGAAGCGCGGTGGATCTGGGCTCCCGCCGCCGTGGGGATCGCTGGCGTGGTCTGGTTTGCCGTGCTTCATCCCCACACCTCGCTGCGCGTCCTCATTCTTTCATCCTGTTTCACGGTGCTGTTGCTGGCGAGCTTTGCCCTGCTGGTGTCGCAGAAGTTGCCTGAGGGTGCGCGCAGCCGCCGCGTCATGGCCAGCCTGTTTGCGGTGATCGCAGTGTTCACGGCAGGGCGGGCTGCGTACTATGTCTCGCAGGGCGTCAGCCCTTCGCTGGACATGGTGGGTGACGGTGGCTGGATCAACTTGGCCAGCCCCATGGTGGCGGCCCTCCTGCCCGTGGTGGGCACGACGGCCTTTCTGCTGATGTGTTCCGAGCGCATTGGCCGCCAGTGGGAGCTCGCAGCGTCCACCGACTACCTCACCGGCCTGCCCAACCGGCGCACTCTGCTCACGGTGGGCGAGCGGCGCTTTGGCGGCAGTGCGCCCGGAGCGCGGCGCTTGGCGCTGGCCTTGATTGACATCGACCATTTCAAGTCCATCAATGACTCGCACGGCCACGAGGTGGGCGATGTGGCGCTGCGCCACGTGGCCGAGCGCCTGCGCGCAGCCTGCCGCGATGGCGACTTGGCTGCGCGCCACGGCGGCGAGGAGTTTGTGCTGCTCTGGGGAGGGCTGGACACCACCGAAGCCCGCTGTGCCGGCGAACGCTTGTGCGCACAAGTGGCGAGCGAGCCGCTGCGCACCGATCACGCGCTGATTCCCATGACCATTTCCATGGGCGTGGCCTCGGCGGGCGAGGGCGACCGCAGCTTTCACGACCTGCTGCGGCGCGCCGACCACGCGCTCTATGCCGCGAAGGCGGGCGGGCGCAACCGGGTGGAGACGGCGCAGGAGCGCTGAACGCCAGGAAAGGAAGGGCGGCCCTCAGGCGCCGGTGCAACACCGCGCCGGGGCGCCGTTCACACGGTGGTTTCAGGCTGCCGCTTCCAGCCCCTGCGCAAAGTGCGCCTGCATGGCCTGCACCGTGGCTTGGGCGTCGCGGGCCAGCATGGCGGCCAGGATGGTGCGGTGCTCGCGCAGCGAATCCTCGATGCGCCCCTGCTTGAGCAAAGAGTTGTGCCGGTTGAGCTTCATCACCTTACGCAGGTCGGCCACCATCTGGCTGCGCCAGCGGTTGTCAGCCAGCTCCAGCAGCAGCATGTGAAAACGCTCGTTGATGGCAAAGAAACGGTCGCGGTTGCTGGTGGCGTCTTCCAGCTCTTTGTGCAGCGCCTCCAGGGCCTGCAGTTGCTCGGGCGTAGCGCGCTCGGCCACCACGCCCGCCGCATCGCTCTCCAGCAGGCTGAGCAGGTGGTACACGTCGCGCAGGTCTTTTTCGCTCATTTCCGTCACATAGGCGCCACGGCGAACCTTCATCGTGACCAGGCCTTCGGCGGCCAGCACTTTGAGCGCCTCGCGCAGCGGCGTGCGGCTGATGCCGAATTCCTCGGCAATCTTGAGCTCGTCAATCCAGCTGCCGGGCTCCAGCTCGCGGCGGAAGATGCGCTGGCGCAATTGCTCAGCAACTTCTTCGTACAGGGCGCGGGGCGTGAGGGTGACAGCGGACATGGGCGGATTGTAAGGCGTGCGGAATATTTTGAATCAATAATTATGAATGATGTAAACTCGCCGCCACACCGGCAAACACCCCCAGCCTTCTTTGGAGCCCGCCCCGCCATGAGTGACACCCCCCGCAACACGCCAGAATTTGCCCCCGCCTCGCTGGAAGCCTGGGCCAAGGCCGCCGCCAAGTCCGCGCCGGGCGGCGATGTGAACGCGCTCAACTGGGTCACGCCCGACGGCATCACCGTCAAGCCGCTGTACACCGCCGCGGACACCCAGGACCTGCCTTACGCAAACACGCTGCCGGGCTTCGAGCCCTTTCTGCGCGGCCCTCAGGCCACCATGTACGCGGTGCGCCCCTGGACGATCCGCCAGTACGCCGGGTTCTCCACGGCCGAGGAGTCCAACGCCTTCTACCGCAAGGCGCTGGCTGCTGGCGGGCAGGGCGTGTCGGTGGCGTTCGACCTGGCCACCCACCGCGGCTACGACTCGGACCACCCCCGCGTGACGGGCGATGTGGGGAAGGCCGGCGTGGCAATTGACAGCGTGGAGGACATGAAGATCCTCTTCAACGAGATCCCGCTGGACAAAGTGTCCGTCTCCATGACCATGAACGGCGCTGTGCTGCCCGTGCTGGCCGGCTACGTGGTGGCGGCGGAAGAGCAGGGCGTCTCACAGGACAAGCTCAGCGGCACCATCCAGAACGACATCCTCAAGGAGTTCATGGTCCGCAACACCTACATCTACCCGCCCAAGCCGTCGATGAAAATCATTGGCGACATCATCGAGTACACGGCCAAGAACATGCCGAAGTTCAACTCGATCTCGATCTCGGGGTACCACATGCAGGAGGCGGGCGCCAACCAGGCGCTGGAGCTGGCCTTCACGCTGGCCGACGGCAAGGAATACGTGAAGACCGCCATCGCCAAGGGCATGGATGTGGACGAATTCGCCGGGCGCCTTTCGTTCTTCTGGGCCGTCGGCATGAACTTCTACCTGGAAGTGGCCAAGATGCGTGCCGCGCGCCTCCTGTGGTGCCGCATCATGAAGGGCTTCAACGCGAAAAACCCCAAGAGCCTGATGCTGCGCACGCATTGCCAGACCTCGGGCTGGAGCCTCACCGAGCAGGACCCCTACAACAACGTGGTGCGCACCACCATCGAGGCCATGGCCGCCGTGTTTGGCGGCACGCAGAGCTTGCACACCAACAGCTTTGACGAAGCCATTGCGCTGCCTACCGAATTCAGCGCCCGCATCGCGCGCAACACACAGCTCATCATTCAGGAAGAAACCCACATCACCAACGTGATCGACCCCTGGGCCGGCAGCTACATGATGGAGAAACTGACCCAGGACATGGCCGACGCCGCCTGGAAGATCATCGAAGAGGTCGAGGCCATGGGCGGCATGACCCAGGCCGTGGACAGCGGCTGGGCCAAGCTCAAGATCGAGGCCGCTGCCGCCGAGAAGCAGGCGCGCATCGACAGCGGCAAGGACGTGATTGTTGGCGTCAACAAGTACAAGCTGGCCAAGGAAGACAAGGTCGATATCCTCGAGATCGACAACATGAAGGTGCGCGACGGCCAGATTGCCCGCCTGCAGGAAATCAAGGCAAAACGCGACGCAGCCAAGGTGCAGCAAGCGCTGGATGCTCTCACTTCTGCAGCAGAGTCGGGCCAAGGCAACCTGCTGGATCTGTCCATCCAGGCCATCCGCCTGCGCGCCACGGTGGGCGAAGTGAGCGATGCGCTGGAAAAGGTTTTTGGGCGCCACCGCGCCGATACGCAAAAGGTGACCGGTGTGTACGCTGCTGCCTATGACTCGGCCGAAGGCTGGGAAAAACTCAAGACCGAAATCAATGCCTTTGCCGAAGACCAGGGCCGCCGCCCCCGCGTGATGATTGCCAAGCTGGGCCAGGACGGCCACGACCGCGGCGCCAAGGTGGTGGCCACCGCCTTCGCCGACCTGGGCTTTGACGTGGACATGGGCCCGCTCTTCCAGACCCCCGAGGAGTGCGCGCGCCAAGCCATTGAAAACGACGTGCACGCCGTAGGCGTGAGCACGCTGGCCGCCGGCCACAAAACGCTGGTGCCCGCCATCATTGCCGAGCTGAAGAAGCAGGGCGCTGACGACATCATCGTGTTCGTGGGCGGCGTGATTCCTGCGCAGGACTATGACTTCCTGTACGAAGCGGGCGTGAAGGGCGTCTACGGCCCCGGCACCCCCATCCCGGCCAGCGCCAAGGATGTGCTGGAACAAATTCGCAAGGCCGTGGCAGCGTGACATCACTCTTTGCCACAACCCCGACCGTTCGGGCTGAGCCTGTCGAAGCCAGGGCGCGCATCTGTGCAAGCCTTCGACAAGCTCAGGCTGAACGGCTGAGGATGGTCAAGGCGTCCGCCCAAATCAACGACTGAGCATGCGCCCGTTTTACGTTTACATCCTGCGCTGCGCCGACGGTTCTTACTACGTCGGCCACACCGATGACATGGAACTGCGCATGCAGCAGCATTTCAACGGCGACGTAGGCTACACCTCGCTGCGCAAGCCAGTCGAGCTTCTTTGGCAGGGCGAGTTTGAGACCCGAGAAGGCGCGCTGGCTTTTGAGCTTCAGGTCAAAGGCTGGTCAAGGGCCAAGAAGGAAGCGTTGATTGCGGGTGACTGGGGGCGAGTGCAAAAACTAGCCCAGTCGCACGGCAAAGCCACCATTACGCCCCGGCTTCGACAGGCTCAGCCCGAACGGTTGGGGGAACACGAAACGAAGGCATGTAACGTGCTCAGTTCTTCTGGAAATGAAGTCAGCGCACCCCCGCCCGTTCAGCCTGAGCCCGTCGAAGGCCGGATCAAGTCCCTGCAAGGTCTGTTTGAAGGCATCACCGCCCAGCCCGGCCCCATCCAACGCCGCGCCATGGCCAAAGCCATCACGCTGCTGGAATCCACCCGCGCCGACCACCGCGCCCAGGCCGACGAGCTGCTCACGGCGCTCCTGCCCCACACCGGCAAATCCTTCCGCCTGGGCATCAGCGGCGTGCCCGGCGTGGGCAAATCCACCTTCATCGAGGCGCTGGGCCTGTACCTGATCGCCCAGGGCCACCGCGTAGCCGTGCTGGCGGTGGACCCCTCCAGCACCGTGTCGGGCGGCTCCATCCTGGGCGACAAGACGCGCATGGAGCACCTCTCCGTCAACGAACGCGCCTACATCCGCCCCAGCCCCAGCAGCGGCACGCTGGGCGGCGTGGCCGAAAAGACGCGCGAGGCATTGCTGGTGTGCGAGGCCGCAGGCTACGACGTGGTCATCATCGAGACCGTGGGCGTGGGCCAGTCCGAAACTGCCGTGGCGGGCATGACGGACATGTTCGTGCTCATGCAGCTGCCCAATGCGGGCGACGACCTTCAGGCCATCAAGAAGGGCGTGATGGAGATTGCCGACCTGGTCGTCATCAACAAGGCCGACATCGACAAGAACGCCGCCACACGGGCCGAGGCGCAGATCACCTCCAGCCTGCGGCTCTTGAGCCAGCATGGAAACCCCGAGCATGCCCACCACAACGCTACCCAGTGGCACCCCAAGGTCGTGCAGATCAGCGCGCTGCTGGGGCAGGGCGTGGACAGCTTCTGGGCGGCCGTCAGCGAATTCCGCCGCTTGCAAACCGCCAACGGCCGCCTGGCCCAGCGCCGCGAGAAGCAGGCGCTGGCCTGGATGTGGGAGCGCATCGAGGCGGGCCTCAAGCTCGCTTTCCGCCAGCACCCGCAGGTGCGCGCGCTGCTGCCGCAGTTGCAGCAGGACGTGGTGGCGGGGCGCATTGCCGCATCCACTGCAGCACGAAATCTGCTGCTGGCGCAATCAGGACAAGCGCAAGCAGCTACTGAATAGATAGCAAACCATTCCCACAAGACAGCATTTCACCGAAGGACGACTATGCAAGACATCCTGGACCAACTGGAGAAAAAGCGCGAACTCGCCCGTTTGGGCGGGGGCCAGAAGCGCATCGACGCCCAGCACAAGAAGGGCAAGCTCACGGCCCGCGAGCGCATCGAGCTGCTGCTGGACGACGGCACTTTTGAGGAATGGGACATGTTCGTGGAGCACCGCTGCACGGACTTCGGCATGCAGGACAACAAGGTGCCCGGCGACGGCGTGGTCACCGGCTACGGCATGATCAACGGCCGCCTGGTGTTCGTCTTCAGCCAGGACTTCACCGTGTTCGGCGGCGCTTTGAGCGAAACGCACGCCGAGAAGATCTGCAAGATCATGGACCAGGCCATGAAGGTGGGTGCGCCCGTGATCGGCCTCAACGACTCGGGCGGCGCCCGCATCCAGGAAGGTGTGGCGTCCCTGGGCGGCTATGCCGACGTGTTCCAGAAGAACGTGCTGGCCTCGGGCGTGGTGCCGCAGATCAGCATGATCATGGGCCCCTGCGCGGGCGGCGCGGTGTACAGCCCGGCCATGACGGACTTCATCTTCATGGTCAAGGACAGCAGCTACATGTTCGTGACCGGCCCCGAAGTGGTGAAGACCGTGACGCACGAAGAAGTCACGGCCGAAGAACTGGGCGGTGCCATCACCCACACCACCAAGAGCGGCGTGGCCGACATGGCATTCGAGAACGATGTCGAAGCCATCATGATGCTGCGGCGCCTGTACAACTACCTACCGCTCAACAACCGTGAGAAGGCCCCCGTGCGCAAGAGCAACGACCCGGCCGACCGCATGGACCTGAGCCTGGACACGCTGGTGCCCGACAACCCCAACAAGCCCTACGACATGAAGGAGTTGATCCTCAAGACCGTGGACGACGGGGACTTTTTTGAGCTGCAGCCCGAGTACGCCAAGAACATCCTGATCGGCTTTGCCCGCATGGAAGGCCAGGTGGTGGGCATCGTGGCCAACCAGCCGCTGGTGCTGGCAGGGTGCCTGGACATCAAGTCGAGCATCAAGGCCGCGCGCTTTGTGCGCTTTTGCGATGCGTTCAACATCCCCGTGGTCACGTTTGTCGATGTGCCCGGCTTCATGCCCGGCACCAGCCAGGAGTACGGCGGCATCATCAAGCACGGGGCGAAGCTGCTGTACGCGTATGCCGAGTGCACCGTGCCCAAGATCACCGTCATCACCCGCAAGGCCTACGGCGGTGCGTACGACGTGATGGCGAGCAAGCACCTGCGCGGCGACGTGAACCTGGCCTGGCCCAATGCCGAGATCGCGGTGATGGGCGCCAAGGGCGCGGTGGAAATCATCTTCCGTGAAGACAAAGGCGACCCTGCCAAGCTCGCCGCCCGCGAGGCGGAATACAAGCAGCGCTTTGCCAACCCGTTCGTGGCCGGCGCGCGTGGCTTTATCGACGACGTGATCCTGCCGCACGAGACGCGAAAACGGATCTGCCGCTCGCTGGTGATGCTGCAGAACAAGAAGATCGAGAACCCGTGGCGCAAGCACGGGAACATTCCGCTTTGAAGTAGCAGAGGGCGCCGCCTGTGGACCGCCTGAGCCCTGCACGAGCACCGATGACACCCGAATAGCCAGGAGCACCGACATGTCCGTCCAACTCTATTACCACCCATACTCCCGCGCGGCCGGCACCCTTTGGGCGCTGGAGGAAGTAGGTGTCGCCTACGACCTCATCGTGACCGACATCATGAACGGCGCCCAGAAAGGGCCGGACCTGGTCACCAAGAACCCGATGGGCAAGCTGCCCACGCTGGTGGACGGCGACCTGGTGGTTTCGGAAGCGGCCGCCATCGCGCTGTACCTGGCGGACCGCTATGCGCCAGGCCGTCTGGCGCCGGCGCTGGACGACCCCCAACGCGGCACCTACCTGCGCTGGTCGCTGTTTGCGCCGAGCGTGATCGAGCCGGCGGTGATGGCCAAGGCGTCGGGCTGGGAGGTCAAGGAGGTCTCGGCCGGATGGGGCCGCTACGACACCATGATCGCCTCGGCGGAGAGCGCCATTGCCGGCAAGGATTTCGTGCTGGGCGGCACGTTTTCCATGGCCGACGTGGTGTTCGGCGGCACCTTGCGGTTCATGATGGACTTCAAGCAGATCGAGCCCACACCCATCTTCACGGCGTATGTCGAGCGGCTCAACGCGCGTCCTGCCTACCAACGCGCGGACGCCCGCAACCAGGCCATGCGCAAGCAATTGGGCCTGCAATAAGCGATTGACCATATAGCACCGAAAAGACAACGGAACCTTTGAAATGTTCACCAAAATCCTGATCGCCAACCGCGGCGAAATCGCCTGTCGCGTCATCGCCACCGCCCGCAAGATGGGCATCGCCACCGTCGCCGTCTACTCCGACGCCGACAAGGAAGCCCGCCACGTCAAGCTGGCCGACGAGGCTGTGCACATCGGCGCGGCGCCCAGCCGCGAGTCCTACCTGCTGGCGGACAAGATCATTGCCGCCGCCAAGCAGACCGGCGCACAGGCCATCCACCCCGGCTACGGCTTCCTGTCTGAAAACGACGCATTTGCCCAGCGCTGCGAAGACGAGGGCATTGCCTTCATCGGACCCAAGGCGCATTCGATTGCGGCCATGGGCGACAAGATCGCGTCCAAGAAGCTGGCCAACGAGGCCAAGGTCAACACCATTCCGGGTTACAACGACGCGATTGCAGGCCCCGAGCAAGCGGTGGAGATTGCCAAGGGCATCGGCTACCCCGTGATGATCAAGGCCAGCGCGGGCGGTGGTGGCAAGGGCCTGCGTGTGGCCTACAACGATAAGGAAGCGTTCGAGGGCTTTGCCAGCTGCCAGAACGAGGCCCGCAACAGCTTTGGCGACGACCGCATCTTCATCGAGAAGTTTGTGCAGGAGCCGCGCCACATCGAGATCCAGATCCTGGGCGACAGCCATGGCAACGTGATCTACCTGAACGAGCGCGAGTGCTCCATCCAGCGCCGCCACCAGAAGGTGATCGAAGAGGCGCCGTCGCCCTTCATCAGCGACGCGACGCGCAAGGCCATGGGCGAGCAGGCCGTGGCGCTGGCCAAAGCGGTGAAGTACCAATCGGCCGGCACGGTGGAGTTCGTGGTCGGCAAGGACCAGGACTTCTACTTTTTGGAGATGAACACCCGCCTGCAGGTGGAGCACCCGGTGACGGAGTGCATTACCGGCCTGGACCTGGTGGAGCTGATGATCCGCGTGGCCGCGGGCGAGAAGCTGCCTTTGACGCAAGCCGATGTGAAGCGCGACGGCTGGGCGATTGAGTGCCGCATCAACGCGGAAGATCCGTTCCGCAACTTCCTGCCGTCCACCGGCCGCCTGGTGCGCTTTCAGCCGCCCGAGGAATCGATGTTCCAGTCCGACACCAGCAAGAAGCTGGGCGTGCGGGTGGACACGGGCGTGTACGAGGGCGGTGAGATCCCCATGTACTACGACTCGATGATCGCCAAGCTCATCGTGCACGGCACCGACCGCAACGATGCGATTGCCAAGATGCGCGCGGCGCTCAACGGCTTTGTGATCCGCGGGATCAGCAGCAACATCCCGTTCCAGGCGGCGCTGCTGGCGCATCCCAAGTTCGTGTCGGGCCAGTTCAACACCGGCTTCATTGCAGAGCACTACGGCAAGGGCTTCCATGCGGAAGACGTGCCGCACGACGATCCACTGTTCCTGGTGGCCCTGGCCGCCTTCATGAACCGCCGCTACCGCGCCCGCGCCTCGGGCATCAGCGGGCAACTGGCCGGGCACGAGGTGAAAGTGGGCGAGCAGTTTGTAGTTGTCACGCTGGGCGCCGAAGGCCAGAACCAGCACCACGAAGTGACGGTGTCTGACTTTGAAGACAAATCGGGCTCCAGCGCAGTATTGGTCGGCGGTAAGAGCTATCAAATCAGTAGCAACGCCACGCTGGGACAGATCCGCGTGCAGGGTGCCTGCAACGGCCAGGGCTTCACCGCCCAGGTGGAGCGCGGCGCGGGCAAGAACCCGCTGGCCCTGCGCATCGCCCACAACGGCACGCAGATCGAAGCCCTGGTGCTCTCGCCCTTGGGTGCGCGGCTGCACCAGTTGATGCCCTACAAGGCGCCGCCCGACCTGTCGAAGTTCCTGCTCTCGCCCATGCCCGGCCTGCTGGTGGACGTGGCCGTGCAGCCGGGCCAGAAGGTACAGGCCGGTGAAAAGCTGGCCGTGATCGAAGCCATGAAGATGGAGAACATCCTCTTTGCCGCGCAAGATGGCGTGGTGGGCAAGATCGTGGCGGGCAAGGGCGAATCGCTGGCGGTGGACCAGGTGATTCTGGAATTCCAGTGACCGCTGGCTTGACCGGCGCGCAACGGACAAACATATCGCCTGTGCGCGGCGGGCAATGGCCCGCGCTGCGCTGGGTTTGCGCAGCGGTGGGCTCGGTGCTGCTGGCCGATGGCCTGGTCTTGATGGCCCTGGGCTATTTCTCCACGGGCGTGACGGTGCCTGCCATGCTGGGTGCAGCGGGGAGCTGGCTTGCGTGGCGCTGGCACGGCGTGCACGCGTGGCTGGACCGCACGGCGCTGCGGCGCAGGCTGTGGCGTATTTGCTGTGCCTTGCTGCTGCTCTGGGCCATCAGCGTTGCGGCATTCTGGGCGGTGCTGGTCCAACGCATAGTCCATGCCGACAAGGCGACAGCCAGCCTGGCGCCCCAGGTCATTCTGGTACTGGGCAGCGGCACGCCGCAGGGGCAGCCGTCGCCCGCCTTGCGTGCCCGGCTGGACAAGGCCTACGAAGTGGCCCGGCACATCCCGCAGCATGGGTGGTGGTGTCCGGCGGGGTGGACTTTGACGAGACGTTGAGCGAGGGCCAGGTCATGGGCAACTATCTGCGGGCACAAGGGCTGGATGCGCGGCGCATCCTGCAGGAAGAAAGCAGCACCAGCACCGAACTGAACCTGCGCTACAGCCTGCCCTTGCTGCAGGCCCAAGGGCTAGGGGCCGACGCCACCGTGGCCGTGGTCACCAGCGACTTTCATACCCTGCGCGCGCAGCGCATTGCCCGCAAGGTGGGCTACACCCACACCATACCGGTGCCGGCATCCACGCCGCTTTACATCCGCTACAACGCCTGGCTGCGTGAGTATTTCGCCACGGCCAGCAGTTGGCTGCTGCGAGAGCTGTGAGCGGATACGTGAAATTTTTTTAAAGCCAAATCTGCTGTGACGCCTGCAAACAAAGTGCAAGCAGCTACCAAATCAGGAGCATCTAATGACCGCTAGCCCCCGCCCCTTCAAAGTCCTCGGCATCCAGCAGGTCGCCATCGGCGGCACCGACAAGCAGCGCATGAAAACCTTGTGGGTGGACATGCTGGGCCTTACGCAAACCGGCACCTTCCAGAGCGAGCGCGAGAACGTGGATGAAGACATCCTGGCCATGGGGCAGGGCGCCCACAAGGTGGAGGTGGACATCATGCAACCCCTCGATATTGACAAAAAGCCCGCAGTGCACACCACGCCGCTCAACCACATCGGCCTTTGGATCGACGACCTTCCCAAGGCGGTGGAGTGGCTCACGGCGCAGGGCGTACGGTTTGCACCCGGCGGCATCCGCAAGGGCGCGGCGGGATACGACATCACCTTCTTGCACCCCAAGAGCAACGACGAGTTTCCGATTGCAGGCGAAGGGGTGTTGATCGAGCTGGTGCAGGCGCCTGCCGATGTGATTGCGGCGCTGGGCTGAGCATTCTGAGCCGGCTAAAGGGCGCCCGGCGGGTAACGGCGCTCGTTGCAGCAACAACATCGCCGATCTTCACAGGGGTGCCGCGCCCATTCGCCAGCAGATGGCGGCAAATGGAACCAGGTTGCCGACCGGTCGAAAAGTCGGTGCGTACCGGGTCGCCAAAAACCTCCAATTGCGCCCAAAACGAGCTCTTCTGCATCCAAAGAATTGCGCCGTTGCCGGCTTTTGCGTGCAGCGTTTTGTTGGCACTTTTTGTGACCCCATAGCGTTCGCAAGTGCCGTTTTCTCCGCCAGAATTCGCCCCCAATCAGCATGTCCCTGGCCCATCTCCCGCGGTGCCGGGCGCGTTGAACGGACGAAGAAGCGATTTGAACGCGCCGCGACCGACGAGTACCCCGGTCTGCTGGCGAATCCCCGCCACCAGAGGCCAACGCCTTGATTGACTGAAGGAGCCCGAACATGCCCACCACCCTGACCCCCACCGCCACCCCGGCGGCCCAGCCTGCGCAACCCGTGCAACTGCATCGCCGCCCGCCGGTCCCCTTGGCGCAAGGTCCCTGGTCGGTCGAGGCGATCCAGGCACTGCTCGACAAGCCCTTGATGGACTTGCTGTTCGAAGCCCAGACAATACATCGCCAACACTGGCCTGAGGGCGACATCGAGCTGGCCACGCTGCTGTCGGTCAAGACAGGCGGCTGCCCCGAAAACTGCGGCTACTGCCCGCAGGCGGCCGAGTTCGACACGGGCGTTAAGGCCGACAAGCTGATGGAAGTGGAGGAGGTGGTGCGCGCCGCCCAGGCCGCCAAGGACGCGGGCGCCACCCGCTTTTGCATGGGCGCAGCCTGGCGCGCGCCCAAGGACCGGGACATCGAAAAAGTCAGCGCCCTGATCGGCGCCGTGAAGGGGCTGGGCCTTCAGACGTGCGCCACCCTCGGCATGCTGGAGTCGCACCAAGCGCAGGCCCTCAAGGACGCCGGGCTGGACTACTACAACCACAACCTCGACACGGCGCCCGAGTACTACACGGACGTGGTCAGCACCCGCGCCTACCAAGACCGGCTGGACACGCTGCAACACGTGCGCAGCGCGGGCATCAGCGTGTGCTGCGGCGGCATCGTGGGCATGGGCGAGGCGCCGGTGCACCGCGCCGGGCTGATCGCCCAGCTGGCCAACCTGCAGCCATACCCCGAGTCCGTGCCCATCAACAGCCTGGTGCGCGTTCCGGGCACGCCGCTGGCCGACAGCGAGCCCATCGACCCCTTTGACTTCGTGCGCGTGATTGCGGTGGCGCGCATCACCATGCCAAAGGCGCGGGTGCGCCTGTCGGCCGGCCGCCAGCAGCTGGGCGACGCGGTGCAGGCGCTGTGTTTTCTGGCGGGCGCCAACTCCATCTTCTACGGCGACAAGCTCCTGGTGACGGGCAACCCGGATGTGCAGGCCGACGTGCAGCTGCTGGCCACGCTGGGCCTGAAAGGGCATCAGACCGTGAATACCGCTGCGCAGGCCTGCTGAACCTTCGGCGGCCGCTGTGGCCGGGCTGCCCGACACAGCTGCGCTACCACTGGATAACCCGCATGGTTCGTTGTTTTGGAGGTGATGACAGGCCCTAACCGGATGGGTAAAGTGGTCAGGAAGCACCGACCCCAAAGGCCCATGGAGGAACTGCATTGATGACCAGCCCCAGGCGCCCCCCGGCAGCAACCAGGCCCACAGCTTTCTGGCAGGCGCAGGCGTGTCTCCGCCCGGCCCCGTTCCGGCCGTTGCGGGCCGCCTTGTAACGAGAAGGCCCCGCCATGAACACCGGCACATTCGCTGAAAGCAAAGGCGTGGAACTCACCGACGGCGACTACCGGTTGCTGATCGAGCAGGTACAGGCAGCCGTGTTTGTCATTCAGGAAGGCCGCTTCCTGTTCGTGAACCCGAAGCTCTGGGAGATGTTCGGCTACACCCAGCAGGAAATGCTGGACGGGATGGATCCCATGTTGCTGTGCGCTCCCGAGTACCGCGACCTGGTGCGCTCCCAGGCACGGGCTAGGGTCGCGGGCGTGCCAGGCAACGCCTATGAAATCGAATGTGTCCGCAAGGATGGCACGCGGTTCAGCGCGCAGGTATGGGGCGCGCGCATCTTCCTGTCGTCGCAGGCAGCGGACCTTGTCACACTGCACGACGTCAGCGCCATCAAGACGGCGACACGCTACGCGCAGCAGCGTGCGCAGCTGTTTCGCAATGCCGAAGAGCTGGCCCGCATCGGTTCGGCAGAGTGCGACCTGGTCACCGGCGCCGTGACCCTCTCGCCGGGCATGCACGCCATCTTCGGGGTGCCGCCCACCGATGCGCCTGTCGAACGGGACTGGCTGCTGGCCCGCGTCCCCGTGGTGGAGCGGCCCTATGTCCAGGCGATCAGCGAAGGCGTTTCTCCCGACGACATTTGCGAGTTCCAGCACCGCATCGTGCATGCCGATGGCAGCCTGCGGACCGTGCTGCACCGCGTGCTGGCCGATGCGGACGGGGAGGGCAGGGTGGTGCGCACGGTCACCCTGCTGCAGGACATCACCCTGCAGCGCGCCGCCGAACAGCGGCTGGACCAGCTGGCCAACACGGACGAAACCACCGGCCTGCCCAACCGCAACGCGCTGACGGAGTACCTGGACATCAAGATCCGCGAAGCGGCGCGCCAAGGCCGCCAGCTCGCCGTGCTGAGCATCGAGATCGACCAGCTCAAGCTGGTGAGCGAATCGCTGGGCTACGCGGCGGGCGACCAACTGCTGGCCGAGGTGGGCAAGCGCCTGCAACCCCAGACCGCGCAGGACGACCTGCTGGCGCACTTTGGGGGCGGCGAATTTTCCCTGGTGCTGGCGCGAGACGATGCGGTGGATGAAGCACTTGCCCGCAACACGGCTGCGCTGCTGTTGGAGGCGCTGTCGATTCCCATCCCCCTGGGCGGTAATGACATCAAGGTGGCGTGCGACGTGGGCATTTCCCTGTACCCCGCCCACGGCGACGATCCCGAGAAGCTGCTGCAGCAATCGCAGGCAGCGATGTACCGCGCCCATGAGCTGGGCAAGAACCAGATCTGCGTGTACAGCGAGGGCATGCACTCCAAGGCCATCTTCCGGCTGGCGATGGAATCCGGCCTGCGCCGCGCGCTGGACCGCCAGGAGTTCGAGCTGCAATTCCAGCCCAAGCTGGAACTGGTCAGCGGCACCGTGGTGGGGGTGGAGGCCTTCCTGCACTGGAACACTCCGGAGACCCAGGCCGTTTCCCGCTCCAGCTACCTGCGGGTGGCCGAAGACACAGGGCTGATCGTGCCCATTGGCGAATGGGTGCTGCGCGCAGCCTGCCAGCAGGCCCTGCAATGGCAACGCGCAGGCTACCCGGGCTTGCGTGTGGCGGTGAACCTTTCGGCCCGCCAGCTGCAGCAGCCGGACCTGGTCCAGCGCATCCAGAAAATCCTCATCGACACGGGGCTGGACCCGCGGCTGCTTGGGCTGGAGATCACCGAAGGGGCGCTGATGGGCGAGAGCACACGCACCGCCCGGATTCTGGGCAACCTCAAGGCGCTGGGCATCGAGATTTCGCTGGACGATTTCGGCACCGGCTACTCCAGCCTGAGCTACCTTCGCACCTTGCCGATCGATGTCGTCAAGGTGGATCGCTCCTTCGTGCACGACGTCACGGCGGCCTCGCAGGATGTGTCCATCACCCGCGCCATCATCAACATGGCCCACAGCCTGCAGATGAAGGTGCTGGCCGAGGGGGTGGAGACCGAGGGCCAGCTGGCGCTGCTGATCGCAAACCGGTGCGACCAGATGCAGGGCTTTTATTTCAGTGGCCCGGTGTCGGCCGAGGCCATGACCACGCTGCTGCAAGAACGCAAGGCGCTGCCCGAGCACTTGCTGCTGCGCCGTCAGCACCAGCGCACGCTGCTGCTGGTGGACGACGAGGACAGCATCGTGGCCGCGCTGCGCCGCCTTCTGCGCCGCGACGGCTACCACATCGTGACAGCCAACAGCGGAGCCCAGGGGCTTCAGCGCCTGGCCGAGCATACCGTGGACGTGATCGTGTCCGATCAGCGGATGCCGGGCATGACCGGGGTGGAGTTCCTGCGCCGCGCCAAGGAGCTTTACCCCGATACCGTTCGCATGGTGTTGTCGGGCTACACCGAGCTGCAATCCATCACCGACGCGATCAACGAAGGCGCCATCTACAAGTTCCTGACCAAACCCTGGGACGACGAGCGGCTGCGCGGCCACATTGCCGAAGCCTTCGCCCAGAAGGAAATGGCCGACGAAAACAAGCGCCTGGCCAATGCCGTCCTGACGGCCAACGAAGAGCTGAGCGCCGTGAATGAACGCTTGCAACAGTTGCTCACGAATCAGCGCGACCAGATTCACCGCGAAGAGAGTAGCCTCAGCGTAGCCAGAGAGGTTCTGGACCACATTCCGGCGGCGGTGGTGGGGGTAGACCTCGAAGGCATGGTGGCTTTTGTCAACGCGGATGCCGAAGCACTGCTGGGTAAAGATGCCCCTTTGCTCGGCTACCCGGCGGACATGGTGCTGCCTGAGGCCCTGCGGCCCGTGTGGCGCGCAGCCGATCAAACTTACCACGACGTCTTCGTTGCTGGCAGCGCCTACCGCGTGGTGTGCCGTGCGGTGGGGGATGATGCCCAGTCACGAGGGCGGCTGCTGGTTATCGTGCCCAGCAGGGAGACCTGATCGATGCAGGAAACCATGCAAACTCTCGCCACCACCGTGCAATCCGTGCCCTCGGGGCTTGTGCTGGCGCAACCGGTATTGGATGCGCACGCCCAACTGCTGCTGCCTGCCGGCGCCCCCGTGACCAGCAGCATGCTGCACAACCTGCAACAGCGCGGCATCCAGGCCGTGTCTGTGCAGGCAGATCCGTCAGGATCAGGCGGTTCCGCACCTGGTGGGCGGCAGGGCTCGATCGAAGAAACTCAGGCCAGGCTGCACCACCTGTTCCGCCCCGCGCTTCGCATGGAGCAACTCAACCCTCTGCTCCATCTCATCCTGCGCTACCGCACGATCCAACGGCCTGGGGAAGCGCCATGATGCAGCTCACCCCCGAAGCCATTCGGCGCTCAGTTCGCGAGCTGCCCGCGCTACCGGCCGTGGTGCTGGAGCTGATCCAGTCGCTGGGCGACAGCGAGGTCTCCGCGGAGCAACTGGCAGCCAAGATATCGCAGGACCAGGCCATTGCCGCCAAAACGCTGCGGCTGGCCAACTCGTCGTTTTACGGGCTGCCGCGCCAGGTGACCTCCATTGCAGAAGCCACCACCATCCTGGGCCTGCGCACCCTGCGCAGCGTGGCCACCGCGGCAGGGTTGGCTGGAGGATTTGCCAGTTCACGTTGCGAGGGTTTTGACTTCGATGCTTTCTGGCGGCACTCCATCGGCACGGCGCTCACGGCCCATGCGATTGCCCAGCGCACGCGGCAGGACGTGGACGCCGCTTTCACGCTGGGCTTGCTGCACGACATAGGCCGACTGGTGCTCATCAGCGCCTACCCCGACGAGTACGCGCAGGCCATCGCCTACCGCGCTGAGCAGGACTGCCTTATGCACGTGGCTGAAAAACACTGGTTCGGCGTGGACCATGCCGATGTCGGCGGCGTGGTGGCGGAGCACTGGCGCTTTGCACCGGCGGTGGTTGCCGCCATTTCCTGCCACCACCGCCCAGCGGCCGACAGTACCAAAGGCCTGACGGATCTAGTGCACGTGGCCGACAACATCGCCCACGGGCTGGACCTCTCCCACCAGCAAGACGACATGGTGCCGCTGCTGGCGCTGGACGCCTGGAGCCGCATGGCACTGACCGATGCGCAGTGCATGGAGGTTTTTGACGCGGTTTCCCAGCAGCACGACGTTGTCTGCCACGCATTGCTTCCTTGAGGTGAACGGCATGAACACGATAGCTTCCTTCTCCACGGTGCCGGACAGGCACACGCCAGAGACCGCCGCTTCAGGTGCAGACACAGCGGAACACCGCGTACAGGAACTGCTGCGCGCCAACGAAGAGCTCAAGCAATTGAACGCCAAGCTCTCCGACGCGCAGGACAAGCTCATGCAGTCCGAGAAGATGGCATCCATCGGCCAGCTGGCGGCCGGCGTGGCGCACGAGATCAACAACCCCATCGGCTTCATCTTTTCGAATTTCGGCACGCTGGAGCGCTACCTGGCCGACCTGTTTGAAATGCTCGCGGCCTACGAAGAGGCGGAGTCTGCCCTGGCGGGAAACCCGGTGGCGGCTCGGCTCAAGGAACTGCGCGAGAAAATCGAGCTGGACTACCTCAAGGAAGACATCCCCACCCTGATGGCCGAGTCCAAAGATGGCATCACGCGGGTGCGAAACATCGTGCAGAACCTCAAGGATTTTTCACGGGTGGACACCTCGCAGAAGTGGGTGTTGGCCGACCTGCACCATGGCATTGACTCCACCCTGAACATCGTCAACAACGAAATCAAGTACAAGGCGGACGTGGTCAAGGAGTACGGTCAATTGCCCGACATTGAATGCCTCCCCTCCGAGCTCAACCAGGTTTTCATGAACCTGCTCGTGAATGCGGCCCATGCCATCCGGGCGGACCGCGGCACCATCACCATCCGCACCGGTGCGAACGACACGCAGGTGTGGGTCGAAGTCCAGGACACGGGCGAAGGCATCGCCAAGGAAAACCTGGGCCGGATCTTCGATCCGTTCTTCACCACCAAGCCGGTGGGCAAGGGTACGGGCCTGGGGCTCTCGCTGTCGTATGGCATCGTCAAGAAGCACCTGGGCAGCATTGACGTGACCAGCGAGCCGGGGGAGGGCACCTGCTTTCGCGTGACGCTGCCCATCCAGCACCCGGCCGAGGCCTGAACCTGTTCAAGGTTTTTTGATGAACGCGGATACCGACGACCTCACCGCCGCGCCTGCGCCGGCCATGCCGCCTCCCCATTCGGTGCAGCCTGCGGCCGGCGTGGGCTCGGAGGCTGCACCGGCCTGGAAGATCCTCTGCGTGGACGACGAGCCCAACATCGTTGCGGCGTTGCGCCGGCTGTTCCGCGGCAGCGGCTACGAGGTGAGCACAGCCAACAGTGGTGCACAAGCGCTCGCTATGCTGGAGCTGGAACCCGTGGACTTGGTCTTTTCTGACATGCGCATGCCGGGGATGAGCGGCGCCGAGCTGCTCGCGCAGATTCGCCAGCGCTGGCCGCGCACCACGCGCGTGCTGCTCACCGGCTACGCCGACATGGACTCCACCATCGCCGCGATCAATAGCGGCGAGGTGTACCGCTACATCACCAAGCCCTGGGACGATGGCGAGGTGCTGACCACGGCCCGCCAGGTGTTCGAACGGCACGCGCTGGAGCGGGAGAAGGAGCGGCTCGAGGGCCTGCTCAAGGCCCGCAACCAGCAGCTGACCGAGCTCAACGAGACACTGGAAGAAAAAGTGGCCGAGCGCACCAGCGAACTGCTTTCCCTCAGCCAGAAGCTCAAGAAGAACTACCTCAATTCCATCAAGGTGTTCGCGAACCTTCTGGAATGGCGCGGCGGGCACCTGTCCGGCCACTCGCGCCGTGTGGCCGATTTGGCCCGCCGCACGGCGCGCGCCATGAATCTGCCCGAAGCCGACCAGCAGGATGCATTCATCGCGGGGCTGATGCATGACATCGGCCAGATCGCGCTGCCCGATAGCCTGCTGGGCCGCCCCGTGCCGAAGTTTTCCGAGGAGGAGATGTTGCAGTACCGTCGCCATGCCACCCTGGGCGAACAGGCCCTCATGGCGATGGATGACATGCACGTCGTGGCCAACATTATCCGAAGCCACCACGAACGCTATGACGGTCAGGGCTACCCGGACGGTCTGGCGGGCGACATGATCCCCCTGGGGGCCAGCATCCTCGCTGTAGCTGACACCTACGATGACCTGCAGATCGGCCACCTCAGCTCCACCCCCCTGAACGCTGCGGACGCCAGGTCGATGATTGCGCGGGGGAGGGGGACGCAGTTTCACCCCGAAGTGGTGGACGTTTTCCTTCAAATGCTGCTGAAGGCCGCCCCCGTTTCCGAGGCACCGCCGCGCATGCTGCGCACAGGCCAGCTGCGGCCGGGGATGGTGCTGGCGCGGGATCTCCTGTCCAGTGAAGGCGCCGTGCTGCTGACGGCCGACCATGTGCTCACCGTCGAACTGATCAAGCGGCTGAAGCTGCGCGAAGGGCGCGATGGCATTGAGATGATCTTGCCGATCAAACCGTAAACAAATCCCAAGAGGCAGGCCATGCAGAGAATTCTTTTATTGGACGATGAGCCGAACGTCGTCTCCGCCATCAAACGGGTGTTGCGCGCAGGGTTCGGGCCGGACCTGCGCGTCGATGACACGGTGGAGCCCGAAGTGGCCTTGGGTCGCCTGAAGGAGGCAGCCTTCGACGTGGTGATTTCCGACTACCGCATGCCGCTGATGACGGGGGTGGAGTTCCTGGGCCTGGTGCGCGCCATCCAGCCCAATGCGGTGCGCATGATCCTGAGCGCATCGTCGGATTCGGAAAATCTCATGCGCGCGGTCAACGACGCGGAAGTGTTCCGCTACCTCCTCAAGCCCTGGGACGAAAAGGATCTGCTGGGCCACGTGCGCGCCGCGCTGGAGCGGGCAGACCAGTTGCGCCACGAGAGCGAGTTGGCGGATGTGGGCCGCCACGAGTTCGGCCAGCTCAGCGCCACCGAGCTGGAGCGCCGGCGGCTGGAAGCCCTGGAGCCCGGCCTGACCCGGGTGAGTTGGGGACCCAATGGCGAAGTGCTGGGGCCGGACAATTGAAATGAACTGCGGCGACCATCGCAAGGTGAACCCGCACACCCCGTGTTGCGCCGCTCAGGCACTCTTGCCCTGCGCCGTGTCGTGGCAGGGGAAGTGAGGTTTCTCCGCAACTCAGAGCGGCTCTTCGCGCGATGTCAGCTCGATGCGCTCCATGGGTAAATCGGTTGCCAGGCGGTCTACCGCGGCCAGCCGCGCAGGCTCAGCGTCGGCAAACTGCTGGGCGATGCGCCGAAACTCTTCGGACAGGGTCAGGAAGGCATCGACCATGTCGGGGTCGAAGTGGCTGCCCCGCCCGTCGCGAATGATCGCTACCGCCTGCTCGTGAGAGTAGGCCGGCTTGTAGACGCGCTCGGAAATCAGCGCGTCGTACACGTCGGCCACAGCCATCAGCCGCGCGGAGAGCGGAATGGTGTTGCCCACCAGGCCCTCGGGGTAGCCTGAGCCGTCCCATTTCTCCTGGTGGCGGTACGCAATCTCTTTGGCATAGCGGAAAAATGGGTTGTCTTGCGTAGTGCCGGTTTCGGCTGCAATGATGGCGTCACGCCCCAGCGTGGTGTGGGTCTTCATGATCTCGAACTCTTCCGGTGTGAGCTTGCCGGGTTTGAGCAGGATGCGGTCGGGGATGCCGACCTTCCCAATGTCGTGCAGCGGGGCAGACTTAAAGATGGTTTCGATGGCGGCGTCGGTCAGCTCTTCCTTGAAGCGGGGGTGGTGCTGCAGGTGACGGGCCAGTGTTTCCACGTAAAGCTGCGTGCGCCGGATGTGATTGCCGGTCTCGTTGTCGCGCGTTTCGGCCAGGGAGGCCATGGCGCGAATGGTGGCGTCCTGCAGCTCGGCGACGGCCCGGGTGCGGTTGGCCACCTCTTGCTCCAGAAACTGGTTGTGCTGGGCCAGGAAGTCGCGCGCGCGCTTGAGCTGCAAATGGTTGCGCACCCGGGCCATCACGATGGCGGCGTTGACGGGCTTGGTGATGTAGTCGACCGCACCCAGCTCCAGGCCAATGCTTTCATCCTCGGCCGCGCTCATGGCTGTGAGGAAGATCACGGGGATGTCTTCAGTGTCGGGGTTGAACTGCAGGCGACGCAACACCTCGTAGCCATCCATGTCCGGCATCATGATGTCCAGCAGGATCAGGTCGGGCTTGCTGTCACCCGCTACGATCTGCAGGGCACGCTCGCCACTGGGCGCCAGTTTGACCTTGTAGTCGGTACGCAGGAGGTCGCTCATCAGCGACAGATTGTCGGGTGTGTCGTCTACGACCAGCACCGTGCATTTGCCACTGGGCGCGAATGGGCTATTCATGGACTGGGTCCTCCTTGTTGTTGGAATGTGCGGTGGACGACTCGCGCAACACGGCAAGTGCCTCCACAAAGTCGTAGCTCTCCAGTGCTCGTTTCATCTGCCCGTACCCCGGTCCGAGCAGAGCCTGCAGGGTGGGAGCGGACTGCTTGAAAACTTGGATGGCGTCAGAGTCGTCGTCGGCCAGCAGTGCATCCAGCTGCGCCACCAGTTGGCGGGTTTCAAATGCGTCCATCCGGGGGGCACTGGCAGATTCCGCGCTGACCAGCTCTTCCGCCGGCAGAGCCCGTTGCAGCGCCGCGATCAGGGCCCGGCATGCCGCTTCGAGGGGCTGAAGCAGCGGCTCCACCAGTTCGGTCGAAGCCTTCTGCGCAATGGCTTCTTCCACCCGCTGCGCCAGGGCAGCCACGGTAGGAGCGCCAATGGTGCCGGCCGTGCCTTTGAGCGTATGCATGGCGCGCTGGGCCTCGTCGAGCCGCCCGGCGGATAAAGCTGCGCGGGTGGTCTCCACCGCATCGGCTTGTCCCGCTACAAACTTGCGCAGCAGGCCCTCATAGGCGGGCCGTTTGTCCAGCACGCGCCGCAGGCCGGCGGTCACGTCGAGCCCGTCGATGCGGCGCAGGGCGTCGTCCGCAAAAGGCGCAGGAGTGGGGCGGGGTACCCCCTCGGCATCCAGGGAGGCACCCGCAGGCGGCTGCAGCTTGGCGTCTGCCTCGCCTGCTTCGATCTCACCTGGAGTGCGTGGCGCAATCCACTGGAGCAGGGCGGCGAACAGCTGGTCAGGGTCGATGGGCTTGGGCAGGTGGCCGTTCATGCCCGCTTCCAGGCACAGGTCGCGGTCGCGGCTCATGGCGTTGGCCGTCATGGCCAGCACTGGCAACTGCGCCCAGGCAGGGTTCTGACGCAAGTGCCGGGTGGCAGTGAGGCCATCCATCACCGGCATCTGCATGTCCATCAACACGAGGTCGTAGCGGGTCTGGGCCAGCATGTCCAGCGCCACCTGCCCGTTCTGCGCCACATCCACCACCAGACCTGCGCCGCCCAGCAGCTCGGCGCCCACTTGCTGGTTGAGGTCGTTGTCGTCCACCAGCAGCACCCGCGCTCCAGCGATGGCAGACAAGTGCGTAGTGCGGCGTGGCGCCGCTTGCGCGCCACGCCCGTCAGACGACAGCACCGGGCCGCCCAGGGCTTGCATGGCGGCATCAAACAGCTGCGAGGGGCTGACGGGCTTGGATAACATCAGCGACAGCCCGGCACGTTGCAGCTCACTCTGCACGTCGTCGTGGCCTGCGGCGGTCACGATGACCGTTTGGGGCGGCTGCCGCAGGCGGGCCAGGGCCCGGTGCGTATCAAACCCGTCCATGCCGGGCATTTTCCAGTCCACAAAGGCGATTTGGCAGGGGCGGCCCGCTTGTTCGGCAGCGTGCGCCCGGACCACTGCCTCCTCGCCGGAGGCGGCCGTGGTGACGGCAAAGCTCATGCGGGCGAGCATCTCGCCGAGGATATGCCGCGCCGGCTCACTATCATCCACCACCAACACATGGCGCCCGCGCAGATCGGGGGTCGGGAGCAGCGGCGCGTGGCGCGGGGTGCCCAGGCCCAGGCGGGCGGTGAACCAGAAAGTGCTGCCCACGTGAGGCTGGCTTTGCACCCCCACCTCGCCGCCCATGAGCCCGGCGAGCTTCTTGGAGATGGCCAACCCCAGGCCGGTGCCACCGTACTTGCGTGTGGTGGAGGTGTCTGCCTGTTCGAACGACCGGAACAGCCGCGACTGTTGCTCAGGAGTCAGGCCGATGCCGGTGTCCTGTACCTCAAAGCGCAGCAGCACGCCGGTATCGTCGCGCGAGGTTTCCGTGACCCGCACGATGATTTCACCCTCGTCGGTGAACTTGACCGCGTTGTTGGCGTAATTCACCAGAATCTGCCCTAGGCGCAGCGGATCGCCGCGCAGGTCGTCGGGCAGGGCAGGGTCCACATCGAACAGCAGCTCCAAACCCTTGTGCGCGCATTTTTCGCTGACCAGGTTGGCTACGTTGTCCAGAACGCCGCGCAGGTCAAAGTCCACCACCTCCACCTCGAGCTTGCCTGCTTCGATCTTGCTGAAGTCCAGGATGTCGTTGATCAGGCCGAGCAGGTGCTGGCCGGAGCGCTGGATCTTTTCTACATAGTCGCGCTGGCGCGGCGTGAGGTCGGTGCCCAGGGCCAGGTGACTCATGCCGATCACTGCGTTCATGGGCGTGCGGATCTCATGGCTCATGTTCGCCAGGAAGTCCGACTTCATCTGCGAGGCGTCTTCGGCGCGGGCGCGGGCAATCTCAAGTTCGTCTTCGTGCTCGCGCAGCGCTGCGTTGACCTTTTGCAGTTCCACCGTGCGTTCTGCCACGCGGGCCTCCAGGACCTCTTCGTTGCGCTTGAGGGCCTCCACCAGTTCGTTCTGCGCAGCCATCGCCTGCGAGGTGGCCTTTTCACGCTCCATGAACTGCCGTGCCATCGCAAAGGCCAGCAAAAACGTGAGCAGCGCCTGAAATGCCGTGAGCCCGGTAGTCAGCAGGGTCTGGTGCTTGACTTCGGCATTGCGCGAATCGCCCAGCAAGGCAGACACGCGTGAAGCATTGAGAGAAAGCTCCTGCACCGTCTCACGCAAGCCGTCCAGTTCGGTGCGCAGCAACCGCATATTGGCCTGGCGTGAAGGCGCATCTACGCTGGCACCGAAGTAGGTGTCACCCGCCGCCACAAACCGCTGCAGCGCGGCCAGCGCATGGGCATAGATGGGCTCGTCCTGCATCAGTGTGCGCGAAGTGCCGCTCTCCAGCGCGCTGAAACGGCTCAGGAAGAGGTCGTACCGCAGCTCCAGCTTCTCCATGGAGATGCTGGCAGGGTCCAGCTCGAACTGGTGCAGCGCGTGGTCCAGCTTTTCATACTCGACGTTGAGCTGCAGAAACGACCACAGTGCGTTGACATCACCGCGACGCATCACTGCCTCCACGCTGCGGTACTGGCTGTACTGCACGGCAGCAATGGCCACATAGGCCAGCACCAGCCCCGCAATGATCAACCGCAAGATGTGTGTGCTGCGGAGCATGCGTGGGAGTCTGCTGGGCCGGGCCATGCGATGGGCTATCTGATGCGCAGGCTGTTGAGTTGCCAGGCCGCGCGGTTGTAGTACACCTCGCTGCGCAACTCGGTCTTGGTATCGAAGGGGTAGACGATGAACAGAGGGCCCTTTTCACGCACGGGCATGGGCCGGTTGTTCATGAGCCGGGCCACGATCACATCGTGGCGGGTGGCATCCTCGACGGGAATTTCGGTCTTGTAGTCGTTCAGGGCCACGGCCGTGATCTTGCTGCCCTTGGCGCCCACGGCAGCCAGCACATCGCGCAGAAGGGGGCCGGTGAAAGTGACGGCGGCTGGGTACCACGGGGTCTTGGTGGAAAAGCTGTGCTGGGGCAGCGTCTCCAGCATCTTCATGTCGAACTGCGCCTGAGCCCCATGGTTGGTGTGCGTGATGGCACCTTCGACGGTGAGCACCACCGGGCCAGTCGCCTTGTCCAGGGCTTGGGCACCCGTGGCAAACAGCGCTGACGCTCCAAGGGCGGCGCCCGTTAGCCAGAGAGCGCACCGGCGTTTATTTAGAAGACGTGCATGCATGACGATCCCCCCTTGTTTGCAGCAGTCTCATCGATAGACGCACAAACGTAAACCAATTTATACAGCCGGTCGCTGTTTCGGCATAGATGGCGTGCCGATGCAAGAGGTGATCAGGCTTCTGCTGGGCCTCTTGGCGAGGCGCAGCAAGCCTGTCGCTCCATTTTTTGCGGTGATTGGGAGGAGCACGCCTAACGGGGGAAGCCAAGGGCCCGGCATGCCGTGCCCACACCCAGGCCATCTCTCGGATCATTGATTTAACATAATATACATCGTATCTACCCACGCGTGCTGTTCTCTGTTCGGTAGTTCCGATCGCCTCCGGATCGTTTGCGACCGATGCAGGCAGTTGAGTCATCACAAACGAACCATTCCAGCCCGAAACCAAACTCTTCAGTGCAATGAAGGGACGGCCATGCAACTTGATTTTGAACGCGCCCGCAACGAAATGGTGGCAAATCAGCTTCAAGCACGGGGCCTCCGGGCCCCCAATGTGCTGGAGGCCATGCGCAGCGTGCCGCGGGAGATCTTCCTGCCGCCCTCGCTGCAGAACCTCGCATACGAGGATGCGGCCATCCCGATCGACGAAGATCGAACCGTCCCTCAGCCGTATCTTGTCGCCCTCATGGCCGAGGCGCTGTCGCTCGACGCCCATGCCAAGGTTCTTGAGATAGGCACCGGCTCGGGCTATGCCACCGCCGTGCTCGCGCGGCTGGCAGCAAAGGTCTACAGCGTGGAATCCAGCGCTGCCCTGGCAGCCGAGGCAGCCGCCGCTCTGCAAGAACTGCGGTGTCCCCATGTGCGCATCGTCCATGCGGATGCCAGGCTGGGCTTGCCGGACCATGGTCCTTTCGATGCGATCTTCGTAAATCCTGGCGGCGCGGAATTGGTGGGAGCGCTGAAGGCTCAGCTTGCACTGGGCGGGCGCATGGTCTTGCCCGCGGGCGCGGACCCGGCCGTTCAGGAACTCATTCGGTTGACACGCAAGGGGCCCGAAGATTTCACGGTCGAAGACATGGCCGACATCCGGGTGGCCCCGCTGGCTGCGCAAGCCGCACGCCTCGCGGTAATGCAGCCACCGAAGGCGGTACAAGCCATTGCAGCCGCCTGCGAGCAGTTCGATACGGTCGACTCCGCGAATCTCGAACCTCTGCTGGCCCGCATTGGCGACGCTCGGGTCGTATTGCTCGGCGAAGCGACCCATGGAACCTCGGAGTTCTACCGGATGCGAGAGAACATTTCGCGCGAACTGATCGACCGCAAGGGTTTCAATTTCATCGCCATCGAAGCCGATTGGCCAGACGCCGCACGGATTGATCGCTACGTCCGCCATGCCGGCCATCGTTCCGCGCGATGGTCTGCTTTCGCAAGATTTCCGGCATGGATGTGGCGCAACCAAGAGACTCGCAAATGTGTTGACTGGCTCCGCGCCCGCAATACAGGGCTGCCCAAACACGAGCGGGTTGCTCTCCATGGCCTGGACCTCTACAGCCTTTACAACTCCATCCATTCGGTGATCGCGTATCTGGAGCAGGTGGACCCGGCCACCGCAGAGGTCGCCCGGCGGCGCTACGCTTGCCTGACGCCTTGGCAGTCCAACCCAGCAAGCTACGGGTATGTGGCTCTCAATGATCAATACCGCAGTTGCGAACGCGAGGTCGTCTCGATGCTGTCCGACTTGCTCATCGCAGAACAGCGCTACGCCGCTCAGGATGGCGAACACTTCCTGGATGCGGTACAGAACGCGCGCCTGGTGGCCAATGCCGAGCGCTACTACCGCAAGATGTACTACGGTTCGCGCGCCTCATGGAACCTGCGCGATAGCCACATGTTCGAGACATTGCAAAACCTGCTGAACTTTTACGGCCCTCGCAGCAAGGCCATTGTCTGGGCGCACAACTCGCACATCGGAGATTGCCGGGCTACCGAGATGTCACGCCGAGGTGAACACAACATCGGGCAGCTGTGCCGCGAGGAATTCGGCGCAGGCGCCTATCTGGTCGGGTTCGGCACGCACAGCGGCCATGTTGCGGCGGCATCGGATTGGGATGGTCCGATGGAAGTCAAGCAGATTCGCCCATCGATGGCGGGCAGTTACGAACGCCTCTGCCACGACGCGGGGTGCGCCAACTTTCTGCTGCCACTTCGAAATCCGAAATCTGAACAGTTGATTGAGGATTTGTCGAAACCCCGGCTGGAACGCGCGATCGGTGTCATTTACCGACCCGAGACCGAACTACAGAGCCACTACTTCCAGGCTGTGCTCCCCCGGCAATTCGATGAGTACATCTGGGTAGACCAATCCAGTGCGGTGTCACCCCTTACGACCGAGGTGATCGAGGGCTTGCCCGACACCTACCCGTTTGGGCTCTGAGGAGGATTGGCATGCCCGAGACCCTTTCCATCGCCGTTGGCCCGCACCGGCTCGAAGGCCATTTATGCCTCATGAGCCCTTCCCGTGGCGTCGTCGTCTTTGCGCATGGCAGCGGCAGCAGCCGCCACAGCCGCCGCAACAGGCTGGTTGCCGAAGCATTGCAGCACCGCGGTCTCGGCACCTTGCTGTTCGACCTGCTCACCGAAGAAGAAGCACGGGACCGCGCCAACGTGTTCGACATTCCCTTGCTTGCGCAGAGGGTGGGTCACGCCATTGACGATCTGTCGGTGCGCTGCAGCCAGCCCATCGGGCTGTTCGGCGCCAGCACGGGTGCGGGCGCCGCCTTGGTCGCAGCTGCGCAGTATCCGAAGCTGGTAAGGGCTGTGGTGTCGCGCGGCGGGCGCCCAGACCTGGCTGGCGATGCGCTGGCAAACGTCCTCGCTCCAACCCTTCTGATCGTGGGCGGAGCAGACCCCGAGGTGATGGCACTGAACCGCTCGGCCCTGGATCGCCTGCGTTGCAAAAAACAGCTGAAGATCGTTCCGCGCGCCACGCATCTTTTTGAGGAAACAGGAGCGCTTGACGTGGTGGCCAGCCTGGCGGGCGCCTGGTTTTTGCAGCACCTCGGCCCTGTGGACTGATCTGGTTTGATCGTGCTCAAACCGGCTGCGAGCGCAACTTGCAAGCATTGCCGGACAGCCAGGAGGTCACACAGGTGTTCTTCGTGAATCGTCATGATGCCGCAGAGCGGCTGTCCCAGGCCTTGATGCACTGGAAGGGGCGCAACCCGCTGATCCTCGCCATTCCTCGCGGGGCGATCGAGATAGGACGAGTGATCGCGAATCGGCTGGACGGGGAACTGGATGTCGTCCTGGTCCGGAAACTCCGTGCGCCCTCCTCGCCCGAATTTGCCGTTGGCGCCGTCGCCGAGAACGGGTGGTCATACATCGCCCCCCATGCGCAAGCCGCCGGAGCCGATGATCGCTACATCGACGAAGAAAAACGCTATCAGCTCAATGTGCTCAAGGAGCGACGGCAGCGCTACACACCTGATCGGGCATCCACGGACGCGCGCGGCCGTATCGCCATCGTGGTCGACGACGGCCTCGCCACAGGGGCCACGATGGTGGCCGCCTTGCACGCGGTGCGCGCACTGCAGCCAGCCAGGCTCATCTGCGCCGTGCCGGTAGCGTCTCCAAGGGGGATTGCGCTGGTACGCCCGCTGGCCGATGAAGTGGTGTGTCTGCTGGCTCCCGAGGAGTTTGGCTCCGTCGGGCAGTTTTACCGAACCTTTGAGCAGGTTGAAGACGAGCAGGCAAGCTGCTGGCTGAGCGAAACGGTTCGGCGCACGCCGCCCAGCCCTTGAGCCCGGCAGACATTGCGTGGCCGCGCTGCGCGCCAAAAAAAGCCGCCAGTTCTCATTCTGCTTCCACTGATCTACTCGCTGGAGAGACCTCATGATGGAGCCCCTGCCTGCTTCCCCGCCCTCCCCTTCGCCGCCTTTGACCCCAACCGATGTCGTGGCGTTGATTCCTGTGCGAAATCTTGTGCTGTTTCCCAAGGTCGTGACCGCCATCAGCGTGGGCAGGGAAAAGTCGATTGCGGCGCTCAAATACGCCATTGAGGGCAAGCATCCCATCGGCGTCGTGCTGCAAAAGGACCCGCGCAATGATGATCCGCGGGTCGAGGACTTGTGCGCCATGGGCACCCTCGCCACCCCCGCTCATCACCTGGGCGATGATGATGAGCAAATTCACGCCATCGTTCACGGATTGAAGCGCTTTCGCATCGTCGCGCCTGCCGAGGGTTACCCCTTCCTCGCCGCAAGGATCGAAACCATCGAAGAGGCCGCCACACCATCGACCGAATCCGAGGCGCTCGCGCTTCAGCTGCGGGAACGCGCAACCGAGCTCCTGTCGCTGCTGCCAAGCGTGCCTGCGGAGCTGATCCATGCGCTGCAGACGACGCGGCAGCCCCCTGCCCTGGCTGACATCAAGGCCAGCGTGGTCGATGCCGAAACCAACGAAAAGCAGGCGTTGCTGGAGATGGTGGATCCCGCCGAGAGGGTCAAGGCGCTGCTCAAGCTGCTTTCCCATCGGATTGAGGTGCTGCGCTTGTCCAAGGAAATCGGCGAGCGGACCAAGGAACATCTCGACGATCACCAGCGCAAGTTCCTGCTGCGCCAGCAGCTCAAGACGATCCAGGCAGCGCTCGGAGAAACCGGCATGGACGAGGAGGAGTTCACCCGCCTGGAGCAAAAAATCTCCGCCGCCGGGATGCCGCCCGAGGTGGACGCGCACACCCGCAAGGAACTCAGCCGCCTGCGCGGAATGCCTGACGGCTCCAGCGAGTCATCCATGCTGCGCTCCTACCTTGAGTGGATGGTGGATCTGCCCTGGAGCGCTGGCCCCGCATCCCCGCTGGACCTTTCCACCGCGCGCCAGACTCTGGAGGCCGAACACTTCGGCCTGCGCCGGGTGAAGGACCGCATCATCGAATTCCTGGCCGTCCGTCAGCTCAACCCGGCAGGCAGGGCCCCGATTCTTTGCTTCGCGGGCCCTCCTGGCGTTGGCAAGACCTCCCTGGGACAAAGTATTGCGCGTGCCATCGAGCGCCCGTTTGTGCGCGTGTCTCTTGGCGGCATGCACGACGAGGCGGAAATTCGCGGCCACCGCCGGACCTACATCGGAGCCATGCCCGGCGCCATCGTGCAGGGATTGCGGCGCGCGGGCGTGCGGGACTGCGTGATGATGCTCGACGAGATCGACAAGATGAGTGCGAGCGCCCAGGGGGACCCATCGGCTGCGCTGCTCGAAGTGCTCGACCCCGAACAGAACAACAGTTTCCGCGACAACTATCTGGGCGTGCCCTTCGACCTGAGCAGGATTGTCTTCATTGCCACCGCGAACGTGATCGACAACGTGCCTGCGCCGGTGAGAGACCGGATGGAGGTGATTGAACTGGCGGGCTACACGCAGGAAGAGAAACTGGAAATCGCGCAGAGCTATCTCGTGAGACGCCAGCGCGAGGCCAGCGGTCTGGCCGAGGGCCAATGCGAGCTCGACAGCGAGGCCCTTCGTGCGATCGTCTCGGGCTACACCAGAGAAGCCGGTGTGCGCCAGTTCGAGCGCGAGATCGGCCGCGTCATGCGGCATGCGGCAGTGAAGGTTGCCGAGGACGCCGCCGCGCAAGTTCAGGTTCATGCGGCCGATCTGGACGCCATCCTGGGGCCGACACCCTTCGAACACGACCTGGCCATGGTCAGCAACGTGACCGGCGTCGCCACGGGTCTGGCCTGGACGGCAGCGGGTGGCGACGTTCTGTTCATCGAGGCGACACGGGTGCCGGGCAGTGGCAAGCTCCATCTGACGGGCCAATTGGGCGACGTGATGAAGGAAAGTGCCCAGGCGGCCCTGACGCTCGTCAAAGCGCGCGCAGCGCAGCTGGGCGTGTCTTCCGCCAGTTTCCGGGACGCCGACATTCACCTGCACATTCCCGCGGGCGCGATTCCGAAGGATGGTCCCAGCGCGGGTGTGGCGTTGTTCATTGCGCTGGCCTCGCTCTTCACGGAGCGACCGGTGCGCCATGATGTCGCGATGACTGGCGAGATCAGCCTGCGCGGCCTGGTGCTCCCCGTCGGTGGAATCAAGGAGAAGGTGCTGGCTGCACAGCGTGCGGGTGTCCGCACGGTCCTGCTGCCCGCGCGCAACCTCAAGGATCTGCGCGAAGTGCCCGACAGCGTTCGCGCCGCGCTTCAGATTCTGGAGTTGTCCAACGTTGACGATGCGGTTCGTCACGCGCTCGCGAGCGTGGAGGAAGCCAGGGTCGAGGCCACCCACCCATCGTGAGCGCACGCGCACTGCGAAACTGGCCGCACGGCCGCTTTGGGATCCACCTCATCAGCCGGACAGGCAAGGCGCGGCTCAGAAATTGACAATTCGCGCCAGCACATCGCCGTGTCCGAACGAATCGCCACGCGCCACGCAGATCTGCTCCAGAACGCCGTCGTGCGGAGCCTCGATGTCCACGTTCTGCCGAGCCAGCACGGCCCTGCCAATCACCTGCCCGGCATGGACACGATCGCCCTCGCACGCCGTCCAGTCCTCGATGAACGCGGTATCGCCTGCTTCCATGGACTCCCAACGGACGGGGTCCAGAATGACTTCACTCATCGCATGCACTCCCCTGGACAGGACACCTGCGCAGCATCGCCCACCGCCGCCACTCCCCGCTTGACATGGCGCAACGCCCCTGCAGCTTGCGCACTGACATCGCAGCGCTACCAAGGGCCGCCAATCTGCATCGGACCTGATTGACCAAACGCAATTGGGACCAGGGGTGGTTCGCAGTACGGTAACTGTTCACCTTTCGAGGCGGCATGGGAGCTCTGCCTTCAGCCGCGCACCCAATAAAAAAGGGCACGAAAAGCACGGAAAGGTACGGAAAGGACGGAAGGAAATTGCGATGAAAACACCAATTCGCTTCAGGCACAGTCTTGCCTCGGCCTTCATGCTGCTCAGCGTGATCACGGGCACTGGCGCCTTCCAGCCGATGGCGGCACAGGCTGCCAACAGCCCCACAGGCTCTCAACATGCCAAGCGCAAACCCGCGTCACCGGAAGCCATCGCCATCCGCCACGTCAACGACGCCGTCAAGGTCGCAAGGAAGATGCAGCTGGAGCCGCGCATTGCAGGCCTGATGGCAGATGCCAAGGGCGTTTTCCTGATGCCCAAGTACGTCCGCGCGGCGGTGGGTGTGGGTGGCGGCGGCGGCCCTGGCGTGCTACTGGTGCGCAACGAGTCCGGCGAATGGAGTGACCCTGCCTTTTTCCATGTGGGATCCGTCAGCGTGGGCGTTCAAGTCGGCGTGCAAACCGGTCCGATGGCGCTTCTGCTGAACAACGAAAAGGCGGTCAGCCATTTCTTGAAGCAGTCCAATTTTTCGCTGAGCGCGGACAGTGGCCTGACCGTCGTCAACTGGGTTGCCCTGGGTACAGCGGGGCCTGGCGACATCACCGCATGGTCGGGCAGCAAGGGGCTCTTCGGCAACGCGGCAGCAGTCAGCTTCAGCGATGTCCGATACAGCGTGGACCAGACATCTGGGTACTACGCCAAAGAAGGCGTCTCCGTTGAAGACGTCATCAAGGGCACAGTGACGAACCCCCATGCCGGGCCCCTCAAGCAAGCGCTGGCGGCGAGGAGCGCCAAAGTGCCGCCCAACCCCAAGAACGGTGCATCGGCCAAGTAAACAAGGGGGCCGGGCGTCCTGGGGCCGAAAGCCGGTGCAGCCCGATTCGGGCATCCGGCATCCCAGACTTGGTGCCGTGCTGCATCTGCGTGAGAAATGTCATGCCTACCTTCATTCTTCTGACGCGCCTGTCGCCACAGGCAATCCACCAGCCCAAGACGTTCGAGACGCTGGAGCGCCATGTGTCGCAGCAAGTCCAAACCCATTGCCCGACGCTGAAATGGTTGAGCAGCCATGCCCTGCTCGGTCCCTGGGATTACCTGGACGTGATCGAAGCGCCCGACATGGAGACCATGACGCAGGCCTCATTGCTGGTGCGAAGCTATGGCAAGGCCCATACCGAAATCTGGCCAGCCATGCCCTGGCCCGACTTCAAGCTCATCTTGCGGGACTTGGCCGAGAAGACCTGAGCCGCGCCTCAGTTCGGCCCGCTACCATTCCGGGCATGACGCTTTCTTCGACTCAACCCCCACGCCCTGACCCGTCCTCCATCCACTTCGGCCACGGCGGCCGCGTCTGCATCGTTACCGGTGGCGCGCAGGGCATTGGCGAAGCCTGCGTACGCCGCTTTGCCGCCGAAGGTGCAAAACCCGTCATCGTGGATGTGGACGACGCACGCGGCCAGGCCCTGGCTGTACAGCTGGGCGCGCTGTATGTGCACTGCGACGTGGGCGACAAGGCCCAGGTGGATGCGCTGGTCGCCCAGGTGCTGGCCGCCCATGGGCGCATCGATGTGCTGGTGAACAACGCGGGCATCTTCCGCGCTGCGGATTTTCTGGAGGTGACCGAGGCCGACTTTGATGCGGTGCTGCGGGTCAACCTCAAGGGCTCGTTCCTCGTCGGCCAGGCCGTTGCCCGCGCCATGGTGGCTTCGGGTGGCGGCTCCATTGTCAATATGAGCTCGGTCAACGGTGTGCTGACCATCCCCAATATCGCGAGCTACAACGTGAGCAAAGGCGGCGTGAACCAGCTCACGCGCGTGATGGCCCTGGCGCTGGCCGACAGGAACATCCGCGTGAATGCGGTGGCGCCCGGCACCATCGCAACCGAACTGGCGGCCAATGCGGTGCTCACCAGCGACGAAGCCAAGACCAAGATCATGAGCCGCACTCCCATGAAGCGGCTGGGCGAGCCATCGGAGATTGCCGATGTGGTGGCCTGGCTGGCCAGCGACGCCGCCAGCTACGTGACCGGCGAGATCGTGACCGTGGATGGCGGGCGCATGACGCTGAACTACACCGTTCCCGTCTGAATCAAGGAATCGCTATCAAATTGATAGCTTCCAGCGCTTGATGAATAAGCGCCAGCGTCCATTTTTATCAGATCTATGCCTGTGGCATGCGCCGCAGCAACACCGCCATGCTGCGCGGCCATCCCACCGGTCCAAACCAGGCGCCACCCGCAATCGCCCAGGCGTTGACCAAGCCGTACAGCACCAAGGCCCCGCCCTGCGCCGCAAACACCGCCACCAAACCGCCACCCCAGCGCAGCGCCAGCCAGCCACCAGTCACCGCCACCGCGAGACGCACGAGGTTGCCGATCACCGGCCAGAGCAGGCGCCCAGCCCCCTGCGAGGCAAAGTACAGCGCCAAGCCCAGGCCGAAAAAGCCGTACACCGGCCCGACGGTGCGCAGGTACAGCGCGCCCGCCTCCAGCATGGCGGGGTCAATATTGAACAACGACAGCCACGCGTTGGGAAACGCCGCCGCCCACAAGCCAATCGCCTCGGCCATCAAGAACGCCATGCCGGCACCAATCCAGGTGGCGCGCAAGGCACGCTCGCGCTGCCCTGCACCAATGCAGGTGCCTACCATGGCCACCAGTGGTGCGCCCAAGCCAAAGACCAGCGGCACCAGCAGATATTCCAGCCGCGACGCCGTGCCATAGCCCGCGATGGCCGCCGTGCCAAAGCCGCCCACCAGCGCCGTGGTGGCGCCAATCGCCAGGTTGGTGGCGACGGTAGAGACGGTGCCTACCAGCCCGACCCGCAAAATGTCTTGGAACAAGGCCCAGCGAAATCGAATGTGCCGCAGCGACGGCCGCAGAAGGCTGCGCGCGGACCACAGGTACGCCGCCAGCACCGCGCTGCCGATCAGGTAATACGCCATCAGCGCTATCGCACCGCCGGCAATGCCCATGCCGGGCATGCCGCCCCCGCCAAAGATGAGCAGCGGCGACAGCGGTACCAGCACCAGCGCCCCCAGCACCGTCACGTAGGCAGGAACCGCCATGTTGCCCGTGCCCCGGATCACGGCCGAGAGCGTGTTGAACAGCCAGACCAGAAACGCGCCCGCGAACACCCAGTTGGAATAGACCAGCGCCGCATCGAGCGCGCCACCCGTGCCACCCATGTGGGTGTAAAGCCAGCGCCCTCCCCCCACCACGCCCACAGTGAACAACAGCGAGAACACCGCCGCTATCGCCAGCGCGTGCAGCACCAGCGCATCGGCATCGTCGCGCCGCCGAGCGCCCAGGGCGCGGGCAATGGCCGACGCGATGCCGCCGCCCATGGCACCGGCAGAAGTCATCTGCATCAGCATGACCACCGGAAAGACGAGCGCCATGCCCGCCAATGCATCGGTGCCGAGCTTGCCGACGAAGTAGGTCTCGATCAACCCGACGCCCGCCTGCGCGAGCATCACCAGCACGTTGGGCGCGGCCAGCCGCAGCAGCGTGGGGGCGATGGGCGCCTCCAGCAGCATGCGGGTGCGTGGGTTCAGGGTATCGGTCATGCTTTCACCGTCGCGGCACCAGGCCTTCGCGGCACCACGATGCGCACGGTAGACAGCTGCAGCACATCGCCGTGCTGATTGCGGGTTTCGCTGCGCACAGTGACCATGCCGCGGTCGGGCTTGGATTTGGAGGGCTGGATCTGCACCACCTCGCTCACCACGTGCAGCACATCGGTGGCGCGCGTGGGCCGGGGCCAGCTCAGCTCTCCCCCCGCCCCGATGATGCCGCCCGCAATCGGCAGGCCACTCATCACCTGCAGGCGCATGGTCACGGCCGCCGTGTGCCAGCCGCTGGCGGCCAGCCCGCCAAACAGCGTGGCGCGGGCGGCTTGGTCATCCAGATGGAAAGGCTGCGGGTCGAACTGCGCCGCAAAGCTGGTGATCTGCGCTTCGTCCATGGCGTGTTCACCGCTGGTGAACTGGTCGCCCACGGCCAGGTCATCCAGATAGATCGGCGATGTGCGAACAGTGGCGGCGCTGCTGGCGTGGGGTTTCGTCATGAGGGTGGCTCTTTCTTTCAAGAAGTGGATGCGTTGCCTGGCGGGCTCAGGCGGCAGCGGCTGCCGGGCGCGCTAGCCGCGCTTCGCGGATCGGCAGGTGGACCAGCGCAGCGCCCACGGCCAGCGCAATGTCGATGTACCAGACCCAGTCGTAGCTGCCCGTAGCCTGGAAGACGCTGCCGCCCAGGTACGCACCCAGGAACCCGCCGACCTGGTGCGACAGCATCACGATGCCGAACAGCATCGCCATGTTGGCCGTACCAAACATCTTGGCCACCAGCCCGACCGTGGGTGGCACCGTGGAGAGAAACGTCACCCCCATCACGGCGGCGAAGATCAGCACCACCGCCGGCGTCTTGGGTGCCAGCAAGAAGACCAGCACCGCCAGGCCGCGCGTGGCATACAGCAGCGACAACAACGACTTCATGCGCCAGCGCCCCACGGCCCAGCCCATGGCCAGGCTGCCGACGATGTTGAACAGGCCGATGACGGCCAGCGCCCAGCCGCCCACCTCGGGCGCCAAGCCGCAGGCAGCAATCACGCCAGGCAAGTGCGTGGCGAGGAAGGCCACATGGAAGCCGCACACCAGAAAACCTGCGGCCAGATACCGATAGCTGGGCGTGGCCAGTGCCTGGGCAATGGCCTCGCGCGCCGTCAATGCCTTCTGGCCCGATGCGGCGGCGGCCTGCGCCGCCAGCGCGTTGGAATTGCCCTTGAGCACCCACGCCGCCGGCAATGCCAGCAGCACCAGCACGCCCAGCCACTGCATCGCACTGGCCCAGCCCACGGCGGCGGTCAGGCTGATAGCAATGGGCGCCATCACGAACTGCCCGAACGAGCCCCCAGCGTTGACGATGCCGCTGGCCAGCCCGCGCTGCTGCAAAGGCACCAGCCGCGCAGTAGCCGCCATCAGCACCGACGGCCCGGCCATGCCCGCGCCACCGGCGGCCAGCACGCCAATCGCAAAAATCAGCCCGGCCGTGGTGGTCATGTACGGCGTGATGAAAGTGCCCAGGGCCACCAGCGCCACGCCCAGCAGGATCACGCGGCCGGTGCCGATGCGGTCGGCCACGGCCCCGGCAAACGGCTGCGTGAGGCCCCACCACAGCTGGCCAAACGCAAAAGCCAGGCTCACGCTGCCAATGCCCAGGCCCGTGGATGTGTTCAAGGCCGACAGAAACAAACCCATGGTTTGCCGCGTGCCCATGGTCAGCGCAAACGCACCGGCGGCAGCCAGCAACACCAGCCACAAAGCCCATGGGGCGGCGGATTGGGGAGAAGCCTTTGCGGCAGCGCTATTCACCATGAGGGGTCTCCTGCTCTGGCAATGCCGCCAGCGATTCCAATGCGTCGTCCACCAAGGCGTGCAGTGCGACCACGCGCTCTACGCCCAGGGCTGCGTTCAACGCCTGTTGCGCCGCTTTCCAGTGGCGCTGCGCTTCGGCGCGCTTGTCGCGGCCAGCGTCCGTGATGTGCACCAGACGGCTGCGTGCATCGGTGCCGGCCTCCAGCGTCACCCAGCCTGCGTCCACCAAGGGCCGCAGGTTGCGGGTGAGCGTGGAGGCATCCATCTTCATGGCGGCAGCCAGGTCGCCCGGACGGATCGGCCCCAGCTTGAGCACATGCGACAGCAGCGAGTACTGCGTCGTCTTGAGCCCGCAACGGGCCATCTCGGCGTCGTAATGCGCGGCCACGCGCCGCATCAACTGGCGCAGCTTGAAGTTGGTGCAGCCCTGTGGCAGCACGGGGACCAGGGTGGATGGTTCGGCTTGCATGGATTTAATTGTATCTGCAATAATTGCATATGCAACTCACGCGCTTCAACCCCACCACGGACCCGGACACCCCATGACCCAACACAACCATCTCGAACACTGGCTGGCCCAAGAGCGCGACATCCTGGCTCGGCTGGACGCCGGCCCCGGCCCGGGCGTGGCGCGGCGTGAGCAGATTGCCCACCTGAATGGCCTGCAGCAGATGCAAGCCATGCTGCGCGGCGAACTGCCCTACGCCGCCATTGCCAAAACGCTGGACTTTTTGATCATCGAAGTCGGCGAAGGCACCGCCATCTTCCAGGGCACGCCCCGCGCCGAGCACCTGAACCCCATGGGCACCGTGCACGGCGGCTGGTTTGCCACCCTGCTCGACTCCGCCCTCGGCTGCGCAGTGCACACGCGCATGGAGCCGGGGCGCGGCTACACCACGGCAGAATTGGGCATCAATCTGGTCAAGGCCATCACGCCCAAGGTGCCGCGCGTGCGCGCCGAAGGCCGGGTGATCCACAGCGGCCGCCAGCTAGCGACGGCCGAGGCGCGCCTGGTGGGGCCGGACGGCACGCTGTACGCCCACGCCACCACCACCTGCCTGGTTTTCGACTTGCCTGCACAATCCAGGGGATGAGATTCCTCCACACCATGCTGCGCGTTG
>NZ_JALEGG010000023.1 GCF_022763525.1 Acidovorax sp.
GGACCTTGGGAGCACCAACGGCACCTACGTGAACGCCAAGGCCGTGAAGCGCCAGGAACTGCGCAATGGCGACACCGTGGAGGTCGGGAAATACAAGATCCGTTTCCTGAACGAGACCGAAGGCCAGAATTTCGAGAAGACGATGATCTTCAAGCCCGGCATGGTTCCGCCCATCGGTTCGGCGGCGCGCCCGGTCGCCACCGCGCCCGCCCCGTTGCAGATTTCTGCCGTCATTCGCGTCATGTCCGGGGCGGCCGCCGGGCGCGAGGTGTCGTTGCAGAAGGTGGTGACGACCATTGGCAAGCCCGGCGTTGCCGTCGCATCCATCACCAAACGGCACCAGGGCTTTGTGCTGGCGCATGTGGAAGGGCCTGACATGCCGTTGCTCAACGGGGCGTCGATCGGAACGACGCCGGTACCGCTCAAGAACGGGGATCGCCTCGAACTGGCCGGTACCGAGATGCAGTTTGAGCAGATTTGATCGACGGAAGGGGCAAGCCGCCGCTGTGCGAGCCTTTCCGTGTTGCGGTTCGCCCCAGTTCCACGCCGCAGCAACCCATGCGACCACCCCTCTTGCCTCTGCTGGCACGGCACTGGCGACGCATGCTGGTCACCCTGGTGCCGCTGGTTTTCGCGCTGCTGCATATTTCCGGAGTTCTCCACCTCCAGGTGCTGGAGCGGCTCGATCACATCATCTATGACGCGCGGCTGCGGGCTTTCATGCCGCGCACCCAGGACGACCGAATCGTCATCGTCGACATTGACGAGAAGAGCCTGGAGCAACTGGGCCACTGGCCCTGGGGGCGCGACAAGCTTGCGGCTTTGACGCGCGAGCTGTTCGAGCGCCAGCAGGTGGCGGTGCTGGGCTTTGACGTGCTGTTTGCCGAGGCAGACGGTAGCTCGGGTCTGGCATCGCTCGAGCGCTTGGCCAACGGGCCTTTGCGCACTCAACTTGGTTTCAAGGAGCAACTGGCGCGCCTCGCGCCCACGCTGGACCACGATGCGCTGTTTGCCAAGGCGCTCCACGGGCGCTCCGTTGTCCTGGGCTACTACTTCACAAGCGACCGCGATGGCCGGACCAAAGGGGTTCTTCCGGACCCCGCCCTGCCCCTTGAGCGGCTGCGTGGGCTGCCGCTGAGCGCCACCTCGTGGAACGGTTACGGAAGCAACATTCCGGTGTTGGCGCAAGCGGCCCCCCGGGCCGGTTTCATCAACTCCATTACCGACGATGATGGTGTGGTGCGCTCACTTCCCCTGCTGGTGGAGCACGGCGGTAAATATTACGAGTCACTCGCCCTGGCCATGTTCCGTGCGTTTCTCGGCCAGTCCGAAGTGCATCCGGGATACGCGCTGGCGGCGCCCGACGGCGCCTATGACATTCTCCAGAGCATTGAAGTCCGCCAGGGCGGCAGGGCGCTTGCGCTGCCAGTGGACGACAAGCTGACAGCCCCCATCCCATTCCGCGGCCTGGGAGATGTAACGGGCGGGTCTTTCCGCTATATCTCTGCCTCCGACGTGCTGGAGGGCAAGCTGTCTCCGTTGCAGCTGCAAGGCCAGTTGGTGCTGGTAGGCTCGACCACGCCGGGCCTGCGCGACCTGCGCGCCACGCCGGTTGGGAGAGCCTACCCCGGCGTCGAAACTCATGCCAACATGCTGTCCGCTTTTCTGGACGGCAAGAGCATCGTTCGCCCCGACTACGCTCTCGGCCTGGACGCCGCGCAACTGATCGGCACGGGCGTGCTCCTGGCCATGGTCCTGCCCTTCTTGACAGCCAGCGCAGCCATCGCATTGAGTGTGGTGGTGGTGGCGGCGCTGGCAGGGATCAACGTGTGGTTCTATGTGGCGCACGGCCTGGCTTTGCCGCTGGCCACGGTGATCGTGATGGCGGTATTGGCCTTTACCTTGAACATGGTCTACGGCTACTTCGTGGAAAGCCGCACCAAGCGCGGCCTGGCTGCGCTGTTTGGCACCTATGTTCCCCCCGAGTTGGTGGACGAGATGGTCAAGCAGCCCGAGAAGTACACCATGCAGGCCACCAGCCGCGAGCTCACTGTCATGTTCTGCGACATGCGCGGCTTTACGGCCATGTCAGAGCAGATGGACCCTGTACAGCTGCAGCAATTGCTCAACGACGTCTTCAGCCGGCTTACCCGCATCATCCGAAGCCATCAGGGGACTATCGATAAATACATGGGGGATTGCGTGATGGCATTTTGGGGGGCGCCGGTGGCGATCCCAAATCACGCGAAGCTTGCAGTGCGCGCTGCGCTGGAGATGGAACGGGAAGTGGATCGGATCAATGAAGTCCATCGTGCGCGTGGCTTACCAGAAATTGGAGTTGGCATCGGGCTTAATACCGGGGTCATGTGTGTGGGGGATATGGGGTCGGACATTCGTCGCAGTTACACCGTGATTGGGGACGCGGTGAACGTGGGTTCGCGACTGGAGGGGCTTTGCAAACATTACGGTGCGCGTACAGTTGCCAATGAGTCCACTCGTAGGTTGGTGCCTGAAATCATCTGGCAAGAACTAGACAAGGTACGGGTAAAGGGGAGAGGGGAGGCAGTAGCGATCTACACCCCCGTACATCCCGAAAACGCTCGAGCTCCCCAACATGAAGAAGAGATGAAAACTTGGCAGCATTTCTTAGACGCTTTTCGGACACAGGATTGGCCTCGTTGCAATCAGTTGTTGAGTCAATTGATGCGGAAGGCCCCATCGAAAAAGTTGTATGAGATATATGCCAGTCGAGCGCAGGCAGTGCAGAGCGGGCGCGCCACATGGGATGAAGCCACCTCATTCGATACCAAATAAGCACGTCAAGGGTTTGGTCAAGTGGCACAACACGCGACACCCGAAGCACTTTTTGACATCTTGGTGGAGCAAAATTGTCACATGCATCCGCCGTTGAGGAATCTCAAGGCTCGTTGGACAAAATTGCTTGTGGATGAGCTCAAGGAGAGGATGTGTAGACTGGCACGAGAAATGCTGTGCCAATGTTAGACCTGAAGAGCTGTTCTACAGGTTGTTAATTGCAATTCACACCCAAGGAGTTTCTTTATGAAGCGCTTCATGCAAAAGGGTTTCACCCTGATCGAACTGATGATCGTGGTGGCCATTATCGGTATTTTGGCGGCTGTGGCCCTTCCCGCGTACCAAGATTACACGGTGCGTGCCCGCGTAACTGAAGGTATTGCGCTCGCAGCTGGTGCGAAAAAACTGGTGGAGACCGACGCTAATACCGCGCCTGAACTTGTCGCGGTGGCCAAGGCGTTCAATGAGCAAGTGAACAACAAGGGTGCGATCAGTAAGTATGTGTCGCAGACAGCCATCGCTCCAGACACTGGCATGGTGACAGTGACCTTCAACAAGACCAACGTTGGGCCGATTCCCGCTGATTCGACGCTCGTCTATACACCCTATATGCAGTTGAAAGCCGGCCCCACTCAGCTGAAGGCTGCTTTGGGCGGCGAAGAAACCGGCTCCGTGGATTGGGGTTGCTCGTCTGTAACCAACGCTGTGTCTGCAGGCCGTGGCTTGCCAACATTGACTCCTGGCACCCTGCCTGCCAAGTTTGCTCCCAGCGAATGCCGGTAATGGTTCTTTCGGCTGTGGCCTAAAGTGCAGCAGCAATGAAAAAACGCCCGCTTATGCGGGCGATTTGTTTGCATCCTAGTTTTTCAAAAAGAAGATGCTTGCAGATAACCACATGCTGACCTACAAAGTTTCTTCCGAAAACTTTAGACGCACTGTGCGGCTACGAGCGTTTGCGCTGCATTTCGTCGTGTCGGCCCTTCTGGCCGCTATCATAGCCTTCCTGGTTTTCTTTATCTGGTTTCCAGCCAACCTCAATGAGCTCGCTGGAGGTCATCACCTTTTCTGGACTATCGTTGGCGTTGATGTCATTTGCGGACCGCTGCTGACGTTGCTGCTTTTCAAGCCGGAAAAGACACGCTTGGCGCTAGCCACTGACTTGACTCTGATCGCGGTCATTCAAATAGCGGCATTTAGCTACGGACTTTATAGTCTTGCCTATGCACGACCGCTCGCTTTTGTCTTTGAAGTGGACCGGTTTCGCCTCGTCACTTATGCTGATATCCCTGCAACGGATATAGGCTATTTGCCAGATTGGGCCAAGCCATGGCGCTTGCATTCACCGCGTACGCTGGGGCTGCGGCCCCCCGCGACCCCGAGCGAACGTCTGAACAGTTTTAACGATGCTTTGCAGGGTTTAGAAATTAGTCAACGCCCCCAGCGGTGGCAAGAGCTCAGTTTGAACGCAAGAGAAATACGCGAGCGGTCACAAACACTCCCAAATTTGCTTTCGCACCGAGGAGCGCAAAAAGACGTGATCAACGGAGCTGTGGCAGACGCAATGGCAAATAGAGAAAAGGATGAATCGATGGACTCTTCTACCCTAATTTGGTTTCCCTTGGTTTCGCGAAGCTCTCTTGAATGGATTGTCATTTTGGATCCGTCAACCTTACGCATACGCGCATACGCAAAGGTTGACGGATTTATCTAAATGACCGATTGTTGTAAATCAATAGGTCAGTTGAAATCAACATCAATCATTTAAAGGCTGCCGCGTCTCATTTCGCGCTAATCCCCTTGCAATAGCTCTCAAAAATCCATACTCGGGGTGGACGGTCCGGCTTCGCTCCATTCGGTCCAGCAAATCCGACAAATCGTTCCAACGTTTTTCAGTCACGGCTTGCAAAGTCAAGCCGGACCATGCATATCCATCGATATGTTTGGCCAAGAATGGATCCTGAGGACGATTATCAATCCAATCCTGACCCAGGCGACCCATGCGCTGATGGTCCCGCTGTGCGTGTGCTTCAAACAAGGCGAGGGCTCGCACAATATCTGGGGGTAGAGAGGTGCAGGATATCCACTTTGGTTTAATCCACACGCCTTCAAGCATAGATGCCGGCAAGTGCCTGATCGTTCGGTCAGCAATGTCAGTCACGTTGATAATGAACTGACGACGTTGATGGTCAGACCACTGCTTCGGGCACTCGCGTAAAGTGGACAATACGGTAATAACATTGGCTGAGTAGTCGGTTTCCTCTCCTAGAAGCTCCTTAGCCAAAATTCGGGCTCGCGAAGTGAGTCCGTCTGCCGAGAAATGCGGCGCCTTTGGAGGGGCAATCGCGGGGGGCAACGCATTGCCAACTCCTAGAGCCTCCAAAAGAGGTCGGTTGACGACCGGAAGGGTCAGCAATGTGTCGGCTGCGACCCCTTTAAAACGAGACTTAGGAGCTTCTAGACCAAGAACGGGCAAGTAATCAGAATTTGCCCGTTGATCTGGATAAATATTGGCAATAGCACGCAACACCCGGGCGTCAGCGATCTTGCGAAACGACAGTTGTTGAGTACTCTCGATTCCTAGACGAAAAAGGTCTGATCGCGCTCCCTCTTGGGCTAGTAGAGGCGCTAGATCAAGCGGAGGAAGTGTCCCTTTGCGTGTTGCAACGATCAGCAAGTCCGAGGCATTGCTGAGCCACGCTCCATAATCGGAAAATGCGGGTGCGAGACCTTTCAGAATCGATCCAACCAGAGCATCATCAATTTCATAAAGCTGCACCCATTGCACGAAGAGCCCATCTTCATTCAGATGTCTGGGTACAAACTCGTAGAACTCTTTCGAGAATAGCGCGCCTACACCGCTAATCCAGGGGTTTGATGGCTCGGAGATAATAATGTCGTACTTACTTTGCTGACCTGAGAAGTAAGATTTCGCATCATCGATGATGATATTTGAGCGGCTATCCTTATAAGCTCTTTCAACTCTGGAGCCAAAAGCACGTGCGCCTTCTACCATCGCTGGTTCAATCTCGATAGTGTCGACTCGCTGGACACGTTGATCCCCGAGGAATGCGTGAGTGGTGAGGCCCGATCCAAAACCGATAACCCCCACATGGCGAGGCGAGGAATGCATCCCCAATGGCAATGCACTAGCTAATACCATCGTGGGTTCATCTAAAGTGGGGGGCTGTCCATCTTGTATCTGAATGGCCGCGTCGGTCTTCCCATTGGTCGCAATTTGCATAATCCCGTTCTGAGAAAGAACGGCGGCTACGCTGGTTGTTTTACCATCACGATAAAAAACTACTTCGTCCCCAGCCTGTAAGCTCGTGCGTCCATGGCGAAAAACACCTGACGCTACTGTCATCGGATCAAACGGGATACGTACTGCGACGATCAACGCTATCGCGACAAGTGCGGCTCCCAGTCCGAAACGAATAAATTCCTTTCGGCTTCCTGCATAGGCTCTGAGCAATACCAAGCCCACGGCCATATCCACCAACGCGGCAATACACAAAGATAATTTGAGGCCTAAAGTCGGGATGAGGAGGTGGATCGCGGCAAAAACGCCTATGATCGACCCGAGTGTATTCCATGCATATACGCGGCCGATGGCGCGTTCTCCTTGACCGGTACGCAGCAGCGCCACCGTGAACAAAGGCAACGTTGTCCCCGCAAAGAAGGCGGCGGGCAGCATGATGGCGATCGCGATACTGGCAGTGCCAAGGTTAAAGATGCTGTAGCCTGCATCAGTTTTGGCCAATGCTCCCATCAACCAGCCTACCCACGTAAAGGTATTTGCATACACGGCCAAAGAGCCCAGCGCAGCAACCCCCATAAACACTTGCATCCATCCCGCCAGCCGTAGCGGAGAGTCCGTGTTGTCTGCATGTTTGCGTACCCACAGGCCACCCAAAGCAATACCCGCAATGAATGAGGCCAGCATCAGTTCAAAGGCATGCATGGTGCTGCCTACTGCCATGCTAAGCATCCGAATCCAGATGATCTCGTAGGCAAAGGACGCAGCCCCGGAAAGCGCCGTGCTGAACAGTACTACGCGAAGCAAGGGGTTCTTTGCAAGTTTCTGGGAGTCACTCTCGCCCGACGTATCGCGGTGCGGAGCTTCCGGTTCAGGCTCACGCGCCAACCACCACGCCAATCCAGCAACTACGAAATTCAGCACGCCTGCCACCTTCATTGCTCCCGGTAGACCGATGGAAGGAAGCAATACAAATACCGCGACCAATGCACCTATAGCTGCGCCGATGCTGTTGGTGAAGTACAGGCCGCCAAGGGTGTGTCCGTCACTGCCGGAGTAGCGGCGAATCAGTCCGCCGCTCATCAGCGGGAAGGTCATGCCCAGCAGAATGGTTTGGGGAAGAATTAACGCTGCCGCAATGAGCCAGCGCGCAAGATTGACGGTCCAGGGCTCACCCAGCGCTGGAATGAGGGTGTCGTAGCTGAAGGCCGCCACGCTGGTAAACAGCGTATGAAATAACAAGCCCAATACACCGATCACTGCCTCGATGATGGCGTAGCCTCGGATCAAATTGCGCCACCGCTGACCAGCTCTTGCGATCCAGGCTGCGCCAATAGCCATTCCTCCCATGAAGATGGCCAGCACCAGCGCCTGGGCGTATGCCGCATGGCCCAGAAACAAGCCCAGGTAATGGGACCAGATCGACTGATAAATAAGCCCGGCAAAGCCCGAGAGGACAAAAATGGCTAACAGCCCTGTGCGCATGCCAGCGGGTGACGTGGGTTTCAATTGAATTTGCTCCCTCAGAACTACCTTAAATATCAAACTCAAGCAAAAACAGCGCCTGATGCACGTTTTTGCTACTTAATGCTGACAGCTAAGCGGCTCGGTCGAGTGCCTACTTTGGCTCTCTAGCTGCTGGATGCAAGGAAGTGGCCGGATTTGCCGCCGGACTTTTCCAGCACTCTTACCTCTGCGATCACCATCCCGCGATCCACCGCCTTGCACATGTCGTAAATGGTGAGCAGAGCCACCTGCACTGCCGTCAGTGCCTCCATCTCCACCCCCGTGGGCCCCACTGTCTCTACCGTGGAGATGCACTGGACCGAATGCCGGTCCTTCAGCAGTTCAAAATCCACAGCCACGCGCGTCAGTGCCAGTGGATGGCACAAAGGAATCAGCTCGCTGGTCTTTTTTGCCCCCATGATCCCCGCGATACGAGCAATGCCGAGCACGTCTCCCTTCTTTGCGGTCCCGGATTCAATCAATGCCAGAGTTTCGGGCTGCATTTCAATGCGGCCCGAGGCGATAGCGACGCGGTGCGTAGAGGCCTTAGAGCCGACGTCGACCATATGGGCCTGGCCTTGTGCATCGAAGTGGGTGAGGGAGGGGGCTGTGGAATGCGGCATGGGGGCGAGCGGGAAACAATTCCGAACCGGGGGCATCATACGGTGTTGGAAACTACTGGCGGCCGCCCGGATGGGCGGCTCTTAGGATGGACCGGAATCTACGTGCCGAAATTCAAGCCAAACCTTCGTTTAAGCGTTCTCAGTAGGGCGCTGGAAACTACTGTTCTTGTGGCGGTTGCGTGCTGTTTTGCGGCTCCATTGGCAACGGCCCAGACCAGTTTACCCACCCTCGGCGACACCAGCGACCTCACCACCAGCGCCGAGCGCCGCCTCGGTGATCGCATCATCCGCGAGCTGTACCGCGATCCCGACTACGTCGATGACCCGGTGATTGCCGAGTACGTCCAGGGTATCTGGCAACCGCTCAAGGCGGCCGCCAAAGCGCGGGGCGAGCTTTCTCCTGAGTTGGACGAGCGCTTTGCATGGGAGGTTCTGCTGGGCAAGGACCGCACGGTCAATGCCTTTGCGCTTCCCGGCGGCTACCTGGGGGTTCATTTGGGCTTGATCGGTGTGGTCACTACGCGCGACGAACTCGCATCGGTGCTGGCCCACGAACTGAGTCACGTCACGCAGCGCCATATCTCCCGCCTGATGACCCAGCAGAGCAAGCAAACGCCGTTGCTTTTGGGGGCGATGGTGCTGGGCGCATTGGCGGCCAGCAAGAACCCGGGGGCGACCCAGGCCTTGGTGGTGGGCGGCCAAGCGTTGGCCATCCAGAACCAGCTCAACTTCTCCCGCGACATGGAGCGGGAGGCGGACCGCATTGGCTATGGGTTGATGGAGCCTGCAGGGTTTGCGCCGCAGGGTTTTGTGAGCATGTTCGACAAACTTCAGCAGGCCAACCGGCTCAATGACAACGGGTCCTGGCCGTACTTGCGCAGCCATCCGTTGACCAGTGAGCGCATGGCCGACATGCATTCGCGCATTCCGCCGGGGGGCTCGGGCGCGCCCGCGCCTGCCGCCAATGCGCCCGCATCCACGCTGGAGCATGCCATGGTCGCGGCGCGCGCCCGGGTGCTGTCCAATCCGGGTGTCGACACGCTGCGGCAGTGGGTGGCCGAGCCGCAAGGCTCGGGGTTTGCGGCCCAGCCCGCAGCTAAACGTGCAGGAGCGCTGTACGCTGCTGCATTGGGCAGTCACCAGTTGCGGGATGCGGTGGGGGCGCGCTCCAACATCCAACGGCTGGAGGCGCTGGTCCGAAGTGATGCCCCGGCGCTGCGGCTGGCCAGGCTGTTAGCCGCGGAAGTCGAGCTGGGCGCGGGCGATGCTGCAGCCGCCTTAAATGCTCTTTCGGCGGATGGGGGACCAAGGGGGAATGGTGCCGACGTCCGGCGCCCGGAACTGGTGTTGCGGTCCCAGGCGCTGCTGCGCGCAGGCCGGGCCGACGAGGGAACCGGGGCTCTGCAAACCTGGGTGGCCACGCACCCGCGCGACGCGACGGTGTGGCAGCTGCTGGCGTCGACCTGGCATGCGCAGGGCCAGACGTTGCGGGGGGTGCGCGCCGAGGCTGAGGCCCACGCGGCGCGCTATGACTACGCGGCGGCCGTGGATCGCTTCAAGGCCGGCCAGGATCTGGCGCGGCGGGGTGGGCCGCAGGTGGACTACATCGAGGCGTCCATCATTGACACGCGGCTTCGCGCGGTGGAGTCACTTCTTCGCGAACAGGCCGCCGAGCGCTGATTCAATCAGCACACCCAGCAGCGAGTAGATCAGCGACCCCACCAGCGCTGCGGCAAAGCCATTGACGTGGAAGCCGTCCAGTACGCTCGCCGCCGCCCAGAACATGAGCGCGTTGATGACGAAGAGAAAAAGGCCGACGGTGACGATGGTGACCGGCAGCGTCAGCACCACCAGCACCGGCCGCAACACCACGTTGAACAGACCGATCACAAAGGCCGCGATGAGCGCGGAGGTGAAGTTCTGCACCTGTACGCCGCTGTAGACATAGGCCACGAACAGCAGCGCTGCGGCGCTGAGCAGCCATTTCAGGAGGAGTTTCATGGCCGGAGAATAGCACCGCGCCAGCTGGAGGAACCGGGAAGTGCGCTGGACGGGTGCGCGCACAGCGTCCGCCGCCGCGTTGCAATGGCGCTGGAAGGAGGGGCGCCAGGCAGCGGGCGGTCCTATTCGAACGCCAGCATCCACAATGCCCCGCAGCCCGTAAGGAGGCTGCCCAGCGTTCCTGGCAGGGGCGACCAGGGTTTCTCGGGTTTTGCCGAGTCGGGTCCCGTGTCCATCTTGGGTCGGCGCGCGTCCACTACCTGGGCAACCACCGCGCCTTCGGCCTGGAGCTGATCGGTCAGCTCCGCCAGCGGACCCTTGGCCAGCACCATGGTCACGCGGCCGGCGGGCACGCGCAGTGCGGGCAGGATCTGGGCAAACAGCTTGTCGGCCCACTTGGCGCGCCAGTTTTCACGGGCACTGTGGCTCACCCACTTGCTCACGCGGTGCGTCATTCGCGGAGCGCATGCCACCAGCACCCAATGGGTCTGGGCGCTGGATTCGCGTGCGAACAGCGGCGCCAGCAGCTGCTGCGCGTAGTCCGCGTGGTCCACATACACAATGACCTTGTCCATGCTGTCTCCGTTCAGGTGGGCGGGCACGGCCACATCGCCGTGCCTCGTCGCGGCGCTCAGCCCTGCTGCTGCTCAGCGGGGGCAGCGGCGGCGCGGCGTGCCAGGACGATCTTGCCGGCTGCCAGGACCAGCAGGGCGCCGGCCACGCTGGCCGCGTACTTCACCGTATCCGATTGCGGCAGCTTGAGCATCCATTGCCATTTGTCCGGGTTGGAGAAAGCGGGGTCGGTCACCAGCATGCCGCCGGCGATCCAGCCGAGCAGCATGCCGCCCAGCGTGATGATCATGGGGAAGCGCTCCATGAGCTTGATGACCAGCTGGCTACCCCAGACGATGATCGGGATGGAGATCAAGAGGCCCAGCACGACCAGCAAGAACGAATGGTCGCCTGCGTTCTGCGCTGCGCCAGCGATGGCGATCACGTTGTCCACGCTCATCACCAGGTCGGCCACGATGATGGTCTTGATGGCGGCCAGCAGCTTGTCGCTGCCCTGCACGTCGCCGTGGCCGTCTTCATCGGGAGCCAGCAGCTTGACGCCGATCCACACCAGCAGCAGTGCGCCCACGAACTTGAGGAACGGCAGCGCCAGCAGCGTCATCGCAAAGGCGATGAGGATCACCCGCAGGATGATGGCACCCGCAGTGCCCCAGATGATGCCCTTGGTACGCTGGGCCGGGGGCAGCTTGCGGCAGGCCAGCGCGATGACCACGGCGTTGTCTCCGCCCAGCAGGATGTCGATGATGATGATCTGGCCAAGTGCGAGCCAGAATTCGGGCGATGCCAAAAAGTCCATAAATTCCTCAGTATCAATACGCGCGGAAGGAGGATTCTCGCTGCACTGTAGCGCGAGCCCTTCATTAAGAAAGAGCCCTGCGGCGGGAGGACCAAGAAAACTGCAGCAGCAACGCCCGGCAAGTGCTCGGGCTGCGAAGGAGCGGCCTTGATCAACCCATGCAGGGCCATCAAAGGTCTTGCTCGGCCCCATGCACGCGTATGCCGTGCATGAAGCCCGGACCGCCGGAAGCGAGGTTGCCCGCTTCGTATTGACGACAGTACCGATGCCTTGCGTCGCCCGATGCTGCGTTGTGGCATGGCCGGGCGGGTTGCTAGGCGGGAGCTACTCCCCTTCGAAGCGGCGATTGGAACACTCCGGGCGCGGCGGCGCAAGTGCGGCGCCATTGTGGGTAATGCTTACGGCGCGGCCCCGGCGGCGCCCACGCGGCTATGATCCAGCCCCTTCGCGCAATCACCCATGGCCGCCATCCACATCACCGACATCGAAGCAGCCATCAATCATTGGCGCAGCCGGGCCCCCTCGCCCGACGGAATCTCCCTGGCGCCGCAGATCCGGGCATTGGGAGAGATCTACGCCCAGATGGTGTTCCGGCGCGAGGATGCGGTGGACGAGGACAGCCTGCCCCCCGAGGCCCTGGAGGCCTGGCACGGCTGGTATGCCACCACGCCCGACACCCCTTGCATCGCGATCTGCTCCACCAGCCAGGGCGACGACCTGTGCAAAGGTTGCGGCCGCACGTTTGACGAGGTTCAGTTCTGGCCCGCGATGAGTCCCGCCGAGAAGCGTGGGGTATGGCGGCGCATCACGCTGGAACATTCCGCGTGGCGGTTCAACCGCTATGCCGAGCGGGCGGCCGAAGGGGCTTCGAAGGCGCCGGTGGCTGCGGGCTCGGCCTAGCCTACTTTTTTCCAACGCGCCGCTGCGTTTTCGGTTCCCGGCCGGGCGTCGCGGGCCTGTGCACGCACCGGCAGGGGGCTGTACGCCTCGTCATCAAACCGCTATGGTGGTCCCATGCTGCGCTTGATCCAAGCTCCGAACATCGCCATCGCCACGCTGTGGGCCGACTTGCTCTGCGAGGCCGGCATGGCGGCGTCCGTGCAGCGCCAGTACCTGGGCGCTGCAGCGGGGCATCTGCCGCCGGACCAGTGCCTGCCGGAGATCTGGCTGGAATACGACGAACACGCCACCCGCGCACGTGCGCTGCTGCAGCAGCTTCAAGACCTGCCACAGCGCCGCTGGGCCTGCCGGTGCGGGGAATTGGTGGAGGGCGGCTTCGAGCAGTGCTGGCAGTGTGGCGCGCTCATGCCCCTGTGATGAAGCTGAATGCTACTAAATTGGTAGCAATTGGCGCCTTTCCAGAAAGCGCTGGCGTGCATTTGTCCAATACGCCGATCACTTCCAGCGAACGGGCTCCACATGCACACTGCCCTGCGTGCTGCTCAGGGTGATGGCGCCCTCCTGCACCGTGGCCTGCAGCTGCATGCTGCGTTCGGCCAGCTGAGCCAGGGCTTGCGAGGCGTCCGTCGGAATGCGCCACACCTGCAGCTTGTCCAGCCGCGAGAGCTTGCCCTCGATGCCCTTCCACCAGATTTCCGAGGCGTGGTTGAAGCAGTACACGATCACCGAATCGGCTTTGCTACAGGCCTTGGTCAGTGGCTTGTCTTCGGGCTGGCCAACCTCGATCCACACGCGCTTGCGGCCGGTGAAATCGGTCAGCGAGACATCGGGGTCGTCCGGGTCCGACAAACCGGCGCCAAACGCGAGCGTGGCATCACCATGGCACAGGTCGTTGAGCTGGTGCGCCTGGATGGCCAGGGCGGCCAGACGGACCATCATGCGCTCGTCGGTCTCGCTCGGGTGGCGGGCCAGGGTCAGGGCGTGGTCGGCGTAGTAGCCGTGGTCGATATCGGCGATCTGCACGTTCGCCTTGAAGATGGTGGATTTGATGGCCATGCAGCCTCACTACTAAATAGATAGCTGCCAGCGCTTGATGGACAAGCGCTGGAGGCCAAAAAGGACCAAAACGCCAGACCCATCCAGGCCCGGAGCTGAGAAATTCCTGCTGCGCACCCAACCTGCGTGGCCTAGGCCAGTGCACCCGTGGATCCGGCTTTGCCGGTCCACCGGGTGCGTCCCCCCGCGGGGGAAGGCGCGCAGCGCCTCAGGGGGTCACACCCTTCTCGCGAGTTCGGCTGCCTTGCCGACGTAGCTGCCAGGTGTCATGGCCAGCAGCCGGTCCTTTTCGGCCTGGGGGATGTCCAGCGACTGGATCAGGCCGTGCAGCGCCTCGGCCGTCACCGTCTTGCCGCGCGTGACTTCCTTGAGCTTCTCGTAGGCGCCCTGCACGCCAAAGCGGCGCATCACGGTCTGAATGGGCTCGGCCAGCACTTCCCAGGCGGCGTCCAGGTCTTCGGCCAGGGCTTCCTCGTTCAGCTCCAGCTTGTTCAGGCCGGTGAGCAGCGAGGCGTAGGCCAGCGCGGCATAGCCCAGCGCCACGCCCATGTTGCGCAGCACGGTGCTGTCGGTCAGGTCCCGCTGCCAGCGGCTGATGGGCAGCTTTTCCGACAAGTGCTTGAGCAGCGCATTGGCCAGGCCCAGATTGCCTTCGGCGTTCTCGAAATCGATGGGATTGACCTTGTGCGGCATGGTGGACGAGCCGATCTCGCCGGCCTTCAGGCGCTGCTTGAAGTAGCCCAGGCTCACATAGCCCCAGATGTCGCGCGAGAGGTCGATGAGGATGGTGTTGGCGCGCGCCACGGCGTCGAACAGTTCGGCCATGTAGTCGTGCGGCTCGATCTGGATGGAATAGGGCTGGAAGGTCAGGCCCAGGCCGAGGGGCTCGGGCGTTTCGATGACCTTCTTGCTGAAGGCTTCCCAGTCGAAGTCGGGCCAGGCCGACAGGTGGGCGTTGTAGTTGCCCACGGCGCCGTTCATCTTGCCCATGATCTTGACGGCGGCGATCTTCTCGCAGGCCGTCTGCAGGCGCATCACCACGTTGGCCATTTCCTTGCCCACGGTGGTGGGGCTGGCCGTCTGGCCGTGGGTGCGGCTGAGCATGGGCACGTCGGCGTAGGCGTGCGCCATTTCGCGCAGCTTGAGCACCACGCGGTCCAGGCCGGGCAGGATCACCTGGTCGCGGCCCGAGCGCAGCTGCAGTGCGTGGCTGGTGTTGTTGATGTCTTCGCTGGTGCAGGCAAAGTGCACGAACTCCGAGGCCTTTTCCAGCTCGGGGCGCGCCTCGAACTTGCTCTTGATCCAGTATTCGACCGCTTTGACGTCGTGGTTTGTTGTTTTTTCGATCTCTTTGATGGCGGCCGCGTCGGCTTCGGAGAAGTTCTTGACCAAGCCCAGCAAGTAAGCGCGTGCTCCCGTCGTCAGGGGCTTGAACTCGGCAAAGCCCGCGTCTGACAAGGCAATGAACCAAGCCACTTCCACCTGTACACGGCGGTGCATGTAGCCGTGTTCGCTCATGATGGGGCGCAGGGCGGCAAGTTTGTTGGCGTAGCGGCCGTCAAGCGGCGAGAGGGCGGTGATGGTGGACAGGCTCATGGCCCGCAATTGTAGGGGCGGGGTCCCAGTAAGAGCCTGTTCCCGATCTCCCAGGGGTCGCTGCCCGCAGGGTTGGAGCGAAATCGGGCTGATGAACCCGGAGCTTTGACGCCCCGGCTGCTTGCATGGGCATGAGCCCATGCGGCGCATCCGAAGCATCCATGTCCATCACGATGGCGGTCCAACGCGGCCCCTGCGAGATCGTGCACAGGCTCTAAGCTCCCGCAAGGCGGCTGCCGATAGAATCAAACGCAATGATTCAGCGCACCCGCGCACTGGAAAACAAACCATGAAATTGATCGGAGCCACCGCGAGTCCCTACGTCCGCAAGGTGCGGGTTGTGATGGCCGAAAAGAAACTGGACTACCAGTTCGTGCAGGAGAACGTCTGGGCCGACGACACGACCATTTCGGCGTCCAACCCCTTGGGCAAGGTGCCCTGCCTGGTAATGGAAGGCGGCGAGGCTGTCTTTGACTCCCGCGTGATCGTGGAATACCTGGACACGCTCTCCCCCGTGGGCAAGCTGATCCCGCCCCAGGGCCGCGAGCGTGCCGAGGTCAAGACCTGGGAGGCGTTGGCCGACGGCGTCGTGGACGCGGCCATCCTGGCCCGGCTGGAACGCGTGTGGGCCCACCGCCAGGAGGGTGAACGCAGCCAGGCCTGGATCGACTACCAGCTGCGCAAGGTGAACGACGGCCTCAAGTCCATGAGCCAGGGCCTGGGCGACAAGCCCTACTGCAGCGGCATTCACCTGAGCCTGTCGGACATTGCCGTGGGTTGCGCGCTGGGCTGGCTGGAGTTCCGCTTTCCCGAAATCGCCTGGCGCAGCGAATACCCCAACCTGGGCAAGCTGCTCGACAAGCTGATGCTGCGCCCGAGCTTCGCAGACACCATTCCCTGCTGAGTCCAGCCGGCTGGCCCATTGGCGACCGCGCAAAGCGCAGGTTTGCCGTATGCTTAGCATGCTTATGAACGAACCGGTCCAGCCCCGCCCTTCTGCCCGTCCCGCTGACAAACGCCGTCGTGGGCGCGCGGGTCATGAGGAGTCCACTCTGGCTGCGGGCGCTCCGCCTGAGCGGGGGCGCACGAACGACCCCGACCGCACCATGGCCAACATCCTGGAGGTGGCCACGGCGGAATTTGCGGACAAAGGCCTGGCTGGGGCCCGCATCGATGAGATTGCCGCGCTGACCAGTACCAGCAAGCGCATGATCTACTACTACTTCGGCAGCAAGGAAGGCCTGTACCTGGCCGTGCTGGAGGAGGCGTACCGGCGCATCCGCCGCATCGAAGCCGAACTTCGCCTGGGCGACCTGCCGCCCGAGCAGGCGCTGCGCACGCTGGTGGGCTTCACGGTGGACTACCAGCTGGCCAACCCCGACTTCATCCGCCTGGTGATGAACGAAAACATCCACCGGGGCGAATTCATCACCCGCTCCACCACCATCCAGCAGCTGAACGTGCCGGTGATCAATGCCGTGCGCGACGTGTACCAGCGCGGGGTGGAGGCGGGCGTCTTCCGTCCCGACGTGGACCCGGTGGACCTGCACATGTCCATCTCGGCGCTGTGCTTCTTCAACGTGGCCAACCGCCACACCTTCGGCGCAATCTTCAAGCGCTCGCTCGACACCCCTGCCGCCACGGCCCAGCGCCGTGAATCGATCATCGAGATGATCGTGCGCTTCCTGCGGCCCTGACTTCCCCTGCGGCCCGGGGCTTCATCGCCGAATTTGCCGCTGCTTCTTCTCGGCCTCAGGCTGTGTCTTGCCATAAAAGGTGGTCTAGGGTTTGCACCTAGATCAAATACTAACCGGTTCGTACAAAATTATTCCAGCCTTTCAATCCAAAGACTGGAGACACCATGTTCGCACTGGCC
>NZ_JALEGG010000024.1 GCF_022763525.1 Acidovorax sp.
CTTCGCGCACGATCACCAGGGTCAAACCCGCAGGGCCCAGGTTTTTCTGCGCGCCGCCAAACGCGAGGCCCACGCGCGACCAGTCCACGGGGCGCGACGCCACATGGGAAGAGAAATCGATGACCAGCGGTGCGTCGCTTCCGAGCGCTTTCAGGTCCGGCAGCTCGTGGAATTCAATGCCGTTGATCGTTTCATTGCTGCAGATGTGCAGATAGCTGGCACCGCGGCTGACTGTCCAGGTGGCCGGATCGGGAAGGGTCGTGAACCCGGTATCTTCCCCCGAGGCCACGACGTTCACCTCGGAGGCGTACTTGCGGGCCTCTTTCTGCGATTTCTGGCTCCAGCTTCCGGTGACAACGAAGTCGACCACGCCAGCGCGTGAAAGATTCAGCGGAACGATCGCGTTCTCCGCCAGGCCGCCACCCTGCATGAACAGGATCTTGAACTGCGCGGGAACCGCCAGCAGTTCGCGCAGGTCCGCTTCTGCCTGTTCATAGATGGACTGGAACTCCTTGCCGCGGTGGCTCATCTCCATCACGCCCATGCCGCTGCCGTGCCAATCCAGCATTTCTGCGGCGGCTGTCTGCAGTACTTCGGTGGGAATGGCGGCCGGTCCGGGCGCGAAGTTATAGGGACGTGTCATGATTAGATGGGTAAAAAATGCCGTCGGCGCTTAGTGGATAAGCGCTGACAGCTCTTGTTTTGATAGCGTTTGCCTGCGAGCGCCTGCCCCGCAGGCCGGTTGCCTCAGGCGTCCGGAGAATCTGTGTTGTCGGCCTGCGCGGAAGGGGTACTGCCATCGGACGGACCTTCCGCACCGGGGTCTGCATCGATCCCGTTGGCGTCGTTCTCAACAATGCGCTGCAGGCCGCTGAGCTGGGAGCCTTCATCCAGCGCAATCAGCGTGACGCCCTGCGTGGCGCGGCCCAGTTCACGGATTTCGGCAACCCGGGTGCGCACCAGCACGCCCTTGTCGGTGATCAGCATGATCTCGTCGTCCGCATGCACCAGCGTGGCGGCCACGACCTTGCCGTTGCGCTCGCTTTGCTGGATGGCGATCATGCCCTTTGTGCCACGGCCGTGGCGCGTGTATTCGACGATGCTGGTGCGCTTGCCGTAGCCGTTCTCGGTGGCGGTGAGCACGCTCTGCGTTTCGTCCTCGGCCACCAGCATGGCGATCACGCTCTGGCCGTCTTCCAGCATCATGCCGCGCACGCCGCGGGCCTGGCGTCCCAGGGGGCGTACATCGTTCTCGTCAAACCGCACGGCCTTGCCGCCGTCGCTGAACAGCATGACGTCATGCTTGCCGTCGGTCAGCGCGGCACCGATCAGGTAGTCGCCATCGTCCAGGTTCACGGCAATGATGCCGCCCTTGCGCGGGTTGCTGAATTCATCCAGCGCGGTCTTCTTCACGGTGCCCATGCTGGTGGCCATGAACACGAACCGGTCGGCGGGGAAGCTGCGCATGTCGCCCGTGAGCGGCAACACCACATTGATCTTCTCGCCGTCCTGCAGCGGGAACATGTTGACGATGGGGCGGCCGCGCGAGCCGCGCGAGCCGGCAGGCACTTCCCAGACCTTGAGCCAGTACAGGCGGCCCCGGTTGGAGAAGCACAGGATGTAGTCGTGCGTGTTGGCGATGAAGAGCTGGTCAATCCAGTCGTCTTCCTTGGTCGCCGTGGCCTGCTTGCCGCGACCGCCGCGCTTCTGGGCGCGGTATTCGGACAGGGGCTGGCTCTTGATGTAGCCCGTATGCGACAGTGTCACCACCATGTCGGTGGGCGTGATCAAGTCTTCGGTGGAGAGGTCTTGCGCGCTGTACTCGACGACGCTGCGACGGGCGCCCAGCTTGTGCTGGCCGAACTCCTGCTTGATGGAGGTGAGCTCCTCGCCAATGATGGTGGAGACGCGCTCGGGCTTGGCCAGAATGTCCAGCAGGTCTTCGATGACCGCCATGACTTCCTTGTACTCGGCCACGATCTTGTCCTGCTCCAGGCCCGTGAGGCGCTGCAGGCGCATCTGCAGGATTTCCTGCGCCTGGGTTTCGGACAGCCGGTACAGGCCGTCCTGGCCCATGCCGAATTCACGTTCCAGCCCTTCGGGCCGGTAGTCGTCGGCATTGACCACGCCGCCATCCTCGCGGGTGCGGGTGAGCATCTCGCGCACCAACTTGCTGTCCCACGAACGGGCCATCAGCTCGGACTTGGCCACCGGCGGGGTGGGGGCGTTGCGGATGATGGCGATGAAATCGTCGATGTTGGCCAGCGCCACGGCCAGGCCTTCCAGCACATGCCCGCGGTCGCGCGCCTTGCGCAGCTCGAACACCGTGCGGCGGGTCACCACTTCGCGGCGGTGCTGCAGGAAGACGACGATCAGGTCTTTGAGGTTGCACAGGCGGGGCTGACCGTCGATCAGTGCCACCATGTTCATGCCGAAGGTGTCCTGCAGCTGTGTCTGCTTGTACAGGTTGTTGAGCACCACCTCAGGCACTTCACCGCGCTTGAGCTCAATCACGAGGCGCATGCCCGACTTGTCGGACTCGTCCTGGATGTGGCTGATGCCCTCGATTTTCTTCTCATGCACCAACTCGGCCATGCGCTCTTGCAGCGTCTTCTTGTTGACCTGGTAGGGGAGCTCGTCGACGATGATCGCCTGGCGCTGGCCGCGGTCGATGTCCTCGAAATGGCACTTGGCCCGCATCACCACCTTGCCGCGGCCGGTGCGGTAGCCGTCCTTCACGCCGTTGATGCCGTAGATGATGCCGGCAGTGGGGAAATCGGGCGCCGGAATGATCTCCATCAACTCGTCGATGGACGCATCCGGGTTGCGCAACATGTGCAGGCAGCCGTCCACCACTTCATTGAGGTTGTGCGGCGGAATATTGGTGGCCATACCCACCGCAATACCCGCCGAACCATTGACGAGCAGATTGGGCAGTTTGCTGGGCAGTACGAGCGGTTCCTTTTCGCTGCCGTCGTAGTTGGGCCCGAAATCGACGGTTTCCTTGTCGATATCGCCCAGCATTTCATGCGCAATCTTCGCCAGACGGATTTCGGTATATCGCATGGCGGCGGCGTTGTCCCCGTCCACCGAGCCGAAATTGCCCTGGCCGTCGACCAGCATGTGGCGCAGCGAAAAATCCTGTGCCATCCGTACGATGGTGTCGTATACCGCCGAGTCACCGTGCGGGTGGTATTTACCTATCACATCGCCAACGATACGGGCGGACTTTTTATACGGCCGATTCCAGTCGTTGTTGAGCTCGTGCATTGCATACAGCACGCGCCGATGCACAGGTTTGAGGCCGTCGCGCGCATCGGGCAGAGCCCGGCCCACAATGACGCTCATCGCGTAATCGAGGTAACTGCGCCGCATCTCTTCTTCAAGACTGATGGGCAGGGTTTCTTTGGCAAACTGGGTCATTGGGGCGGCGATGGCGGCGAAGGACAGTCATTTTAGGGGGAAGACCGTGTCGCGGTCGCGCAACATATCAAAGCAATTCCGCTTTTGTCCTACGGCCCCCAAGAGGGGCGCGCCGCTTTTGCCCTGTTACGTATGGCACAATCGTTTGAACGCTTTGGATGGTGGTCATCCCTAGCGTCCTGATTCGCAGCGCGGCTGCGGCTTTTTCCCCAAGAGGAGAACCATGAAGAAACTGAACAAAGTGGCGATGTTGTTTGCCTCTGCAGCGCTCGCAACCGCCGCTGGCGCACAAACCGTTGACAACTGGAGAGATGCTTCTGGCCAACTGGTCTGGAAGAACGGCACCAACGAATACTGCTGGCGCAATGCCAACTGGACGCCTGCAACGGCCGCTCCTGGCTGCGACGGCGCTATCGTGGCTCCCACTCCTGCTGCCGCTGCTCCCGCCGCCGCTCCTGCACCTGCTGCTCCCGCACCTGCTCCCGCTCCAGCTCCTGCTGTGGCCACCAAGGTGACCTACGCTGCCGACGCATTCTTTGACTTCGACAAGTCGGTTCTGAAGCCAGAAGGCAAGGCCAAGCTGGACGATCTCGTCTCGAAGGTCAAGGGCATCAACCTGGAAGTGATCATCGCTGTCGGCCACACCGACTCCGTGGGTTCCGACGCTTACAACCAGAAGCTGTCTGTCCGCCGTTCCGAAGCCGTGAAGGCTTACCTGGTGTCCAAGGGCATCGAAAAGAACCGTGTGTACACCGAAGGCAAGGGTGAAAAGCAACCTGTTGCCGACAACAAGACCGCCGAAGGCCGCGCAAAGAACCGTCGCGTGGAAATCGAAGTGGTGGGTACCCGCGCTTCCAAGTAATCTCTTGATTGCTTGACCAGAAAAGCCCCGGCGACGGGGCTTTTTTGCGTTTGGAGGATTTTCCCGGCGAAGATCCTGCAGCTTAAGGAGACAATTGCTACATGAGCGATACCGTGAATGCCGATCCGGCCGAACTGGCCAAGTTTTCGGAGCTTGCCCACCGCTGGTGGGATACCGAAAGCGAATTCCGCCCTCTGCACCAAATCAATCCTTTGCGGCTGGACTGGATCGATACCCAGTGTGGACTGCAGGGGAAGCGCGTGCTGGATGTGGGGTGTGGAGGGGGGATCCTGGCTGATTCCATGGCCCGCAAGGGCGCGAACGTCACCGGTATCGACTTGTCTTCCAAGGCGTTGCGGGTGGCGCAACTGCACGCGCTTGAGGCGCAGACGGGCAATATTCAGTATCGGGAGATCAGTGCCGAAGCCTTGGCCCGGGAAGAGGCTGCAAGTTTCGACGTCGTCACGTGCATGGAAATGCTTGAGCATGTGCCCGACCCCGGGTCTGTTGTGCGAGCCTGCGCGCAGCTCGTGCGTCCTGGCGGCTGGGTGTTTTTCTCGACGATTCACCGCAGCCCCAAAGCCTTTCTTCTGGCCATTGTGGGGGCGGAATATGTGTTGAACATGCTCCCCCGAGGCACCCATGAATACGCGAAGATGATCCGGCCCAGCGAGTTGGCTGCAAGTTGCCGCATGGCCGGACTGGACGTCAAAGGAACCCAGGGGCTGGGGTACAACCCTCTCACTCGGCGTTATGCGCTGACCAAAGACACCAGCGTGAACTATCTTTTGTCTACGCAGCGAGCCCTCACCTGACCTCAAGCCATGTTTCTGAACATTCGGGCGGTGCTGTTTGATCTGGACGGCACACTGATTGATAGTGCTCCTGACTTGGGCGCTGCCGCTGACAAGATGCGGACGGACCGCGGTCTCCCATCGCTGCCGCTGGAGCGCTATCGGCCCATGGCCGGCGCGGGTGCGCGGGGAATGCTGGCGGAGGCCTTCGGGCTGGCGCCAGATCATCCGGATTTCGCGGTCATGCGCGAGGAGTTCTTCAAGAACTACGAGTCCAGCATGACGGTTCACACAACCGTATTCGATGGCGTGCCTGAGATGGTGTCGGAGCTCTTAGGCCGGCAATTGGCCTGGGGAGTCGTTACCAACAAGATGGCACGCTTCACCGACCCCTTGACCCGGATGATCCCTGTTTTTGCTTCCGCGGGGGCGGTGGTGAGCGGCGATTCCACCCCCCACTCCAAGCCTCATCCGGCGCCGTTGCTGGAAGCTGCAGCGCGACTGGGGGTGGATCCGCAACACTGCATCTATGTGGGGGACGATGAACGAGACATCGTGGCAGGCCTCGCTGCGGGGATGGGGACGGTCGCGGCCACGTACGGTTACCTCGGCGCGAAGTCGAACCCACTCGAGTGGGGCGCCCACGCCGCAATTAAATCTCCCTCCGAACTCTTGCAATTGCTGAGGACCGCCTAAAATAGAGGTTCTGGGGCTGTCCTGGTTTCGACGTGGGATCGGAATCGGTGTGGTGCATGTCGAGCTTGAGTCACGCTCGTAAATCTCGATTTAACAAACTAACTGCAAACGACGAACGTTTCGCACTCGCTGCTTAATTGCCAGTGAGCCTTGCAACAGTTGGCCGATGGGCTGGGCAAGGGGGTTCTGAGCAATCAGTGCCTCCCGGCTGCAAGGATAATTACATGGGCTGGCTTCGATCCGGGTACCTTGGATCGGAGCGAGAAAATAGGGTGCTGGCGGCCTTTGTAGCGTGCGACTGCGCGGCAAGGGTGGCGAGACTTAAAACAGACCGCTAAACATGTAGATCTGCCCGATAAAGGCTTACGGACGCGGGTTCAATTCCCGCCAGCTCCACCATACAACGTTCAAAGGCGTTCACTGAGTTCAGTGAACGCCTTTTCTCTTTTCCATCTTCTATTTCCAACGGGCGGTCGCTGGTACGCGTGCTTCCCTGTCGCCTTTTTGGTAGCCCGACAGCCACCCAGGAATCTGCAGATTGCGCCCTGTGCGAACATGGCTTTTCCGAATTCCATCCCGTGCGCGCTCACCCCTTCTTTTTCCGCACTCCAAACGCGGCCTTTCCCCCCGGAGGTCACCGGTAGCAGCCATGGGCGTACTGCTTACGAGGAGAGAGGCACGCATTTGTAGCTTCATGTATCAGTTCTTGAGGTGCGCAGAGGTTGCGGCGCAAAATCGGTTTTCGTTCACGCCGGAGGCCTTATGCCAATGGAGTACCTAAGAGGTTTGGAGCGCGATACCCTCCCTCTGATTGAGACGGATGTCGTCAATATCGACAAGCTCCGTATCTTGCGCGCTGCCGGGATGGTCGAGGTACAGCTTCCTCCCGTTGACTCGCCGCAACAGAACGCCCAGGTCCTTTATGTCACCGGACTGGGTTGCGCAACGCTCAGGGCATGTAGCCTGCGCGTAGGCAGCGTAAAACGCGTTCCGCGCGCCGACATGGAGTCCTTCTTCGACTGACCGATCTGCCGACGGGCGAGATACGCTCTGCGCCGGTCGGGAGCTTTTGTCCTACGCATTGATGCGCTGCACAAGAGTTCGCCTGCTCGTGAGCCCTCATACGATGTGCCATCCGAGTTACTGGCGGGGCCAGATGAAAGGCGCATATGAGCAGTTGGTACAAATTGGCACTGGGCAATGATGAGGAGGCGTTCGAGCCGACATTGCGCATTCAGCAGATGTTCATGTCGAAGTTCCTGATGTGTCCCCCCGGGTCCGGCAGGGCACTTTTCTCTTGCTACGACAAGGCCAAAGACACCCTCTGGCTATTTTTCTCCCCCGCAGCCC
>NZ_JALEGG010000219.1 GCF_022763525.1 Acidovorax sp.
GGGAGCTGGTGCCCGAGCGCGTGGCGGCTGTGCGCAGGGCGATGGCGCTGTACGTGGAGGGCAATGGGGGCAAGCGCATCCTGCAGGTGCTGGATGCAGAGGGCCTGCGGCTGTATGGCTCCAGTGACCTCAACAACACCCAGCAGGTGTACCGCCTGGTCAAGATGCCCCAGCTCATGGGCCACAAGCCTGTCACGGTGGACGGCGAGCAATACCTGTTGGAAGGTTACTACCCGGCCATCCTCAGCCAGGGCGAGTGGGATGAACTGCAGCGCGTGGCCGCCCAGTCCGGCCGCCGGCGGGTGAAAGGCGAGCTGCCGCATGTGATCACAGGCCTGGGCATCACCGTGTGCGGCTACTGCGGCCGCCCCATGGCCGGGCAGAACCTGGCCACCAAGCCGCGCCTGCCAGATGGCCGCATCCGCGACGGCTATCGGCGCCTGCTGTGCGCGTCTAACGCATCGTATGGCGGCGGCTGCGCGGTGCAGGCCAGCACCAGCGTGGCGCCGGTGGAGCGGGCCATCATGGCTTACTGCAGCGACATCGTGAACCTGCAGGGCCTTTTCGGCGCCGACCGCACGGAAGGGCCTCGCGCCCGTGTGGCGGCCGCGCGCACACGTGTGCACGAAATTGAGGCGCAGCTGGAGAAGATCACCGATGCCATGCTGGCCAGCGCGGCCGAAGGCACGCCGATGGTGTTTGCCCGCCGCGCTCGCGAGCTGGAGAACGCCCTGCAGGACGCCCACAAGGCCCTGCAGGATGCAGAGCACGAGCTGGCCAGCGTGGCCCGCAAGGACACCCAGGGCGCCGACGAAGCCTGGCGCGCCCTCGCTGCGGGGGTTGAGGCCCAGGACGTGGACGCCAGGCTGCGCGCCCGCCAGCTGGTGGCAGACACGTTTGAGCGCATTGTGGTCTACGCGCGAGGCATGCGGCCAGATCCGGCAGCCAACGAGCGGGACTACAAAATAGACCTGATCCTGGTGGGCCGGGGTGGCAACTCGCGGGCGCTGCGGATCGACCGCGAAGGGAACCTGGTCGAAGGCTACGACGCGCCCGAGGGCCTGACCACTACTGCCGGAGGTGAGACAGCGCGTTCTGACTGAACATTGCTTGGAATCACCACGCCAAGTTGGTGCGGCCACGCTTTACACGCCGGTCTCATTGAGGGTCCAAATCAATAGAACCCGTATCGACCCGCACTGATACGTGGAGTGTCATTTATACCCTGCTCGACATTTCCAGCCGTCACTGCAATTAGAGAAACAGTAGGGGTTGCAAACGAGTATTCCTGCGTTTTCGTAGTGTCAGTTGTACCGGCATCTGGGCCAGCGATCCGATAACCCGTCGTATCATATACAGCAACAGCAGGAGTTGTAGAGGTGCCGCCGCTAAGCAGCTTCGCTCCATTCGCGCGGTTCACAATCTGCACACCCACCGCATAACGCGTGGTGGCATCTTTGGCGGCCCACACTTTCACAGTAACCTGATTAACTGTGCCAGTGAGAATTTCCAAACCATAATCCATCAGAATCTTGTCTCTGTTGGTTGTACCTGGCTCTTTCTGGCAATATGGAATGTTTCCTTTTCTAAACGCCTCAAGCCAAGCGCATTGATATACGTTTCCGCCAAAGCCAAGATTGCCGATAGCCACCCCGACGCCTGTACTGATCGCGTCATTTCCAAAGCCTTCAACACCCGCAGGTCTACCTTTAAATGGCGCGACACTCTTGTTATCGTATAGGTTGACAGCGAAATGCTTCCCTAAAACTGCATTTGTGTTCAGATAGTTTGCAAAATTATCAATATCGAATTCGACGTACAGCCCCGTCGTGCCCGCCGGCCTGGTAGGCAACTGAAATGCCTCTGCTTGGAAAACTGTAGTTGTGCCCGCAAACGTTTGGGGACCATACAGATTTCTCGGAAAAGTAGGCGTTGGCGTTCCGGGAATCGTACTTAAGCCCTGTGCGTGGACCGGAATGTACCCAAGCAGTGGAACGAGAGTTGCAGACTGAACGAGCTGGCGGCGCGTAAGGGACATAGAGGCCTTTCAGAAAAGTCAAAACGGCGGCATATCCTACTCAAGCCTACGACAAAATATGACTGAGTTTTACAATTCCTTTCTTCTTCATCTTCGTCAAAGCATTCTCGTTAATTGACAAGCTAATGGGCAGTCACACATGTCAGAGCATTGGCGAAGCCATCGTGCGTGGGGCACCCGGGGTGAGGGCCGCTTGAGGTGCTTACAAGGTACCGGCTGGGGTTGCACATGCGTGGGCACAGTTATGGCCCGGCCGATTCAATGGGCGCGGTGCAGGCCCGCAGCGCCGCGCGCAGCTGCAGCTCGTACGCCTCGCGCCGGTCGATCTCGCCCAGAGCGGCGCGTAGCAGCAGCCACGGAGCGACACCAGGCGCGAGGGCCTCGGTTGGCATCGTGGGACGCTGCGGCTCTTGCTCGCGGCACTCCAGTGGCACGGGGACGTGCACGCGTGTGTACTGAGGGACGGTGCCGCAGCCAGGCAACGCAATTAGTACCAGAGCGCCAGCGAGCGCGCCGCAGGAATATTTTGCGTTCAATTTGGTTGCCTCCGTTGCAGCCATTCGTCACCCAGCGCCTGCATGCTGGTGCACATATCGCCCGGCACCTTGGGCTGCAGGCCCAGCGTGTAGTCCGCGCGCTGCTGTAGGCCCTGCGCCGTGGCAGCTGCGGCCGCACGTGCCGACGCGGCGGCAGCCTTGCGTTTGTCTGCGAGCTCGTGCAGATCTTCGATGGCATCGCTGCAGGCGCTGGCATCCGTGCGCGGATCGACTGCATCAGCTTGTCGTAGGCATCTTCAGCGGCGTTGGCGGCCGTGCTTTCGGTGCGGAGCGCCGCTGCAGCGGCGGCCGATGCAGCCGCACGGTCTGCCCGCGACACATCGCCCGTGGTGCGGCCTGACGGGGCCGGAGCCTGGCCAGGGTTGACCACGCGGCGCTGGAACTCATCCAGCTTGCGCCGGGCGTTCTCTGCATCCTTGACCATTGCGTCACGGATGGCAAGAGCATAGAGGCGGTCAAGACCAGCACCGCCAAGCGTCTGATCAGCGAGAAACGCCAAGCCGCTGCTGCCAAAGCAGAAGACAAGGCCGCCGCCGCTAAGGTGCTACTGCCTGTGGAAAAGCGCCCCGAGTACCGCGCAGCCTGGCTGGATGCGAGTGCTGACGCTGTCGCGGCGAAATTCAAGGGCGCAGATGTGACCGTCCCACCCGAGGCGCTGCGCGTCTTCCTGATCGACGCAGCAGGCTACGAAGACGAAGGCCCCATTGGCGAGGCGCTGGGCCTGCCAACCGAGTTCGATTGGTCAGAGATGGAGAACCGCCTGCACACCATCGACGCGGCAGAGCTGCCCGGAGTCTTCACGCGGTGGCTTTTGTTCCGAGCTATGAGCAGCGTGCATAGCTCATACGACGTGCTGGGCGACTCCACCCACATGCTGCCCCTCTTGGCTGGTGTCGTGGGCGTGGACGTGCGCCAAGTGCAGGCCGACGTGAAGCGCAAGATGGAAAGCGAGGATCGCGCAAAGGCGCTCGAAGAGGCCGAAAAAGCAAAAAAACCAGCTGCCGCGACCGATCTGGCTGCGCAAGCGGGGGAAGGTGCGGAGGGGGGCAAGGGCGGCAAGGGCGCCGCGAAAAAATCGGCTGCGCGCGCTGGCGCAAAAGCCGCCGCCGAGGTGCCCAAAACATCGAAGGCCAAGGCGTCGGCCGACATCGCGGCCGCGATGCAAGCGCTTGAGGGGGAGTCCACTACAGGCAGCGCTGCCGCGCTGCAGGGCGACGAAGCACCGGCACCAGCCGGTGCGGCGCCGGTAGACAAGGCCCTGCCCAAGCTCAAGGCCGGTGCCACTGCCAAGGCCCAGGACGTGGCGCCTGCGGCGCAGGGCAACGAAGCGCAGCCAGTCGCTACCGCGCAGGCTACGCCCCAGCCAGCAGGGGAACCAGCGGCACCACTACCCGAGATCGATAAGGACACTATGGTGCGCGTCAAAGACGATGCACGCGGCCCCAATGGCAAGCGCCTCAAGACCTGCGGCCGCGTGTGCTGGGTCGCCAAGGGCGGCAAAGAGGATCTGGTGCTGCACTACGGCCCCAAGTCGAACGAGACCGTTCTCAACATCACCAGCGCGGACGTGGAGCCCTACAAGGCAGATCCGCTCATCGGCAGCAAGGTGCGCGTGCTGTCCAACCCCATGGCCATGCATCGCAACGCATACCGTTGGCGCCAGGGCACTGTCAAAGCCTGCAAGCCAGACGGGTGGGAAATCATGTTCCCCGGCGTCAAGGGTGGGGTGGCCACGTTCATGATCTTCGGCACCGAAGAGCTGGAGGTGCTGGAGTGATCAGCAAAGCCATCAGCATCCGCCAGCCGTGGGCGTGGCTCATCACCATGGGCTACAAACCCGTGGAAAACCGCACGTGGGAAACCCTTTGGCGCGGGCCTGTGGCCATTCACGCCAGCCAGATGATGACGCGCGACGACTACGACGCCTGCGTGCTCTTTCTGCTCAGCCACCCTGCTCTGCGCCACATCGTGGACGCACTCCCCACGCCACAGGATCTGCAGCGCGGTGGCATCGTCGGCAAAGCCCACCTGGTGGCGTGCTCACGTGCGCACGAATCACCGTTCTTCACCGGCCCATTCGGCCACGTGCTGCAGGGCGCAGAGCCCGCGCCCTTCCAACCATGCAAAGGCGCGCTGGGCTACTTCAAACTGCCTCAGGGGACCTTGCTGTGACAGGCCAAACCATCCCCCTCAAGCCCTGCCCATGCTGCGGCGGGCTCGCAGCCATGCACGCCAACGTGGACGGCTGGACCTGGGTTGAGTGCTCCCGCTGCTACTTGGCCACCCAGTACCGCATCAGCACCATGGACGACTGCCGCCCCCTGGTGGCCGAGGCCTGGAACAAGCGGCAGCACGAGCCCGCACAGGAGGAACTGCCGCTATGACCCACGGCCGCACCCCCCGCAAACCGCGCACACGTATGCAAAACCCGGTGCGCCTTGCAGCCTGGCAGGCCGCACTGCTGGACCGCCACCAAGTCGAAGCCATCATGACGCCGCTGCGCCTGGCCTTTGCCGCCATGCGTGAGGGCGTGGGCACAGAGCTGGAGTGGGCTTACATCGTCAGCGCCATGAACATTGCCGACTCGGTGGCCGTCACCAGCCCAATCCGGGGCACACGCGGCCACATCGAACCCGCGCAACGCGCCCTCGACGGCATCATGCGCCGCGCCATGGCTACGGGTGAATGGCGCGCCACCGATCTGTACCTGGAAGAGCTGGACCTGATCAGCGACGGCTTGGCCATCTATCACCACCAGCTGCAGCACCTCACGCGCGGCGAATACCAGCGCGCCGAAGACCACGCGGCCGCAGACGTGCGCCGCACTGCCGGCGCCGTCGTCATCAACACCAGCCCGGCCAGCGAGCAGCTGGCGCTTGCAGGAGTCTGAACATGATCGGCACACAACCAACCGGTACCCTGCCCGGCATCGTGATCTGCGCTACCAGCCACGAAGGGCTAAAAGTCTCGGTCGACGGCAAGCCCGCCCGCCTCGCCATCGTAGACGAAGGTGGCCGCGTGCTCGCCGCTGGTGAAGACGTAGCTCGTGAAGCCGAGGCAGTGGCCCTCAACAACTTCCGAAATGCTCTGATGGGCAAAGGATTTTTGCGCAGCATTAGCAAACGAATATCAACAGCGTAAATGCTTCTACTCTCAGCCCGCCTGAGACCCGTTGGAATTTGTGCGGTTTTGGTCTGAGTCGCCCGTATTAACACCGAGTTGCACGAGTTGCACCCGATTGCTGAGATGAAAAACACCATCTATCAAGATTTCCGGCCTTGACTCAGTTGGATGAGCCATGAGCCTCCAATAATTCTCAATGTACTCCAGTTTGGGATTATTGAGATAGAGGTCGTACCAAGCTGAATCCACAACACAAGCCGCCAAGCAGCACTCGATCCGAACTTCAAAAATCTCAGGTTGGTATAGCATTGCATGGATCGCTGCGCGTCCCGCATCGGTACCATGGGCAAGGTAGACGCAACTCAGTCGTGAAGGCACCGATGGTGCAAATTGCCTGCGGAGCCGCTCAAATTCAAGCTCCCTATCTGATGTTTCAATAATGCGTCTCCACGCACTTTCTCCATCACTTGATGACAACCCCTTATTTTGATAGATACCCGCAGGCCAGACCCATCTCGCGAAACGCTGAGAAAAAATGTGTCCATCAAAGTTGTCCTCGCAAAAATGTTCATCTGCTCGCAATTGTTCAATCGGTATGTCATTCATTGAACGATGCGTTTTTGACAGCGACGGATCAAACTTGCCCGCAGCTTCAATTGAGAAGAAGCGTCCATTCCCCATACGGACGTTCCAGAGAAACGATCCATCCCTAGCATTAGCCTTCGACAATCCATGGAGGAATTTGCCAGAGACAGTGCCGTCTTGTTCAACAACAAGCTGAGGTAAATATTTCAGTTCTGATGCCATTCGCTCCTGCTCCACCAGATCATTGCCGTGTTTTCAGCTGCAAAAATTCATCTTAGTCAAGACACTCAGCTTCGCGGAGACAAAGGCAGTGCTCGCGAGTATGCTACGAGCATCCATGGAGGGAACAATGCCCAGCTATGTCAAAGACACCCAGTTGCGGAACCTTGTAATCACTGATGATTGTCTAAAAGAGTTGGACAACGTACTACAAGAACGTGTGCACACGCTCAATGATCAACCCCAAGCGGACTCAGATCTACTGATTTCCTCCTACGTAGTCAGATTTGATTCACTCGGTTATAGGACCTACTCGTGGGATGAGGCCTGGAGCAATTACCAAGGGGCAGCGAAAGTCGAACGGGTAGTGCTTGCAGCTACATCTCTTTCAGGCCAGTCCACAAATTTCGAGAAGGGTGCACGAATAGAACTGCGTCTTGACAAAGATGCTAAAGGGTCTTCGCACTTGATTGTGAGCGGCGACAACAAGGACTGGGTGAACACAAGCTTTTCAACTCTCGAATCCGTACTCAAGCGTCGTCGAGATCTCGCCACAATGATTGTTCGTACTCAGTGGACGATCCTCGTTCTACAACTCGGCGGGGTCTTTGCGGGGATTCTTTTGGCAATTTGGCTAGCCACGAAGACAGCGCCAATACTGCAAGGCATTGAATACCCGCGCGCTACATCTTTTGCCTTCTGGTTGCTGGTCTTCAGCAATATGTGGCCTCATCTTCAGCAGCGACTGCACGCAGGACTAGACGCTTTGTTTCCAAATGTCCGCTTCAGCAGAAAGGGAGATCATTGGGTGCAAACATTGATACGCGAAGGTGCCAGAGCTACCGGCATCGCGGTAGCACTATGGATTTTCACTTGGTTAACCAAATGGATGATGTCAGTAGTCGGGCCATTCGTGAATCTCGGCCAATAATTTCCATAGTCAAAGCTACATAGAATCCACCTTGGGCAGCCCAGGCTGACAAAGCCGACTTTAGGGGTTTTCGTGGGGACAATTGCTTCGCTCATAACCCCGTATTGTCCCAGGTCCTGCTCCGCAGGGGTTTCCCTATGGATTCAGGCGAGGCTAACGAACCGCCACGGCCTTGAAAAACCGGCGCGACCTCTACCCCTACAGCCGCAGCGCAGGCCGCCCCGCCGCGCTAGCGGCGGCCCCCTTGGGGGAAGCTGCAACGCAGCCCAGGGGGCCTATCTCTTGATTCCGAAGGCTTCCAGCATTTGCTCGGTCTGCTTTTGCATCTGCTCCTGCATCTGCGTCAGCATCGACTGCGACTGCTCGACATAGCTCCCCATCATGCCCTTGAGCAGAGGGGACTGCAGGCTCATGAACTGTGCCCACATCTCCGGCGTCACACTTTGCGACTGCTCGGCCAGCTTGGCCTGCACATCCGTGAACGCCTGAACGTTCTTCTCCAGGTATGCACCCATGAAGCCCTGCATGGCATGGCCGTAGAAACGAATGATGTTGGCGAGCACCGCTTCGGAGAACATCGGCGCTCCACCGGCCTCCTCTTCCAGAATGATCTGCAAGAGGATGCTCCGCGTAAGGTCCTCTCCCGTTTTGGCATCGCGCACCACCACTTGCTGGTGGTCCATGACCAGCTGGCGCACTTCGGCAAGGGTGATGTAAGTGGAGGTGTCTGTGTCGTACAGACGGCGGTTGGGGTACTTCTTGATCACACGCTGCGCCGACTTGGACGCGGCACTTTTATGTTCCGACACAAAGAACTCCTCGGGCTGGACGCCCATGTATTGCAGTGCAACACATTCTAGGGAGGGTGGACAAGGGTTCCTGCGAAGGAATACCCTGATGCGCGCGGCGCAAGAGGCGTTCGAAACGGCGGCCCTGCGACGTGCGAATCCCCCTTCTGTCATTGCCGACCGAACTCAAGTCGGCATGTTGGCTGGCAAAAGCCTGTTCTATGGGGCGGTAATGTCATCGCATCTGATCATTGAACCCAAGGAGCTCATGATGCGACTTCAAATCCCCGTGCCGACCCCGCCATCGGTGCCGCCATTTCCTCCAGTGGACACGCCAGCGCCCTGGGTGCCAGACCCACCGCTCGGCGATCCTCCCGCCCAGCCGGGGGCTCCACCAGTGCAGGACCCACCGCCTCACTTTTAACCAGCGCGTCCGTTGCGCCGTCCAGCGCGACGGAGATGGGAGGGACGCGTGAAACAGGCAACTGCTCCCGGCATCACCGCCGGGCTCCGCATTGCTGCGTCTAGTAACCCATCTTGAAGTAGGCCACAGCCAACACGGCCACGATGGCCATCAGGGCGGCGAGCCAAAAGATCCGGATGTCATACATGCCAAGTTCTGGGTCGGTGTCGGCAAAAGCGTGGGGAGCGCCTGAAGAATTGGTAGAGGGGTGCATGATGGTGGGCCTTCTCAGAAGAGTCCAAGGTAACCCTGCCAATCTTTTCTTGTTGTAAGACAAGAACCAATGTGTGGCGTGCGGATGGCTTGTCTTGGTGGCCAGCCTTTTCATGGTGTGCAACCCAGCACGGGAGCGACCTTCACAGCAACAAAAAAGCCACCTTGGCAGGTGGCTTGATGCATTGAAATCTGGAGAAGATTTCTACCAATTTTTGAAAGCCCTGCAGCTGGTTTTCTGCAGGAAAATTTGGTAGGCGCGATTGGACTCGAACCACTTCTTTAGGGTGTCTTAGTCGGCGCGTGTCGGGCCTACCGAGTGGCAAAGCCTCCAATGACCGACGGTTCTCCCCACCAAGTTCCCCGGATAGTTCCCTGGGCTCTGCGCGGTATCCGGCTACTCAGGAGGCGGCACGACCACGGCGTGGCAGGCGGTCCAAAACCAAAGGTTCCGGTGTCGTCGTGGGCTCTTGCCGAGTCGATAGGTTATTCGCACTTTGCCAAGGTACTTCGCATCCACCACAACGCTCTGCTCGGCCGGCTGATCGGGTCCTGCAGCGGGAAGCAGTTGCGACCCGGCCGCAATGTCTTCTCCATGGACCTTGACCAAGATCCCGTTTCCCGCAGTCGGGTCCGTCATTTCAGCCTGCTTTCCGGTGGCAGTGCCAAAGTGGCCACGCCCTCAGGTGGGCGCGGCGCGAACCAGTACACCCACAACCCCTTCAGCCAAGCCAAGGCGCGCACCACCGCCACTACCGCGACGCCCCATTGGCCGCTATCCCACACAGCCCAAAACCAGAACGGCTGACTTGCCAGCCCCACGATGCAGGCCCAGCGTTGGACGCCCACACTGCGGCTTTGCGATAGCCAGATAGCGGTTGGGCCCAGCAGGGCAATGGCGGTTTGAACGATCTGGTCGGAGGACATACTTGAATTGTGTACCACTGGATAAAAATCCAGCAAAACATGATGGGGGAGGTCACCCGCCAGCAGGACAAGACCACCTTTTGTCATTTGAAAGACTACCGCTGATCCAGCACAGCGTAAGGTTTGGCCCTGTGTCTCTCAATCGGCACACTGTTTGCGTCCGGTTTTGGGCAGAATCTAGGCACCTCGGTGGCGGCTTGCACCGGCGTATTCGCGTCCGATTTTTGCCAGTCCACTTTGACATCAAAGGGTCAAACATGCTTCGCACATTGCCGACAACCGCCCGGCCACCCAATCAACGGGGCTTTACCATGATCGAACTGATGGTCGTGGTGGGGCTCTTGGCAATTCTTGCGGGTTTGGCCGCCCCAAGCTTTCAGCCCCTGATCGAGCGCTGGCGAGTAAGGAATTCCACAGAAGAATTGCAAAGCAGCTTATATACCGCTCGATCTCAAGCAATTCTCAATGGCGGCAATATCGTCATCGTGAAAAACGACACTTCCGGCACGTGCGTTTCCACGGGCAATGACGATTGGTCATGTGGCTGGCGGTTTTATTGGGACGCCAACCGGGACGGAAACCAAGCCGCTTGCACGGCCGCGGATCGAGCTGAATGCACGATCCAAGAAAGCACTCCGTCTCCAAATACCCTTTTGGCTGTTGCACCGAATGACAATGGGCGGCTTTTCATGGACCGTAGTGGGCGCATCGTCAATAGGACCACCGGTATGCCAATCAACAACCTTTCGATGGACGTGATTGCAAAAAATAGGACTCTTACGGACCTTAGCTCGCGCCGTCTCTGCATTACTGGCCCCGGCAAGTACAAGCAGGTCAAGGGCTCTGAATCCTGCTGAGGAGATGTCCATGCTTGAGCAAACCGACTTTTCCAGTTCCACGCAGCGCATGAAGCTGTCTGTTCTGATTGCGGCTACGATCAGCGCACTATTCGCCTTTCTACTGTTTGTGGGGGCGTCTTTCGGCAGCGAGTTTGCAATGCAGGGCCTGATTAATCTCTCCCTCCCGAAATTCAACGTGTTTGCGAATTTCATCCCCGACGATTTGAGCCAAGTCAGCTTTGGTCTACAAATGACCCTAGGGGTTATTATTCTTCAATGGGCCGTGGTGCTTTCCCTGCTAATATTTGCAGCCTGGGGTATTCTGCGGAAACGCTAAAGAGCATTACCACAAAAAGCGTTCGCATCGCGCAGGGCTCTTTGTTTGGGGTGTCCAC
>NZ_JALEGG010000220.1 GCF_022763525.1 Acidovorax sp.
CGGAGAAGATGGACTCTTCGGCACTGACCACATCAACGTGGATGGTGTTCATCATTGCTCCTAGGAAAAGGTGGGTTGCTTGATTGCAGAAGGCCGGGCCGCAACGGGCGGCCCGGCCGCCGGCTCATCAGGCCACCTTCTTGGCCTTTTCGAAGGCTTCGTCAATGGTGCCCACCATGTAGAACGCTTGCTCTGGCAGGTGATCGCATTCGCCGTTCACGATCATCTTGAAACCACGGATGGTTTCGGCCAGGGGAACGTACTTGCCTGGGGAGCCCGTGAACACTTCGGCCACGTGGAAAGGCTGCGACAGGAAACGCTGGATCTTGCGAGCGCGGGCCACAGCCAGCTTGTCTTCAGGCGCCAGTTCGTCCATGCCCAGAATGGCGATGATGTCGCGCAGTTCCTTGTAGCGCTGCAGCGTACCCTGCACGGCGCGGGCCGTGGTGTAGTGGTCTTCGCCCACCACGTTCGGGTCCAGCTGGCGGCTGGTGGAGTCCAGCGGGTCCACGGCGGGGTAGATACCCAGCGAGGCGATGTCACGCGAAAGCACCACGGTGGAGTCCAAGTGGGCGAACGTCGTGGCAGGCGAGGGGTCGGTCAAGTCATCCGCTGGCACGTACACGGCCTGGATGGAGGTGATCGAACCCACCTTGGTGGACGTAATACGCTCTTGCAGGCGACCCATTTCTTCGGCCAGCGTCGGCTGGTAGCCCACGGCGGAAGGCATACGGCCCAGCAGAGCGGACACTTCGGTACCGGCCAGCGTGTAACGGTAGATGTTGTCCACGAAGAACAGCACGTCACGGCCTTCGTCACGGAACGACTCGGCGATGGTCAGGCCGGTCAGGGCCACGCGCAGACGGTTGCCTGGAGGCTCGTTCATCTGGCCGTACACCATGGCCACTTTGGACTCGCCCAGGTTCTCCAGATTCACCACGCCGGAATCGGCCATTTCGTGGTAGAAGTCGTTCCCTTCACGGGTCCGCTCGCCCACACCAGCGAACACCGACAGACCCGAGTGGGCCTTGGCGATGTTGTTGATGAGTTCCATCATGTTCACGGTCTTGCCCACACCGGCGCCACCGAACAGACCCACCTTGCCGCCCTTGGCGAACGGGCACACCAGGTCGATCACCTTGATGCCGGTTTCCAGCAGCTCTTGCGAAGGCGACAGTTCGTCGTACGCAGGGGCCTTGCGGTGGATGGAAGCCGTCAGCTCCTGGCCGACGGGACCACGTTCGTCGATGGGGTTGCCCAGCACGTCCATGATGCGGCCCAGCGTCGCCTTGCCCACGGGCACGGTGATGGGGTTGCCGGTGTTGGTCACCATGATGCCGCGGCGCAGGCCGTCGGAAGAACCCAAGGCAATGGTACGTACCACGCCGTCGCCCAGCTGCTGTTGCACTTCCAGCGTCAGGGCCGAGCCTTCGAGCTTCAGGGCATCGTAAACCTTGGGCATTTGGTCGCGTGGGAACTCAACGTCCACCACGGCGCCAATACATTGAACAATCTTGCCTTGCACTTGAGCCATTTTTTGCTCCAATAATGTTGTCTGTCGGGCTGCTTAAACCGCAGCGGCGCCTGCCACGATTTCGGACAGTTCCTTGGTGATCGCTGCCTGACGCGTCTTGTTGTAGACCAACTTCAACTCGCCAATGACGCTGCCCGCGTTGTCGGTGGCGGCCTTCATGGCCACCATGCGAGCCGATTGCTCGGACGCCATGTTTTCAGCAACCGCCTGGTAGATCAGCGACTCGACGTAGCGGACCAGCAGCTCATCGATCACGCTCTGCGCGTCGGGCTCGTAGATGTAGTCCCAGCCGTGCTCGGTCTTGTCGGCTTCCATCTGCGCGGAGGACAGGGGAAGCAGTTGCTCCACCACCGATTCCTGCTTCATGGTGTTGATGAACTTGGTGTAGCTCAGGTACACCGCGTTGATCTTGCCTTCCGCATAGGCGTCGAGCAGCACCTTGACGGGGCCGATCAGCTTGTCGAGATGGGGCGTGTCACCCAGGCCTGTCACGTGCGAAACCACCTTGGCGCCGACACGGTTCAGGAAACCCAGGCCCTTGTTGCCAATCGCCACGGCTTCCGTCGACACGCCAGCGTTTTGCAGCTCACGCAGCTTGGTCGTCACCGCACGCAAGACGTTGGTGTTCATGCCACCGCACAGACCCTTGTCCGTGGTGATGACGATGACGCCAGCGGTCTTGGCATCGTTCACTTTCATGAACGGATGCACGTACTCCGGGTTGGCCTTGCCGAGGTTGGCTGCAATGTTGCGGATCTTCTCGCTGTAGGGGCGGGCAGCCCGCATCCGGTCCTGCGCCTTGCGCATTTTGGATGCGGCCACCATTTCCATGGCTTTGGTGATCTTCTTGGTGTTCTCCACCGATTTGATCTTGCCGCGTATTTCCTTGCCTGCTGCCATGATGGCTCCTCGTCCGGTTTAAGCGAACGACTTCTTGAACGCGCCGATGGCAGCGGTCAGTTCGGCTTCAGCGTCCTTGTCCATGGCCTTGGCCTGCTCCAGCTTGGCCAGCAGTGCGGCATGGCTGGTCTTCAGGAACTGGTGCAGACCGTGTTCGAAGTCGAGCACCTTCTTGACGTCGACGTCGTCCATGAAGCCCTTGTTCACCGCGAACAGCGTGGCAGCCATCAGCGAGATGGGCAGCGGGCTGTACTGGGCTTGCTTGAGCAGTTCGGTCACGCGGGCGCCGCGGTCCAGCTGCTTGCGGGTGGCTTCGTCCAGGTCGGAAGCGAACTGCGCGAACGCAGCCAGTTCACGGTACTGGGCCAGATCGGTACGGATACCGCCGGACAGGTTCTTCACCAGCTTGGTCTGGGCAGCACCACCCACGCGCGACACCGAGATACCGGCGTTGATGGCGGGACGGATACCGGCGTTGAACAGGCTGGTTTCCAGGAAGATCTGGCCGTCGGTGATCGAGATCACGTTGGTCGGAACGAAGGCGGACACGTCGCCAGCTTGCGTTTCGATGATCGGCAGTGCGGTCAGCGAACCGGTCTTGCCCTTGACTTCACCCTTGGTGAAGGCTTCGACGTAGTCGGCGTTCACGCGGGCTGCGCGTTCGAGCAGGCGGCTGTGGAGATAGAACACGTCGCCAGGGTAGGCTTCGCGGCCTGGTGGACGGCGCAGCAGCAGCGACACTTGGCGGTAAGCCACGGCTTGCTTGGACAGGTCGTCATAAACAATCAGGGCGTCTTGGCCGCGGTCGCGGAAGTACTCGCCCATCGTGCAGCCGGAGTAGGCCGACACGTATTGCATGGCAGCCGATTCGGAAGCCGATGCGGCCACCACGATCGTGTATTCCATGGCACCGGCTTGTTCCAGTGCGCGCACCACGTTCTTGATCGACGAAGCCTTCTGGCCGATGGCGACGTAGATACACGTCACGCCCTGGCCCTTCTGGGCGATGATGGCGTCGATGGCCACAGCCGTCTTGCCGGTCTGGCGGTCGCCAATGATCAGCTCGCGTTGGCCACGGCCCACAGGCACCATGGAGTCGATGGACTTCAGGCCGGTCTGCAGAGGCTGGTCCACCGACTTACGGGCGATCACGCCCGGAGCGACCTTTTCGATCACGTCGGTCAGCTTGGCATTGATAGGACCCTTGCCGTCGATCGGCTGACCCAGGGCATTCACCACGCGGCCAATCAGTTCGGGGCCCACGGGCACTTCCAGAATGCGGCCCGTGCACTTGACGGTGTCGCCTTCGGAGATGTGTTCGTATTCACCCAGAATCACGGCGCCGACGGAGTCGCGCTCCAGATTCAGCGCCAGACCGTACGATGGCTGGCCGTCCTTGGTGGCGGGAAACTCGAGCATTTCACCCTGCATCACGTCCGACAGGCCGTGAACACGCACGATACCGTCCGACACGGACACCACGGTGCCCTGGTTGCGGATGTCGCTGCTGGCGGCCAGGCCTTCGATGCGGCTCTTGATGAGTTCAGAAATTTCTGCGGGATTGAGTTGCATGACTCTTTCCTTCTTTCTTTGGTTCGCTGCACTCGCCGCTTTACGCGGTGAGGGCCGCTTTCATTTGTTCAAGACGGGCCATGACCGAGGTGTCCAGCACCTCGTCACCCACGACTACGCGAATGCCACCGATCAGGGACTCGTCCAACTGAACGGTAAGGTTGAGCTTGCGGCCAAAGCGCTTTTCAAGCGCGGCGCCAACCTCGGCCAGCGCCGCGGCATCCATCGGGAAGGCGCTGTGCACGACAGCATCCGACGAGCCGCTGCGGCGATTCACGAGAGCGCGGAATTGCACGGCGACTTCCGGCAGCGCATTGATGCGTCCGTTGTCGATGACCGTGCGCAAGAAGTTCTTGGCCGTATCGGACAAGGCCGAACGCGCTACTCCCGTGAAGACGGCAAACACCTGGTCCGCAGTCACCTTGGGGTTGTCCGCCAGCTGGCGCAACTGGGGGTTGGCGGCAATGGCCGCCAGTTCATCAACCCAGTCAGCGGTGCTGGCCAGGTCCATGCCTGCACCCGCAGTGGCGGCCTTGAACAGGGCATCGGCGTAGGGGCGGGCAATGGTGGCGAGTTCAGCCATGGTTGTCCCCTTACAGCTCGGTCTTCAGGCGGTTGAGCAAGTCGGCGTGAACGCCGGCATTGACTTCCTTGCGGAGAATCTGCTCTGCACCCTTGACAGCCAGCGCAGCGACTTGCTCACGCAGGGCTTCGCGGGCTTGCACCGTTTGCTGTTCGGCTTCGGCACGTGCGGATGCAACGATCTTGTTGCCTTCCTCCGTAGCGCGTGCCTTGGCTTCTTCGATGATGGCCTGGGCACGGCGGTCGGCGTCCGCAAGACGCGAGGCGGTTTCGTTGCGTGCCTGCGACAATTCCTTCTCGACGCGCTGGTTGGCAGCGGTCAGTTCGGATTTGGCACGGTCGGCAGCAGCGAGGCCTTCGGCGATTTTCTGGGCTCGTTCATCCAACGCCTTCGCGATCGGGGGCCACACGAATTTCATCGTGAACCACACCAGGATCAGGAAGACGATGGCCTGAATGAACAGGGTCGCGTTGATACTCACGGCAACACCTTTCTAGAGTGGCGTTGAGTGGGATTACTTGGGCAGGTTGGCCAAGAGCGTGGAAACGAAGGGGTTAGCGAAGGCGAACAGCAGAGCGATAGCCACGCCGATCAGGAAGGCAGCGTCGATCAGACCGGCCAAGATGAACATCTTGGTTTGCAGTTCGTTCATCAGCTCAGGCTGGCGAGCCGAAGACTCGAGGTACTTGCCGCCCATCAGTGCGATACCGATGGAAGCGCCGATAGCGCCGAGGCCAACGATCAGACCACAAGCCAGAGCGACGAGACCGAGAATGTTTTCCATGATGACTCCTGAGTTAAAAAAAGAAAGGTTGAAAAGGAAAGAGAAACGAAAACGAACGGGAACCGTTTAGTGCGCGTTGTGCGCCTGACCGAGGTAGATCAGCGCAAGCATCATGAAGATGAAAGCTTGCAGCGAGATCACCAGAATGTGGAACAGCGTCCAGATGGTGCCAGCGATAACGTGGCCCACAGGCAGCAGCACACCCGACAGCGACAGTGCAGCCGCGCCGCCCATCAGGGCGATCAGCATGAACACCAGTTCGCCAGCGTACATGTTGCCGAACAACCGCATGCCATGCGACACGGTGTTGGCGACATATTCAATGACCTGCATGAGCAGGTTCACCACGCCCAGGATCAGGGCGAAGATGGGATTCTTGCTGGTGCCGAACGGGGCCGACACGAGTTCGTGCGCCCAGCCGCCGGCGCCCTTGATCTTCACGCTGTACCAGAAGCGCAGGATCAGGATGGCGAATGCCAGGCCCAATGTGGTGGACAGATCGGCCGTGGGCACGACGCGCAGGTAAGCGTGGTGTGGGTCGTGGCCAGCGGCGCCGTAGATCTTGGCCCAGATGGCGGGCAGAAGGTCCACCGGCAGCATGTCCATGAAGTTCATCAGGAAGATCCAGACGAACACCGTAAGACCCAGAGGGGCGATGAACTTGCGGCTTTCGGCATTGTGGATGTTGGCCTTGGCCTGGTTGTCCACCATCTCGACCAGCATCTCCACAGCCGCCTGGAAGCGGCCGGGCACGCCGGAGGTGGCCTTACGTGCAGCAGACCACAGGATCAACAGCGTGAGGGCACCCAGAACCAAACCGATGACGATCGAGTCATAGTTGATGACCGTGAAATCGACGATCTTGGTCTGGTTGACGTTCTGAAGATGCTGCAGGTGGTGAACGATGTATTCACTTGCAGTCGGAGCGTGCGCTTCTGCGGCCATCGGACAACTCTCTTGTAACTATCAATCGGTTTTTCGAACACCAGGCCGCACCAGCAGCGCCACCCAGTACGTTTTCATTGCGATCACCATGCCCACCAGCAAAGCGATCCAGCTCAAGTCCGGCACGAGCCGGGGCGCCGCTGCAAGCAGCAGCACCGTCAAGACAATCTTGGCGATTTCCCAGCCAAAGAACCCCACCATGGCGGCTCGCGGATTGGCAGATGCCTTATGCCGCAGCACACCGCGCGCAAACAAGGCGGCAGGAGCCACCACCGCCAGGGCACCGTACGCTGCAGACCAGCCCACCTGCGCCCTGCCCGTCAAAAGCCAGGCCACCAGGGCCACCAGCATTCCGACGAGTGCCTGACCCGCCACCACCTTCCACACAGAGATGGGAGGATTGCGACTGCGCCACTGCTCGGCCTCTTGGGGAGTCAGGGGCTTGAAGTCAGATTCTTCAGCCTCAGTTTCCGTCTCAGGCGCGATTGTTTTCATGTTTGAATGCCGCCCGCGTTACAGACCGAAACTTTCACAAAGCCTCTAATTATAAGTAAAAACCCATGGGGATCAGCAAAGACCTGCAATTGCGCACCGAAACGGGTGGGCGCCCATACCGCTGGGCAGGCTTTCTGCCAGCGATCGCGCACGCCCAAAGTGCACGGATGCACCATTGCAGCGCGTGGCTGCCCCCCGCAGGGCCGGCTTGTCCCCATCCCATTGGCGCACAATGGGAAAGATTTTTTGCTATTGAATTTGAAGCACCATTCACCATGACCTCGCCCTTCCCGCCGCCTGCCAATGGCCATGACATTCCACAGCCCAGCGGCTCGCGCCAGGATTCGCTGATCGAATATCCATCGAAATTCCCCATCAAGGTCATGGGAGCCAAGGTAGATGGCTTCGTGCATGCCGTGACCGAGTTGGCCCGCCAGTTCGACCCCAGCTTTGACGCCAGCACCATTGAACTGCGCGACAGCCGTGCCGGCAATTACCTCGGAGTAACCATCACCATCACGGCAACCAGCCGGGAGCAGCTCGACAACCTGTACCGGGCCCTGTCGTCGCACCCCATGGTCAAGGTGGTTCTGTAGCCACGGCCCCCCCAGCGAGACCATGACCATTGACATTCGCATGCTGGGCCCGGTGGACTACGCCGCGACGGTTCAGGCCATGCAGGACTACACCGCCAGCCGCGACGCCAACAGCCCCGACGTGCTATGGATTTGCGAGCATTTGCCGATCTTCACGCAAGGCGTTGCGGGCAAGAGTGATCACGTCCTTCGGGCCGGTAACATTCCCATCGTGGCCACCAATCGGGGCGGGCAGGTGACATTCCACGGCCCCGGGCAGGTGGTGGCCTATCCGCTGGTGGATCTTCAGCGCGCGGGCTACTTCGTCAAGGAATACGTCTACCGTGTGGAGGAGGCCGTGATCCGCACCCTGGCGCACTTCGGCGTCACCGGCCACCGCGTGGGCGGTGCGCCGGGCATCTATGTGCGGCTGGACGATCCGCGCAGCCACGCCCTGCTGCCGCAGCGTCCGCAAAAACGCGTGGGTACCGCGGCGCCCGTGCCGGATTTCGAGGGCCTGGGCAAGATTGCGGCGCTGGGCATCAAGGTGAGCCGGCATTGCACCTACCACGGCGTGGCCCTCAACGTGGCGATGGACCTGGAGCCCTTTGACCGCATCAACCCTTGCGGCTACGCAGGCTTGCGCACGGTGGACCTTTCTACAATCGGGGTCCAAACCACCTGGGAAGAAGCCGCGCAGGTGCTGGGCCAGCAGCTCAGCATCCGGTTGGCGCCCTGAACCTGCCTACACGCCATGAGCACCCCTGAAGTCGTCCGCGAAGCGCAATCCACCGAAGCCTACAACCCGCTGGCCAAGCAAAAAGCGGCAGCCAAGCTTTCGCGCATTCCGATCAAGGTCGAGCAGGGCGAATTGCTCAAGAAGCCCGAATGGATCCGCGTGAAGGCCGGCAGCCCCACCACGCGCTTCTACGAGATCAAGGAGATCCTGCGCGAGCACAAGCTGCACACTGTGTGCGAGGAGGCCTCCTGCCCCAACATCGGTGAATGCTTTGGCAAGGGCACGGCCACCTTCATGATCATGGGTGACAAGTGCACGCGCCGCTGCCCCTTCTGCGACGTGGGCCACGGCCGCCCCGACCCGCTGGACAAGGACGAGCCGCTGAACCTGGCCAAGACCATTGCCGCGCTCAAGCTCAAATACGTGGTGATCACCAGCGTGGACCGCGACGACCTGCGCGACGGCGGCTCGGGCCATTTTGTGGAGTGCATCCAACGCATCCGCGAGCTCTCGCCCAGCACGCAGATCGAGATCCTTACGCCCGACTTCCGCGGCCGCGATGACCGCGCGCTCGAAATCCTAAAAGCCGCGCCGCCCGACGTGATGAACCACAACCTGGAAACCGCGCCGCGCCTTTACAAGGAAGCGCGCCCCGGCTCCGACTACCAGTTCAGCCTGAACCTGCTCAAGAAGTTCAAGGAACTGCACCCCAACGTGCCCACCAAGAGCGGCATCATGGTGGGCCTGGGCGAGACGGACGAAGAAATCCTGCAGGTGATGCGCGACATGCGGGCGCACAACATCGACATGCTGACCATCGGCCAGTACCTGGCACCCAGCAACAGCCACCTGCCGGTGCGCCGCTACGTGCACCCCGACACCTTCAAGATGTTCGAGGAAGAGGCCTACAAGATGGGCTTCAGCCACGCCGCCGTGGGTGCCATGGTGCGCTCCAGCTACCACGCGGACCAGCAGGCGCACGCCGCCGGCGTCTAGGCCGCAACCTCCCAACTAGCCCCATGGACGCGCTGTCGGGCTCGCTCTCGCTGCGAAGCTACGGCGCGTCGCCCGGCAGCCACAGCCACGCGCATTTCCAGATCCTGCTGGGCCTGTCGGGCGCGCTGGAACTGGAAATTGAAGGCCGCGGCCTGCGCGTGGGGCCGGGCGGCGGCTGCGTGATCGCCCCCGGCGATCGGCACGACTTTGCGTCCGCCCGCGGCAGCCTGTGCCTGGTGCTGGACAGCAGCCACCCCGACTGGGCCCGCAGCATCGCGCGCAGCGCGAGCCACGCCACCCTCCCCGCCCCAGCCCTGCCGCTGGTGCGCTATCTCGCCACCGCGCTGCAGCAGGGCCATCCGCTGGCACAAGCGCACGGCCCTGCATTGCTGCGTGAAGCCTGGCTGGCCGCCGGCGACCCGCATGCGCCAGCAGCGGTGACCACCAGCGCCGCGCGCCGCCGCCCCATCGACTGGATGGCGCTGGAGCAATGGGCCGCGCAGCAGTGGCACACACCTCTCACAGTAGCCGACCTGGCGCAGCGCGTGCACCTGAGCCCCAGCCAGTTCGCCGCGCGCTGCCGGGACGACCGGGGCGTGAGTGCGATGGCCTGGCTGCGGGGCCTGCGGCTGGAACAGGCCCGGCTGCTGCGCGACAGCGGCCTGGCCGTGGCCGAGGTGGCCCGGCGCACGGGCTACCGCTCGCCGTCCGCGTTGACTGCAGCACTGCGGCGCGCAGGCCGCTGATTCCGCGTTCACGGTACCGCGTTTTTGCGACGACACACCGTCGCCCCGCGATGGCGCGCCCCCTTATCCTCGACAGGATGAAAGCCAACCTCTACGCCCTGGGCGCCATCGCGCTGTGGGCCTCGCTGGCCTCGCTGGGCGTGTCGCTCACGCACGTGCCGCCGTTCCTGCTCACGGGCATTGCGCTGGTCATCGGCAGCGTGCCGGCTTGGCCGCTGGTGACGCGCGACCCGGCGCAGTGGCGCGTGCCGATGCGTACGCTGGCGCTGGGCGTGTACGGCCTGTTTGCCTACCACTTCCTGCTGTTCATCGCGCTGCGCCACGCGCCAGCAGTAGAGGCGAATCTGGTCAACTACCTGTGGCCGCTGCTGATCGTGGTGCTGTCGCCCGTGCTGCTGCCAGGCGTGCGGCTGCGGCCGGCGCATGTGCTGGCCGCACTGCTGGGCTTTGGCGGGGCCGCCATCGCCATCGTGGGCGGGCGCGAGCTCAGCGGCGAGCTGGCCTGGGGTTACCTGCCCGCGCTGGCGGCCGCATTCATCTGGGCCAGCTATTCGCTGCTGACCAAGCGCGTGGCGGCGTTCCCGACCACGGCCATCGGCCTGTTCGGGCTCGTGTCCGGCGTGCTGTCGCTGCTGTGCCACTGGGCGCTGGAGCCCGCCGCCACGCTGCAGTGGCGCGACTGGGGCCTGCTGGCGCTGCTCGGCCTGGGGCCGCTGGGCGCGTCGTTTTTCATGTGGGACAAGGCGCTGAAGCTGGGCGATGCGCGGCAGATTGGCATCCTGAGCTACATCACTCCGCTGGCGTCCACCAGCTTGCTGGTGCTGGTCAGCGGGCGGCCGTTCAGCAGCAGCATCATCATCGCCACGGCCATGATCCTGGGCGCCGCCGTGCTGGGCATGCGCGCGCGCTGAAGCCCGCCTCCCACCCTGCGCATGACCGCTCCTCGACCTTTCTCCCCGACCCTGATCGCGCCCGGCGCGTTCGTGCTGATCTGGTCCACCGGCTTCCTGGTGGGGCGCGGCGTGGCCGCGCACGCCGATCCATTCTGGTTCCTGGCGGCACGCTTTGCCTGCGTGGCACTGGCGTTCTGCGCGGCAGCGGCCTGGGCACGCGCCGCCTGGCCGCGGGGTCTGCGGCGCAATGGGCTGCACCTGCTGGCGGGCGCTTTGATGAGCGGCATCTACCTGGGCCCCAGCTGGTGGGCCATGGCGCGCGGCATGCCGGCGGGGGTGATGGCGCTGATCGGCTCGCTGCAGCCGCTGTTCACCGCGCTGGTGGCCGTGCTGTGGCTGCGCCAGCATCTGCCGGCACGCACCTGGACGGGTCTGGCGCTGGGCTTTGGCGGGGTAGCGCTGGTGTTGGCGCCCCGGCTGGCGGCGGCCGACGCTGCAGCCCTGCAGTGGCCGGTGGTGCTGGCGGCGGTGGGCAGCATCCTCTCGCTCACGCTGGGGTCGATGGTGCAGAAGTCTCGCTGGCTGGCGCACGATGATCTGCGCAGCGCGAGCGCGGTGCAGAACCTCGGCGCGGTGGCCGTGTTGCTGGCCATGGCGCTGGCCGTGGGCATTCCCCGCTGGGATGGATCGCCCGCGCTGTGGGGCTATCTGGCATTCGCCGTGGCCGTGCTGTCGCTGGGCGGGGCCACGCTCTTGATCTGGCTGATGCGCCGGGGCGAGGCCACGCGCACGGCGGCGCTGCTGCTGGCCGTGCCGCCGCTGGCGGCGCTGGAGGCCTGGGTGATCTTTGGTGAAACGCTGGCGCCGATGCAGCTGCTGGGTTTCGTGCTGGCGATGGCCGGGGTGGCGCTGGCGCGGCGCTGACCGCATTTGCATCCAAATGGCCGCTAGCGCCTTACAAACAAGCGCTGGCAGCTATAAATTCAGTAGCAAATTAACCAAAAGATCCGTCAGAGGCCGGCCGGTTCAAGGGCGCATCGCCCTCCAGCACCTGCTGGGCCCAGGGTGAAAGCTTGCGTGTATCGGCGCGCAACACCTCCTGCTTGATCGCCAGGATCTGGGCGGGGTGCATGGAAAAGCTGCGCAAGCCCAGGCCCAGCAGCAGGCGTGTCATGGTCACGTCGCCGGCGGTTTCGCCACAAACGCACACGCTCTTGCCCTGGCGCGCGCCCTCGGCGATCACGTCTCCCACGAGACGCAACACGGCCGGGTGCAGCGGGTCGTACAGATGGGCGACGGCTTCGTCGGCGCGGTCGATGGCCAGCGTGTACTGGATCAGGTCATTGGTGCCGATGGACAGGAAGTCGAAATACTTGAGGAAGGTGCGCACCATGAGCGCGGCCGCGGGCACCTCGATCATCGCGCCCAGTTGCACGGGCCCGTAGGGTTCGCCGCGCGCGTCCAGCTCGCCACGCGCCAGATCGACTTGCGCCAGGGTCTGCTGGATTTCGTGCGTGTGCGCCAGCATCGGGAACAGCAGGTTCACCTTGCCGTGCGCAGCCGCCCGCAGCACGGCACGCAGCTGGGTGCGAAACATGGCCGGGTCGGCCAAGCTCCAGCGAATGGCGCGCAGGCCCAGGGCGGGGTTGAGGTAGCTGTCCTTGTGGCTCTTGTGGTCCAGCGGCTTGTCGGCCCCCACGTCGATGGTGCGGATGGTGACGGGCAGGCCCTGCATTCCATCCAGGGCTTCGCGGTAGGCGCGGTACTGCTCGTCTTCGCCGGGCAGGTTGCCGTTTCTGCCCATGAACAGGAATTCGCTGCGGAACAGCCCCACGCCCACGGCCCCGGCACGCACGGCGGTGGCGGCATCGCCGGGTTGCTCGATGTTGGCCAGCAGCTCGATCTTGTGGCCGTCGAGCGTGACGGCGGGCGTGTGGCGCAGCCGCGCCAGCCGCTCGCGCTCCAGCGCCACCTGGCGCTGGCGAAAGCCATATTCGGCCAGGATGATGGGCGACGGGTCCACGATCATCACGCCTGCATCGCCGTCGATGATGACCCAGTCGTCTTGCCGCACCAGCTGGCTCGCGGCGCGCGCGCCCACCACCGCGGGGATGTCCATGCTGCGCGCCACGATGGCAGTGTGCGACGTCTTGCCGCCCACGTCCGTCACGAATCCGGCAAACACGCTTTGCTTGAACTGCAGCATGTCGGCCGGCGAGAGGTCGTGCGCCACGAGCACCAGAGGCACGTCCACCGTGTCGTCCAGCAGCAGGTCTTGCTGGGTCTTGCGGCGCGGGCTGCTGGGGGGCGGCGCCACGGGGCTGGACACGCCCTTCATGTAGCGCAGGATGCGCTCTACCACCTGTTCCAGGTCGGCCTTGCGCTCGCGGAGGTACTCATCCTCCATTTCATCGAACTGGCGCGCCACGACTTCCAGTTGGGTGGTCAACGCCCATTCGGCGTTGTACAGGCGCTCCGTGATCCAGTGCTTCACGCCACCCGTGAGGGCCTCGTCCTGCAGCAGCATCAGGTGAACGTCCAGCAGCGCGGTGAGTTCATGGGGGGCGTCCGCGGGCATGTCGGCCTGCAGGCGCTGAAGCTCCTCCATCACCGCATTGCGTCCGTGGCGCACCCGCTCGATCTCGGCCTCGACCTGGTCGGGCTTCACAAAGTAGTGCGCCACGTCCATCCGGCTGGAGGCCACCAGCACAGCGCGCCCGATGGCAATGCCCCGGGCAACGGCGAGACCATGGACGGAAAAGGTCATGGTTTTGCCGCCGGGCCGCCCCAAGGCGAAACGCAACCCCCGTGGGGGGCAGGGAACGACACGCAGTGCGCGACCGTGGGGGCCAAAGGTTTTGCCGCCGGGCCGCCCCAAGGCAAAACGCGGCCCCCTTGGGGGGCAGGGAGCGACACGCAGTGCGCGACCGTGGGGGCCATCACTCACCCTCACCAAACTTGTCGGCAATCAGCGCCAGCAGGGCATCCATTGCCTCTTGCTCGCGGTCGCCATGGGTTTCCACTTCCACCTCGGTGCCCATGCCGGCGGCCAGCATCATCACACCCATGATGCTCTTGGCATTGATGCGACGGTCGCCGCGGCTCATGAAGACATCGCACGGAAAACTGCCTGCCAGCTTGGTGAGCTTGGCGGATGCGCGGGCATGCAGGCCCAACTTATTGCTGATGGTGGTACGCGTCTTGATCATTTCGGTTGCGGGTGTTCTGGTTCTGCGGAGCGGAGATGGCCACCTGCATCACGCCCTGGGTGCCTCCCACCACGGCCCGTGCGACCACCGAATCGAGGGCTTCGTGGCGGTAGCTCACTGCGCGCAGCAGCATGGGCAGGTTGACACCGGTCACCAGGCGCGAGCGCACGTTTTCGATCACGCGCTGGGCAACATTGCAGGGCGTGGCGCCAAACACGTCGGTCAGCACCAGCGTCGAATCGGCGCCCAGATGCTGCAGCAAGATGCGGGCCTGCGCCAGCGACTCCTCGGGAGGCTGGTTGGGCTGCACATCCAGCGCGGCCACGCTGTCCCCGCAGTCGGGGAACACGTGCAGCGCGCACGCGCGCAGCGCATGGGCCAGCGGTGCGTGGGCGATGATGAGGATGGAGGTGTTGGTGCTCATGGGGCAGAGGTTTGCGGCACATTATGGCGCCGCCCCCGCCACAGGAACCACGCGTAGGCGCCAGCGTTGCACGCCAGGAACATCGCCATGGCCGCCTGGAACGCCTGCACCGTGGGCAGGCCTGCAGCGGCAAACGCATCCACAGACAGCCCGATGCCCCACTGCACCACGAACACACCGGCAAAGATCACCAGGTTGTAGGCTGACAGTGCGCGGCCGGCGAGCGACTGCGCAAATGCCATCGCCACCGCTGGCTGCGACAGCGAGACGAACGTGCACGACACGCAAAAGAGGGCCCATGCACCGCCGCCAGCGCGTGGACCGGCCAGGACAATGCCCGCCAGCACCACCAGGCACAACGGCAGGCCCGCCGCCATCAAACGATCCGCCCCCAGCCCCTTGCGCAGCAGCCACGGATTGACCATGCCCCAGGTCCAGAACGTGCACAACATGGCCACGTTGATCCAGAAAAGGCCCGTGGCCGCCTCCAGCGGTGTGTAGCCCGCCACCCGCTGCATCCAGGGGCCCGCCCACAGCGTCTGCACGGCCACCATGCCTCCGTACACAAAGAACCCCAGTGGCGCCAGGCGCTGGAAGTACGGGTGGCGCCACACCACCGCATACCCAGCAGGCACGGCCGCGTCACTGCGGTCGGCAGCAGCCTTGGCGTCTGCGCCAGCACCGCCGCCAGCGCCCGGCGTGGCCGCGCCCCAGCCCGGCACCCAGGCCGCAATCACCACCATCGACACCGCGATCAGCGCCGCCAGTCCCCAGAACAGCGGCCGCCAACCCACGAGCGGCAGCGCCCATTGCACCGGCAACGTGGAAGCCACCATGCCGAGCGATCCCGTCATCAGCATCCAGGAATTGGCCCGCATCTGCGCCGTGGGCTCGAACCACCGCCGATAGCCCGTGAGTGGAGCCATCAGGCAGGCGCTCACGCCCGCGCCACAGAGCACGCGCCCCGCCAGCAGGCCGGAAAAACCCGTCGCCACCGAGAACACCAGGCTGCCCACGACGGCCACCCCCAGGAAACCCAGCGCGACCTTGCGCGGGCCATGCCGGTCGAGCCAGGTGCCCAGCGGCAGTTGCGTGGCCGCAAAGCCCAGAAAGTACCCGCCCGCGAGCAGGCCCAGGTCGCTGGCCTGCAGCGAAAACTCCTGCGCCAGCGTGGGTGCCAGGGTGGCCGTGACGGCTCGCACCAGCGCCGACAGGAAGTACGCAAACGCAAAGGCCAGGAAGACGATCACCGCCGCCCGGCGGGGCAGCACCGCGGGCCACGTCATGGGAGCACGATTCCTGCGAAGAACTGGTCGGCCAGCTCGGGCCGTGGCTTGCCCGTGTAGACCACGGCGTGGTACAGCCGCATCTGCGGCCCCGCCGCACGTGCGAACCACACTCCTTGCGCAAACACCGCGCTGCCATCGCCGCGCTGGCCCTGCACCACGGTGCGCACCGATTGCGGCAGGGGCAGCGCACCCTTGGGTGCAAAGGGCGTGTCCACCGCCGTGGCTGCGGCGCCCGCGCCAAGGTTGGCGAGCACGGCGGCCCGCCAGTGCCGCAGGGCGGTGCCTGCCTGGGCAGGGTCGGCCAGGGCCGTGTGCGAGACGGCCCACAGGGCGCCATCGGCCTCGCAGCCCGTCATGGCCAACTCAGCGGGGGAGCCCGCCAGCTCCACCGTTCGCGTCGCTTGGTCGGGCTTGCAGGGCAGCAGGATGGTGATGCCGGCCTCGGGCAAAGGCACGCTGCGCCAGTTCAGCGCCGGGCTGCATGCCACGAGCAGCCACAGCAGCGCCAGGGCCGCAGCCCGGGTAGGTGTCCAGTTCATCGGACGATTATCGGCATAGTGACCCAGATCAACCGGCAGCGCCTTCAACGAGCGAACTTTTGCTCACCAGGCGGACTCCACTCCGGGGTTGCCCCCAGCGGCCTGCGGCTGCAGGTTGCAGCGGGGTGGTGGCAGCCGGTCCGGCACAATGCCGGTAGCGGGCCGGCGTGCCCGCAGGGCGGCAGTTTCAGGATGAATGGAAAAGTCATGGCGATCAAGCATTGGGCAGCGGGAATGGCGGTGGCGGCGTTTGCGGCCGTGGGTGCCTATGTGTACCTGGATACGGGCCGCGCACAGGCACCCGAATCCACCTTTGTGCTGCTGGACGGCTCCCGCCAGTCCACCGCCGACCTGAAGGGCAAGGTCACCCTGGTGAATTTCTGGGCCACGAGTTGCACCACCTGCGTGGCCGAGATGCCCGAGATCATTTCCACCTACCAGAAGTACCACCGCCAGGGCTTCGACACCCTGGCCGTCGCCATGAGCTACGACCCGCCCAGCTATGTGGTGAACTTTGCCGAAACCCGCAAGCTGCCCTTCAAGGTGGCCATCGACAACACCGGCAACGTCGCCAAG
>NZ_JALEGG010000221.1 GCF_022763525.1 Acidovorax sp.
CCGAGCCCCCAAAGCTCATCAACGGCAGCGTGAGCCCCTTGGTCGGCAGCGCGCCCAGGTTCACGCCCATGTTGATGAAAGCCTGGAAGCCAATCCAGATCGCGACTCCCTGTGCGACGAGGCCCGCGAACACGCGGTCCAGCGCGATGGCCTGGCGGCCGATGTGCATGATGCGGCGGGTCATCCACAGGAACAGCACGATGAGCGTGAGGACCCCCACCAGGCCGAATTCCTCGCCGATCACGGCCAGCAGGAAGTCGGTGTGGGCTTCAGGCAGCCAGTGCAGTTTTTCCACGCTGCCGCCCAGGCCCACGCCAAAGATCTCGCCGCGCCCGATGGCGATCAGCGAGTGCGACAGCTGGTAGCCCTTGCCCAGCGCATGCGCCTCGCTGAAGGGGTCGAGGTAGGCAAAAACGCGCTCCCGGCGCCAGGGCGAGCTGGCGATCATCAGGCCGAAGGCCGACACCAGCACGCCAGCGATGAGAAAGAACATGCGCGCGTTGACGCCGCCCAGGAACAGGATGCCCATGGCGATGACGGCCACCACCATGAAGGCGCCCATGTCGGGCTCGGCCAGCAGCAGCACGCCGACGATGCCCACGGCCAGGCCCATGGGCAACACGGCGCGGAAGAACCGCTCCTTCACTTCCATCTTGCGCACCATGTAGTCGGCGGCATAGATGAGAACGGCAAACTTGGCCACTTCGGAAGGCTGAAAACCGATGGGCCCAATGGACAGCCAGCGCCGCGCGCCGTTGACCACCTTGCCCACGCCCGGAATGAGCACCGCGATCAGCAGCAGCAGCGCCACCACGAACAACCAGGGCGCAGCGCGTTCCCACCAGGCCATGGGCACCTGGAAGGCCAGCAGCGACGCCACAAAACCGACCACAAGATACATGGCGTGGCGGGTCAGGAAATGCGTGGGCGCGTAGTTGGCAAAACGCGGGTTGTCGGGCATGGCGATGGAGGCCGAATACACCATGACCAGCCCCCAGGCGAGCAGCGCCACCACCACCCACAGCAAGGCCTGGTCGAAGCCCAGCACGCTGGCTGGCGTGCTGGACGAACGACGGTATTCGGTGCCGCCCACGCGCACGGGCAGCACATCGACGGCCTTGGTGGAGACGCCGCCGAACCAGCCGGTCAGGCGCTGCAGCAGATTGCTGGCCGGAGCGCTCATGCCAGGCCCTCCGCGGATTGGCCTGCCTCGTCGGCGAGCGCTCGCACCGTTTCGCAGAAGACTTCTGCACGGTGCTCGTAGTCCCTGAACATATCGAAGCTTGCACAGGCGGGAGACATCAGCACGGCATCGCCCGCATGCGCGCGCTGGGTGGCCAGCGACACCGCATGGGGCAGCGTTTCTGCGTCCAGCAGTGCCACACCCGCGTCCTGCAGCGCCGTGCGGATCAGCGGTGCATCGCGCCCGATCAGCACCACGGCACGCGCATAGCGCGCCACGGGCGCCGCCAGCGGGGTGAAATCCTGCCCCTTGCCGTCGCCGCCCAGGATGACCACGACGCGGCGCTCGGCACCAAGGCCCATGAGCGCGGCCACCGTGGCACCCACGTTCGTGCCCTTGCTGTCGTCGAAATACTCCACGCCATTGACCATGGCCACCGGCTCCACGCGGTGCGGCTCGCCGCGGTACTCGCGCAGGCCGTAGAGCATCGGCGCCAGCGCACAGCCCGCTGCCGATGCCAGTGCCAGCGCGGCCAGGGCGTTCACGGCGTTGTGGCGCCCACGGATGCGCAGCGCGTCGGCCGGCATCAGGCGCTGGATGTGCAGGTCCTCGGCTGCTTCGCTGCGGCCGCGCTTGCGGGTCTCGTCGGCATCCATGGCACGCACCAGCCAGGGCATGCCGTTCACCACTTCAATGCCAAAGTCGCCGGGGCGCCTGGGCATGTCGGCGCCAAAGGTGACGTGATCGCGTACCTGGGGCTTCTGCAGCTTGACCTTGACGGGCGCGGGCAAAGGCTGGACGGCCCCCACGCTTGCCACTGCGTGTGCTGCGCTGCCCCCCAAGGAGGCCGCTGCCGCCTTCGGGCGGCCGGGCGGCGGCAGCATGCGCATGACTTCCGCGTCTTCGCGGTTCAGGACCATGAGCCCTTTCTCGCCAAAGATGCGCGCCTTGGCCGCGGCGTAGGCCGCCATGTCGCCATGCCAATCGAGGTGGTCCTGCGTCACGTTGAGCACGGTGGCCGCCGTGGGCTCGAAACCAGTCACCCCGTCGAGCTGGAAGCTCGACAGCTCCAGCACCCACACCTCGGGCAGCGTGCCTGCATCCAGGTGCTCCGACAGGGTGTCCAGCAGGGTCGGCCCAATGTTTCCAGCCACGGCCACGGTCTTGCCCGACCGCTCCACCAGCTGCCCCGTCAGCGAGGTCACGGTCGTCTTGCCATTGGTGCCCGTGATGGCAATCACAGCCGGCGCGTAGCCGTAGGATGCCTTCAAACCCGCCAAGGCCAGGGCATACAAGCCCAATTCGCCTCCAGTGCTCACCCCACAAGCGCGAGCAGCTACCAATACAGGAGCAACCGTCGCTGGGCTCAGCCCTGGCGAGCGGTACACGGCTTGCAAGCCCTGCCCTTCGACCAGGCTCGCATCGAAGGCACCGGACACAAAGCGGACCGTGGGCAGCTCCTGTTGCAGAGCGGGCAACTGGGGTGGCGCCGCGCGGGTATCGGCCACGGTGACCTGGGCTCCGCAGCGCACGCACCAGCGCGCCATGGCCATGCCGGATGCGCCCAGGCCCAGGATGAGGATGTTCTGCCCCTGCAGGAACTGTGCGACGGCCTCCTGCGGCGTGCGCTGGGGCTCGGCGGACTCGGACTCGGACTTGGCAGGTTCGGCGGCTGCAAGATCGGCCGGGGCGGCAGCAGCCTCGGCAGGCGCCACCTCGGGCGCTGACACGTCGGCAAAGATCTGCGCCACAAAATCGGCGGCGGCCTTGGCGGCCGAGATGGCGGGCACGGCTTCGGGATCCCAGGCATGGCCTTTGGCCGGCGCGTGGCCGGCCGGGGGAACTGCCTCGGGGGTGGCCTCTTCTGGCGATGCGGCGACTGCTGGGGGGGCGGCTTCGGCGGGTGGCTCGGATACCGCGCCGGCTTCGGCATCCGCAGTCGGCTCGGCGTCCGGCGCGCGGGGGCTCACCGCCTCCGTGCGTTCATCCCCTGCGGCACCCGCAGACTCGTGCTCTGCAAAGAAATCGTCGTCCGCAGAGACAGCGCCCCCGGCGTCCACGCCCCTCCCGGCCTGCGGCCGGACAGCATCGGGCGCCCCGGGTTCGCGGGGAGCGTTGGGGATGAGGGGCTCGTCAGCGTTCATCGCAGTTTCAGGGTGCTCAAGCCCACCAGGCACAGCAGCATGGTGATGATCCAGAAGCGCACGACCACCTGCGTTTCCTTCCAGCCGCTTTTCTCAAAGTGGTGGTGCAGGGGGGCCATCTTGAGCAGGCGCCTGCCCTCGCCGTAGCGGCGCTTGGTGTATTTGAACCAGGTGACTTGCAGCATCACCGAGATGGCTTCCACCACAAAGATGCCGCCCATGATGGCCAGCACGATTTCCTGCCGGACGATCACTGCGATGGTGCCGAGGGCGCCGCCCAGGGCCAGCGCGCCCACGTCGCCCATGAAGACCTGCGCCGGGTGCGCGTTGAACCACAAGAAAGCCAGGCCCGCGCCCGCCATGGCGGCACAGAAGATCAGCAGCTCGCCCGAACCCGGGATGTGCGGAAAGAACAGATACTTGGAATACACCGAGCTGCCGGTGACGTAGGCAAACACGCCCAGGGCCGAGCCCACCATCACCACCGGCATGATGGCCAGGCCGTCGAGGCCGTCGGTCAGGTTCACGGCATTGCTGGAGCCCACGATGACGAGGTAGGTCAGGATCACGAAGCCCAGCACGCCCAGCGGGTAGCTGATCTCCTTGAAGAATGGCAGCTGCAGCCCGGCCTTGGGGGGCAGGTCGAGCGAGAAGCCGGACTGCACCCACGCCACGAACAGTTCCCACACCTTGGCGTTGGAGCTTTCGGAAATGCTGAACACAAGGTACAGCGCGGCCAGCAGGCCGATGATGGATTGCCAGAAGTACTTCTCGCGCGAGCGCATGCCCTCCGGATCCTTGTTGACCACCTTGCGCCAGTCGTCCACCCAGCCGATGGCACCAAAGCCCAGCGTGACGATGAGCACGATCCACACGAACCGGTTGGACAGGTCGAACCACAGTAGCGTGGAGATTGCGATCGACAGCAGGATCAGCACCCCGCCCATGGTGGGCGTGCCGCTCTTGGACAGGTGCGACTGCATCGCATAGCCGCGGATGGGCTGGCCGATCTTGAGCGACGTGAGCATGCGGATGACCTTGGGGCCGGCGATCAGACCGATCAGCAGCGCCGTCATGGCCGCCATCACCGCACGGAAGGTGAGGTACTGGAAGACGCGGAAAAAGCCGAACTCGGGCGACAGCCCCTGCAGCCACTGCGAAAGGATCAGCAGCATGCAGCCTCCCCAGGCACAGGTACGGGCATGTCGCCCAGTGGCGTGGCCACGCGGATGGTTTCAGTGTGTGGCGCCATGGTGTCCCTCCGAGGCTTTTGTACGCGCTTCTTGCTGTTGTTCTGCCGGCGGTGTTTCAGCGGCTGCCACGGCAGCCATCGCCTCCACGGCCTGTTCCATCTTCATGAATCGGGATCCCTTGACCAGCACGCTGCCCACAGCGGGCAGGGCTTCGCGCACCGCATCCTGCAGTTCGCGCATATCGTTGAAATGCCGGGCAGCGCCGCCGCCGTGGCCCTGGCTTTGGCCATAGGCCGCGACGGCATGGACCGACTGGGCGCCCAGCGCGAAGAGCCGCGGGATCCCCGCAGCGCGCGCATGCGCGCCGGCCTCGGCATGGAACTGCGGTCCCTGGTCGCCCACTTCGCCCATGTCGCCCAGCACCAGAAGCTGCGGCCCGGGCAGTTCGGCCAGCACGTCGATGGCCGCGCGCATGGAGTCGGGGTTGGCGTTGTAGGTGTCGTCCACCACGGTGATCTCGCGCCCCGCCGTGCGCAGGCTGAAGGCGCGCGAGCGGCCCTTGACCGGAACGAAATCCTGCAGCCCCTGCGCGATGGCCGCCAGCGGTGCGCCCGCAGCCAGTGCGCAGGCGGCAGCGGCCATTGCGTTGATGACGTTGTGTCGCCCGGCAATGTGCAAGCGGGTGTTGAACTCGCCCTGCGGCGTGGCCGCGGTGACGGCCCAGGCGCCCTGCTCCCATGCGGCGCGGCGGCAGACCACATCACCGCCTTCGCCAAAGGTGAGCGTGCGGCGCCCCTGCGCCAGGGTTTGCCAAAGGCCGGAATAGGCGTCGCTGGCGGGAAAAACGGCCACGCCGTCTGCCGGCAAGCTGGCGAAGACCGAGCCGTTTTCGCGCGCCACTGCCTCCACCGTGTGCATGAACTCCAGGTGCTCGCGCTGCGCGTTGTTGACCAACGCCACCGTGGGCTGCGCCATCGCGGCCAGTTGGGCGATCTCGCCCGGGTGGTTCATGCCCATCTCGATCACGGCGGCGCGGTGCGCGGCGGTGAGGCGCAGCAGCATCAGCGGCACGCCGATGTCGTTGTTGAAATTGCCTTGCGTGGCAAACGAGGCCTCGCCCTGCCAGGCGCGCAGGATGGACGCGATCATCTGCGTGACCGTGGTCTTGCCGTTGCTGCCCGTCACGCCGATGAGCGGCAGACGCAACTGCGCGCGCCAGCCGCAGGCCAAGGCGCCCAGCGCGGCCAGGGTGTCAGGTACCTCGATGCCGGCCAGTCCGGCTGCCTCCAGCCCGCCATGGGCGATGGCGGCGGCCGCACCGCCCGCGCGGGCGTCGGCCAGGAAGGCATTGGCGTCAAAACGCTCGCCCTTGAGGGCCACGAACAGGTCGCCCGCCTGCAGCGTGCGCGTGTCGGTATGCACGCGGGCCAGGGGCGTCGCGCCATCGCCCACCAGGCGCGCTGCGGGAATGCGCGGGTGAAGCAGGTCGAACGCCTGTTGCAGCGTCATGCGGACGGCACCGGGCGTGGCGGTCATGGGCGGGCTCCTCGGGCCTGCAGCGCGCTCTGCGCATGGGCCAGGTCAGAAAAAGGCATGCGCACGCCTGCGATCTCCTGGGTGTCTTCGTGGCCCTTGCCAGCAATCAGCACCACGTCGGCGGGTGCGGCCTCGGCAATGGCCTGCGCGATGGCGATGGCGCGGTCGGGCTCGGCCTGCACGGTGCTGCCGGCAATGGTGCCCAGCAGGATCTGATGCAGGATGGCGGCCGGGTCTTCGCTGCGCGGGTTGTCGCTGGTGACGACCACGCGATCGGCGTGGCGCTGGGCCACGGCACCCATCAGCGGGCGCTTGCCGGGGTCGCGGTCGCCGCCGCAGCCGAACACGCACCACAGCTGGCCGCCGCGCTCCTGCGCCAGCGGGCGCAGGGCCAGCAACACCTTGTCCAGCGCATCA
>NZ_JALEGG010000222.1 GCF_022763525.1 Acidovorax sp.
CTGCGGTGGCACGTCCGTGCAGCTGCCGTGCGCGATCTCCGCCGCCATGCCGATGCTTTCGCCCAGCGTGGGGTGCGGGTGGATGGTCTTGCCGATGTCCACTGCGTCGGCGCCCATCTCGATGGCCAGGGCGATCTCGCCAATCATGTCGCCCGCATGCGTGCCCACCATGCCGCCGCCAAGGATCTTGCCGTGGCCGTGGGCCTCTGGCGAGTCGTCGAACAACAGCTTGGTCACGCCTTCGTCACGGCCGTTGGCAATGGCGCGGCCAGAGGCAGTCCAGGGGAACAGGCCCTTCTTGACCTTGATGCCCTGGGCCTTGGCCTGGTCTTCCGTCAGGCCCACCCAGGCCACTTCGGGGTCGGTGTAGGCAACGCTCGGAATCACGCGGGCGTTGAAGGCGGCGGCTGCCAGCTCCTTGTTGCCCTGCAGTTCACCAGCGATGACTTCAGCCGCCACGTGTGCCTCGTGCACCGCCTTGTGCGCCAACATGGGTTGGCCCACGATGTCGCCGATGGCAAAGATGTGCGGCACGTTGGTGCGCATCTGGATGTCGACGTTGATGAAGCCACGGTCCGTCACCGCCACGCCTGCCTTTTCGGCAGCGATCTTCTTGCCGTTGGGCGTGCGGCCCACGGCCTGCAGCACCAGGTCGTACACCTGTGGCTCGGGGGCGGTGCCGCCCTCTTCCGCTGGCGCGAACGTGACCTTGATGCCTTCGGGTGTGGCCTCGGCGCCGACGGTTTTCGTCTTCAACATGATGTTGTCGAAGCGCTTGGCATTCATCTTCTGCCAGATCTTGACGAGGTCGCGGTCAGCGCCCTGCATCAGGCCATCCATCATTTCCACCACGTCCAGGCGTGCGCCCAGGGTGCTGTAGACGGTGCCCATTTCCAGGCCGATGATGCCGCCGCCCAGAATCAGCATGCGCTTGGGGACTTCCTTGAGCGCCAGGGCGCCGGTGGAATCGACCACGCGCGGGTCGTTGGGCATGAAGGGCAGGCGCACGGCCTGGCTGCCGGCGGCGATGATAGCCTTCTTGAAGGCGATGACCTTCTTGGTGCCCGTCTTCTCCTGGCCGGTGCCGGTGGTTTCTTCCACTTCGAGATGGTTGGCGCCGACAAAAGCACCGTAGCCACGCACGGTGGTCACCTTGCGCATCTTGGCCATGGCGGCCAAGCCACCGGTGAGCTTGCCGATGACCTTTTCCTTGTGGCCGCGCAGCTTGTCGATGTTGACGGCGGGGGCGCCAAAGTCCACGCCCAAGTCGGCCATGTGGCTGACTTCGTCCATGACGGCTGCCACGTGCAGCAGCGCCTTGGACGGGATGCAGCCCACGTTAAGGCACACGCCGCCCAGGGTGGCGTAGCGCTCGACGATGACGACCTTGAGGCCCAGGTCGGCCGCGCGGAAGGCTGCGCTATAGCCGCCGGGGCCGCCGCCGAGCACGAGCACGTCGCAGTCCAGATCGGCGGAGCCTGCAAAGCTGGATGCTACCGGATTGATAGCTGCTTGCGCTTGCGGCACAGGCGCTGGAGCCGCTTTTTGCTCAGAAGCGGCAGGCGCTGGGGCCGCAGCAGGTGCCGGCGCTGCCGCGCCTGCGCCCTGCACTTCCAGCGTCAGCACCACCGAGCCTTCGGCGACCTTGTCCCCGAGCTTGACCTTGAGTTCCTTCACAACCCCAGCATGGCTGGAGGGGATCTCCATGGAGGCCTTGTCGGACTCCACGGTGATCAGGCTCTGCTCGGCCTTGATGGTGTCGCCGGGCTTGACCAGCACTTCGATGATGGCCACTTCGGCGAAGTCGCCGATGTCGGGCACCTTGATGTCGATGATTGCCATGGTGTGTCTTGGCCTTTCGTTACATCACGATGCGGCGGAAGTCCGCCAGCAGCGAGGCAAAGTACACGTTGAAGCGTGCGGCGGCAGCGCCGTCGATCACGCGGTGGTCCCAGCTCAGGGAGAGGGGCAGCATCAGGCGCGGTGCGAACTGCTTGCCGTCCCACTTGGGCTCCAGGCTGCTCTTGCACACGCCCATGATGGCGACTTCCGGCGCGTTGATGATGGGCGTGAAGTAACGACCACCAATGCCACCCAGCGAGCTGATGGAGAAGCAGCCACCGGTCATGTCGGCGGGGCCCAGCTTGCCGTCGCGCGCCTTCTTGGCCAGGTCGCCCATCTCTTGCGAGATCTGGACGATGCCCTTCTTGTCGGCGTCGCGGATGACGGGCACGACGAGGCCGTTGGGCGTGTCGGCCGCAAAGCCGATGTGGAAGTAGTTCTTCAGCACCAGCTGGTCGCCGTCGAGCGAACTGTTGAACTCGGGGAACTTCTTGAGTGCGGCCACGGCGGCCTTGATCATGAAGGCGAGCATGGTGACCTTGACGCCACTCTTCTCGTTCTCCTTGTTGAACTGCACGCGGAAGGCTTCGAGGTCGGTGATGTCCGCGTCGTCGTGGTTGGTGACGTGCGGGATGACGACCCAGTTGCGGTGCAGGTTGGCGCCGCTGATCTTCTTGATGCGCGAGAGATCCTTGCGCTCCACCGGGCCGAACTTGGTGAAGTCCACCTTGGGCCAGGGCAGCAGGTCCAAGCCGACGCCGGAGCCGCCGCTGGCCGCTGCGGGCGCTTTGGCGGCGATGGCGCGGGTTTGCGTGGCGCCGCTCATCACCTGCTTCGTGAAGTTCTGGATGTCGTCTTGCGTGATACGGCCCTTGGGGCCGCTGCCCTTGACCTCGTCCAATGGCACGCCCAGTTCGCGGGCGAACTTGCGCACGGACGGGCTGGCATGGGGAAGACCCAGGGTCGGCGCGCCGGGCGCATGGGGAGGCGCCACGGGTGCCGCTGCAGGGGCTCCGCCATCCGACAGGGGTTTGGCCTCTTCCACGGGCAGGTGGCGGGGGGTGGGGGTGTCAGGCTCGGACTGCGCTGCGGGCAGGTCCAGCGTGGGCGTACCGGGCGGGATCGGGGCAGTGCTGGCAGGCACTGCGCCTTCCATGATCGCCACCAGATCACCGATGTTGACGGTGTCGCCGATCTTGACCTTCAGTTCCCTGAGCACGCCTGCGGCGGGCGACGGAATTTCCATGGAGGCCTTGTCGGACTCCACGGTAAAGAGCGACTGTTCCACCTTGATCGAATCACCAGGCTTGACCAGCAACTCGATCACGGCCACGTCCTTGAAGTCGCCAATGTCGGGCACGCGCACTTCAATGCGGCCCGAAGCAGCGGGAGCCGGCGCGGCCGCCGCGGGCGCAGGCGCGGCCACGGGCGCAGCAGCTGACGCTGCCACTGGTGCGGGGGCAGGCGCCGCCGCAGGGGCTGCCGCGGCGCTCGCACCGGCGGCCTCGATCACGGCAATCACAGAGCCCTCTTTCACCTTGTCGCCCAGCGCGACCTTCAGTTCCTTGATCACCCCGGCGTGGCTCGATGGAATCTCCATCGAGGCCTTGTCGGACTCCACCGTGATGAGCGACTGCTCGGCCTTGACGGTGTCGCCCACCTTGACGAGCAGCTCGATCACGCCGACTTCGTCGAAATCCCCGATGTCCGGGACTTTGATGTCTACCAGTGCCATTCTTGTCTCCGGTTTGATTTATGCGTACAGCGGGTTGATCTTGTCGGCGTTGATGCCGTATTTGGCAATGGCTTCGGCCACCTTGGCCACGGGCACCACGCCGTCATCGGCCAGCGCCTTCAGGGCGGCCACGACGATGTAATGGCGGTTCACCTCGAAATGCTCGCGCAGCTTGCTGCGGAAGTCGCTGCGGCCAAAGCCGTCGGTGCCCAGCACGCGGTAGGTGCGGCCCTTGGGCACGAAGGGGCGGATCTGCTCGGCATACGCCTTCATGTAGTCGGTGGACGCCACCACTGGGCCGCTGCGGCTGCCCAATTGCTGGGTGACGAACGGCACGCGTGGTGTTTCCAGCGGATGCAGCAGGTTCCAGCGGTCGGCGTCCTGGCCTTCGCGGGTGAGTTCGTTGAAGCTCGGGCAGCTCCACACATCCGCCTGCACGCCCCAGTCGGCGGCCAGCAGGGTCTGGGCTTCGAGCGACTCGCGCAGGATGGTGCCCGAGCCCAGCAGTTGCACGCGCTTGTCGCCCTCGGCGCCCGGCTTGCACAGGTACATGCCCTTGATGATCTGCTCTTCGGTGCCCGCCGTGAGGCCCGGCATGGCGTAGTTTTCGTTCAGCAGCGTCAGGTAGTAGAAGACGTTTTCCTGGCGCTCGACCATACGCTTCAGGCCGTGGTGCATGATCACCGCGACTTCATGCGCAAACGTGGGGTCGTAGCTCACGCAATTGGGGATGGTATTGGCCAGGATGTGGCTGTGGCCGTCCTCGTGCTGCAGGCCTTCGCCGTTGAGCGTGGTACGGCCCGAGGTGCCGCCCAGCAGGAAGCCGCGGGCTTGCATGTCGCCCGCGGCCCAGGCCAGGTCGCCGATGCGCTGGAAGCCGAACATCGAGTAGTACACGTAGAACGGGATCATGATCCGGTTGTTCGTGCTGTACGAAGTGGCCGCCGCGATCCAGCTGGCCATGCCGCCGGCTTCATTGATACCTTCCTGCAGGATCTGGCCGGCCTTGTCTTCCTTGTAGTACATCACCTGGTCGCGGTCGACCGGGGTGTACATCTGGCCCTTGGGGTTGTAGATGCCGATCTGGCGGAACAGGCCTTCCATGCCGAA
>NZ_JALEGG010000223.1 GCF_022763525.1 Acidovorax sp.
CCCTTCGGGTTGCGATGCCCAAGGGCCATCCGCGGCGTTGCCAAGCCTCGCTGGGGCCGCACCCCAGCTTCGTTTGGCGCCTAGCGCCTGGCCCTTGTGCGTCGCAACGCATCTGGCAAAAATAGTGTGAACAGGCCCTAGGGGCTACAGCGGCTGGGATCGCCGCTGCAGCTGTTGCCGCACGTGGCGCAGCAGGCCTTCGCAGGCATCTTCCACCAGATCCAGCACCTCTTCAAAGCCAGCGGCCCCGCCGTAGTACGGGTCGGGCACCACGGGGCTGTTGAATTGCTGGCAGAACTCGGTCATGCGGCGCAGCTTGTGGGCATGCGCTGGCGGGCAAAGCGCATGCGCCAGGGCCAGGTTGTCCCAGTCCATCGCCAGCACCAGATCGTGGCGTTCAAAGTCTCCGGCGAGCATCTGCCGCGCGCGCAGGTCCGACAGGTCGTAGCCCCGTTGTGCGGCGTGGCGCTGGGTGCGGTTGTCCGGCGCCTTGCCGGGGTGGTAGTTGTGGGTGCCCGCCGAGTCCACATGCACCTGGCTGGCCAGACCACTGTGAACCACCTTGTGCCGGAACACGCCGTGGGCCGTGGGGCTGCGGCAGATGTTGCCCATGCACACAAAGAGTACCGAGTAAGTGGTGATGTGCTCCTGCATGTCTTTGGTGCAGGCCGAGTTCAGGCCGACATCACGACCGGGCCACCCTTGGCAATGCCGCGCTGGTAGGCCGGGCGCGCCTGCATGCGCTGCACGTAGGCTTGTAGATGAGGGCAGCTGGCGGCCTTGGTGGTGCGCGAGAGCGCCGCTTCCACCGCAAAGCTCATCTGAAAATCCGCCATGGTCAGGTGCTTGCCCGCAAACCAGGTGTGCTGGCCCAGGTGCTGCTCCATGAAGTCGAGCGCGGTGTTCACGTTCGGGTCGATGACCTTGTCCTGCACCTTGCCGCACAGGGCCTTGGCAATCGGCTTCACGAAGAAGGGCATGGGCTGGGTGGGGATGGTCATGAACACCAGCTTCATCACCAGCCAGTTCATGAGCGATCCCTCGGCGTAGTGCATCCAGAAGCGGCATTGCCGGTGCTCGGGTGTGCCACGCACGGGCTGCAGGTAGGCCAGATCGCCCCCGGCCTGCGCGCCATACGTTTCCACCAGGTATTCGATGATGGCGCCAGACTCGGCAATCACCTCGCCGTTGTCGGTGATGACGGGGGACTTGCCCAGCGGGTGGATTTTCTTGAGCTCGGGCGGCGCGAGCTTGGTGGCCTTGTCGCGCTGGTAGATCTTGAGTTCGTATGGAACGCCGAGCTCCTCCAGCAGCCAGAGGACGCGTTGCGAGCGGGAAGTTTCAAGGTGGTGGACGGTGATCATGGCGGCTATTGGAACAGCAGCCGCCTTCCCGGCGCAACGGGTGGGTTCCTGCCGCGCCAAGCAAAAAGCCCTCGAACGAGGGCTTTCTTGCGGTGGTGTCTGTCGGCCGACACTAGCCAGCCGGAAACAGAGGCGATCAGCCGCCCTTCTTGGAGCGCTTGCCAGGATTCTTCTTGCTGCGCGTGGCCACGCCGCGCTCCAGGCTCACGCGCTGGCCGCGGCCAGGGGTGCGCAGGGTGTAGCCGGGCAGGGGCTGGGGTTGGGGGGTGCGCTTGCGGTCTGCTTCGGTAACGATCTTGTTGCCCATGATAGGTCTCTGAGGGAGTGGAAAAAGGGGGATATTAGGCCACAGCTGCTGGCCCGGGCACCTGCGGGGGGCTTGAGCGCCTGGGGTTACTTCGCCGCGAAACCCGCCGCCGGGCCCGCGCCCGGGTCGGTGGACAGGGCATCGGTGCCATGCTGCGGCAGCACGAATCCGCGGGTCGCGTCTTCCACGGCGTGCGTGCGGATGACGGGCGGCTGCGCCTTCACGTTGCCGAAGATGGTGGCAAACGCGACATCGGCGGCATCGCGCCCGGTGCCAAAACGCAGCAGGCCCATCGGAATGGCGGTGCCGGACGGATCGAAGATGTACCAGCGGTCGCCCAGGTACACCTCGACATAGGCGTGGAAGTCCGGCGGCCCGAGGGCGGGGTCGGCGCCATAGTCCGTGCCCGAAGTGAACCGTGCCGGAATGTTGACTGCGCGGCATAGGGCAATCATGAGGTGGGCGAAATCCCTGCACACGCCCACTTGCTCGATCAGCGTGTCCACGGCGGCGGTGGTGAAGTTGGACGTGTTGGACGTGAACGCCACGTGCCCGCGCACCCACTCGCAAATCGCTTGCACCCGGCTGTAGCCCTGCGGCAGCGCGCCGAATTCGTTGTGCGCCAGGCGCAGCAGCCGGTCGGACTGGCAGTAGCGACTGGGATAGATGAAGCCCAGCACATCCTGCGGGAGGTAGCGCACCGGCACTTCGGGCAGTTGCGCGGGGTCGGCGCGGTGGTGGGTGATGTCCACGGTGGCCGAGTACGTGAGCTCCAGACGCCCGGGCTCTCCGTGCAGCCGCAGGTAGCGGTTGCGGCTGGCCGGGTCGGTGTGGACCTGGGTCGCGATGTCCTGGTTGAGCACCAGCCGCTCGTGGCTGACCGCCTGGTTCGGCGTGTGGGCGGCGTGGATGTTGAACACGAAATCGGCGCCGTACGGGTCGACGATGTCGTAGCTCAGCTCGATCTGAAGTTCCATGCGCACCCGTGGAGACGCGGGGTGCGCCGCAGGCGCTGGCGAGAGGATGCTGGCGCCTTGCCAGTTGGCGGGGAAATGCGCTGCCGCAGGGGCCTGCGCAACGCTTTGAAGGTGCGCCATGGTTGTCTCAGCGTGCGACGGCCCGAACGCACGCGGGTGCGTCGACGGTGGGAGCCGCCATCGGCCGGGCGGGGGTGACAGAGAAATGCGGGGATATCGCGGCATGATCCAGTCTTTCGTAAGCCCCGCCCGCCGGGCATCGCGCAGGGGCGCGTCCAGGCATTGAAGATGGGGCCGTTCAACCATACGTGCTGCGCTGCCTGCGCGGTGTAGGCGTACTGCTCGCGCGTGCGCAGGTTGCAGGGCGGCGGGCCGCGGCTGGCGCCGGCCTAGTCCAGGTTGAAGAAGCCGCGCAGCGCCTGGCAGAAATCCGCCCCGCCGCTTAGCGTGAAAGTGATGGTGGTGCGCGGCGGCGCCGGCGTGCCCGGGGAAGAGCGCAATTGCCCGTCCGCGCTCTCGAACACCAATTCCAGCGGCGTGCTCACTTCCTGGGAACCCTGCAGGTCGTACTGCCACACACCGCCTTCCTCCGACGGGCCGCAAGCGTCGGGCCAATGCGCGTGGGCCCACGCCAGCACCGCCGCAATCTCGGCATGCAATGCAGGCAGCTTTGCGGGCAGGACACTAGCCATGGCATCGAAGGTGCCGGTGCCGTCCTCGTCTTCGCTGTAGTCGAAATCCAGGTAGTGCAGGTTCATGGGGATAGGGGCTCTTGGAGACCCGCCAGTGTCGTTGATGCCGAGGTTCGTGCGCATGTGTGGGTGCGCGTGTGTGCGCATGGCATGCGCGCCAGGCTCCCTAGAATGCTCCTCTTTTTCCCGCAAGGAGACGAGGTGGCTGAGAGCGTGGTGTTGCAAGTGGACGGCCTGCGGTTTGCCTACCCCGAATGCAAGGTCTTGGACGGGCTGTCTCTGGCCTGGCCCGCGGGCGTTGCCTTGGTGCAAGGGGACGAGAGCAGTGGCAAGACCTCGCTGCTGCGCCTGCTGGCGGGCGAGCTGGCAGCGCAGGCAGGTGAGATCAGCCTGCAGGGGGTGCGGCTGCGAGCCCAGCCCGAGGCCTACCGCGCGCTGGTTTTCTGGCAGGACCCGCGCAGCACGTCGCTCGATGAGCTCACAGCCCGGCAGTGGCTGGCCAGCCTGCCTGCATGCCATGCGCGCTGGGACGCTGCGGCGCTCGCCACCCACGTGCAGGGCTTCTCGCTGGAACCCCACCTGGACAAGCCGTTCTATGCCCTCTCCACCGGCAGCCGGCGCAAAGTGCTCATGGCCGGTGGGCTCGCGAGCGGAGCGGCTCTCACGCTTTTCGACGAACCGGTGGCGGGGCTCGACAGGCCTTCGATCAACTACCTGACGCAGGCGCTGGCAGAGGCTGCGCACCACGCCGCACGCCTCGTGGTGGTGGCGCACTACGAGGCGCTGCCGGGCATCGCTTGGCGTGGGCAGGTCACCCTGGGCCGCCCGGGTGAGGCGCCGGCCACTTGATCTCGGAAAGGGCACGAAGGAAGGACCAGGTTGGTCCCTGATCGGCGCAGTGGGCCGACCACGGGGCGCACTTTGCTGGCATGCGCTGCGCACCCGGGCCTGGGCCCGGTGCAGTTGGCGGCGAGCCAGCCTGCCGCGCTTGTTTTAGACTGGCCCGCTATTCGGTGTTATTTCGCTCCCGAAAGGACTTTCCATGGATGCGCTTCTTTTTGCCCCGGTGGCGGTGGCTATTGCACTCACGCCCGGGCCCAATAATTTCTGTGGCCTGAACAACGGCATCCGCGCAGGGGTGGGTACCGCGCTGGTGGCCACGCTGGGGCGGGTGGCGGCGTTTGCCATCTTCCTGACCATTTCGGCCGTGGGCCTGGGGGCGATGTTGTTGGCATCCGAGACAGCGTTCACCATCGTCAAATGGGTGGGCGCCTGCTATCTCTTCTGGCTGGGCTGGCGCGCGTGGCGCAGCCGCGAGTTCAGCGGCCTGGAGGTGATGGAGGGCGGTGACGTGAAGGCATCCGGCGCGCGCGTGCCCGTGAAAGCGCTCATCACCCAGGAGTTCCTGCTGGGCATCACCAACCCCAAGGCCATCATCCTGTTTGCGGCGGTCTTTCCGCAGTTCATCGATCCGGCCCAGCCGGCGGTGCGCCAGTTTGTGGTGCTGGGCGCCGTGTACCTGGCCGCTGAATTTGTGTCCACGGCGGTCTATGCCGCGGGCGGTCGCCAGATTCGCCGCTTCATCCGCACCTCGCGCGGCGTGGTGCGCCTGAACAAGGCCACGGGCGGGTTTTTCATGGGAGCGGGCGGCTTGTTGTTGACCGCCAACCGGTAACCTGGCGGTTTTCCGCCGCGCTACATCGCCTTGAACAGGTGCGCGTAGAGGCGGCTCACCGGCAGCTTTTCGGCCCGGCCCGCCAGTTCCAGATGCAGCTTGCCGGTCTCGTCGCGCGTCACGGTGGTGATGCTGCTTGCGCGCACCAGGGTGCTGCGGTGGATCTGCCAGAACACCTGCGGGTCGAGTTGCGCGGTCAGTTCCTTGAGCGGGGTGCGGATCAAATACTCCCGGGCCGCGGTCAGCACCCGCACGTATTTGTCGGCCGCTTCAAAGTACAGCACGTCGGCCACCGGCACCATGTGGATCTGGCTGCCGCTGCTGGCTTGGATGAGCGTGAGAGGGGGCGTGCCACCTGGTGTTGCCACAGCCGTGGGAGACGCGACACCCGGCGCGGCCAGCAGGTGCCGCAGCTGCGCCATGGTTGCTTCTAAATTGATAGCTGGTTGCGCTTGATTCATCAGCGCTTGCTGCAGCTTTTGCACTGTTTTTTGCAGCCTGGCCGCCTGCACGGGCTTGAGCAGGTAGTCCACGGCCTGCGCTTCAAACGCCTGGACGGCGTACTGGTCATAGGCCGTCACGAACACCAGCGCGGGAAACGGCCGGTCGTCCGGCCAGGCGTCGGCCAGTTCCACGGCGGCGTCCAGGCCGCTTTGGCCGGGCATGCGGATGTCGAAGAACAGCACGTCGGGCTGCAGGGCCAGCGCCTGTTTCACGGCCGACAGGCCATCCCCCACGGTGGCGGCAACTTGCAGCTCGGGCCAGGCACGGGCCAGCTCCTGCCGCAGTGCGGCGGCCAGCAGGTGTTCATCCTCGGCAATCAGGGCGCGGGGGGCGGGCGGGTTCATGGGTGAGTCGAAGATTTCAAAGGAAAAACGACGCTAGCGCTTGTTCCACCGGCGCTTGCAGCTATCAAATCGAGAGTGCCCGCGGCTCCGTGCAGGGTGGCCAGGCGCTCGCGCACCTGGGTCAATCCGAAGCTCTGGCCGGGGCCAGGCGTGGGCAGCTCGTCCGGCAGGCCCACGCCGGTGTCGTTGACCTCGATGACCAGATGGGGGCCGTCGGGCTCCGCGCGTGTGCTGGCGCGCACGGTGATGAGACCACCCTCCACCTGGGGGTCCAGGCCGTGGCGGATGGCGTTTTCCACCAGCGGCTGCAGCAGCAGCGGGGGCACGGGCACTTCCCGCAGCGCATCGGGCAGATCCAGCGTGTAGGTCAGGCGCGGGCCCATGCGCACCGCCATCAGTTCCAGGTAGTCGCGCAGGCGCTCAAACTCGTGGGCCAGCGGGTGCTGCGTGCTGCGCGACGCGGTGAGCGTGGCGCGCAGGTAGGCAATCATGCGGTCCAGCATCTCCTGCGCGCGGGCGGGGTCGGTGCCGATCAGCACGCGCAGGTTGGCCAGCGTGTTGAACAGCATGTGGGGTTCGAGCTGGGTTTCCAGCAGCTTCAGGCGCGCCTCGCTGGCGTGCATGCGGGCCTCGGCCATCTTGTCTTCCAGGTAGGCTGACTTGTGGATGGCGTAGAAGTAGTAGCTGCCCACCAGCCCGGCAATGGCCGTGATGAGGATGGAAGTGCGCTGGTCTGCGCCGGACAGCGAAGCGCCCGCCGGATAGAAGTGGAAGTAGTACACGCACAGCGCATCAGCCAGCCGCGTGCCCGCCAGGTAGCCGATGACGATGCCCGCCACCACCAGCGCAATGCCCTGCCAGCCCTGAGGCCAGCCTGTCTCGGCGGCGGATGGCATCAGCTCGCGGCCCAGGTCGATGATGGCCCAGGTGAAGGTGCCGATCAGCACCGAGTACACCACGGGCGGCCCGTACGGCTTGTCGGGCATGAAGGCGTACTGGAGGGTGGCCACCACCAGCGTGAAGGCCAGCACCTGAAGGTAGTGCCGCAGCTTGCTGATGGCGTTGAAGTCGCGCCGCAGCGTCATGGCCGGTCTTTGTCCTGCGGAGCCTGCCTTTGCGCCTGCGCGCGCTGCAGGGCGTCGCGTTCGCGCTGCACCATGCGTTCGCGCAGGCCGCTGCCGGTGCCCAGCAGGAACACCGACACCCCGTGCAGCACCAGCCCCAGTCCCCAGCCCAGCAGCGGGTACACCGACCAGGGGCGCGTGCCGAAAGCGTAGCGCGACATGGCAAAGAGCAGCGTGTTGACCAGCACGAACGCAATGGCGTGCACATACCAGCCCAGCTTGGCACTGGCGCGCCGGCGGGCCAGCGTTTCGATCTCTTCGGGGCTCAGGGGTGTGGGCATGGTGGGGTGGAGGATTGGAAGGCTCGGTGGCGCTGCAAGGATTCTAGGTGCCGGCTGCGGGGCAGGCGTGCCCGGCAACACTGGCCACGGCCTGCGCGTCCAGCGTGAGTCCGATGTGATTGGCCCCAGGCACCAGGGTCACGGGTACCGGCTTGCCTGCGTTGGCAAACAGCGCGCCATAACGGTCAGCGTGGAAGATTTCGTCGTTCTCTCCTGCCACGATGCACACGCTGCCCTGGGCATGGCGGATGTCGTTTTCATAGTCGTCATGCGGACGGAAGTTCATGGCCAGGCTGTAGGAATAACTGGGGGTGAGTCCGGCGCGCGACGCATCGTCCAGCGCAAAGCGCAGGACAGGCAAATGGTTCCACCGCGTGACGTCTGCGCGGTTGAGCAGGGTCAGCGCCACCAGCCGGGGCACGCCAATCGACGCCCATCCGCCCGTGTCGGGGCGAGCCGTGGGGGCGTCCTGGTGCAGAAACGGGGAGAGAAGCACATAGTGGTCGAACAGCGCCTGGCGCGCGCTGCCCGCAAAGCGCAGCGCAAAGCCGCCGCCAGCCGAAAAGCCCATCAGCGTCTGCGGGCCTGGGTGGGGCGCGGCGTTCAGGAAATCCTCCACGTCGTCTTCCAGCTGGCCGATGTAGGCGATCTGCCCCCGTTCGCCGGATTCGCCGTGCCCGCGCATGTCGAGCGCCGCCGCCGCGTACCCCTGGGCTGCCAGGGCGCGCGCCAGCACGTGGGTGGAACGTGCCCGCGACGATGAGCCGTGCACCAGCACCACGCGCCGCACGGGCTCGCCCTTCGTCACTGCGGTGGGCAGGTAGCTGTACCAAGCCAGCGATGCGCCGTCGCGCGCGCTGTAGCGCTGCAGGGTGGGAATCCCGCTCCAGTCCACGCCGTCAAACGGGGCGTTGACGCTGGACAGAGGCTGGATGTCCCGCGGTCCGCCCCAGGCGATGGCAGCGGCGAGGGCGGCGGTGCAGGCGAGCAGGGTCAGCAGGGCGGTCAGGAGCATGGGCTTGATGCGGCTAGAGTGCCGGGGGGAAGGGCGCACCATGGCGCCGAGCAACCCGAGCGAGATGGCGGAGATCAAGAGCATGGCAGCGAGGGCTCGGTGGGTCAAAGGAATCAGCGCGTGGCTGCCACAGGCAGCAGGTGCTGTGCAAAGAACGCCACGATCCGGGCGTCCACCTCGGGCAGCACCTTGCGGTCAAAGCCGGGCGGGTCGCCCAGCAGCGCGGTCTGCACGTCGCTCAGCAGGTGCAGGGGCGGCATGGGCGACAGCATGGCGCCGTGGCTGGCGTCCGGCAGGTGGGCTACATGGGTGCAGCGGTCCTGGCAGGCAGCGAGCACGGCGTCACTGTGAAAGCGCGGCACCTGGTTGACATCCATCCCGGCGGTCACCAGCCCCAGCGCGATGCGTGGGTGGGCGAGGGTGGCCATGTCAAAGTCGGCCGCAAAGGGCACGCTGGCCACGGCGGCTTGTATGCGGGGGTCTTGGTGGGTGTAAGCGGTGTCATCGCCAAAGCGGTGGCGTATTACAGCCAGTGCGAACCACTTCTTCAGGCCATCCAGAATGTTGCCGTGCAGCCGGGTGATGAAGCCGACGCAGGAGGAAAAATCGTCGGCAATGTGGGCCTCGCAGTGATCGCGGAAGCGCGCTGGCGACCATGCGCCGCCCGCGAGCGTCAGTGCCGTGTGGCCGCCGGCGGAGCCGCCGAAGACCCCCACCTTGTCCAGGGCCAGCAGCGGGGCCAGGCGGGTGTCCTGGGCCACCGTGTCGATGGCGTGGGAAACCTCTCTTGGGCGGCGCTTCCAGCTCTCGGGGCCCGGAGTGGAAGGGTCTTTGGAATTGTCCCCGGCATGTTCGGGCAGCGCCACGACAAAGCCCGCCGCCACCAGGGCGCGCGCCAGATCGGTGTGCACCCACGGGTTGCCGCCCGAGCCGTGCGTGATGACGATCAGGCGGCCGTTGCCTGGCGTGGCGGTGCCCTGCCAGGCCAACTGCAGCTGAAAAGGGCCGCGCTGCACGGGCTCGTCGGCGCTGCTGCTGGGGTAAAACACGGTGACGGGGCCGTCCCCGGGCAAGCCGGGCAGTTCCGTCAAGCCCGTGCCCGCGTGGGATGTCACGGCCGCGCCGAGGATCAGCAGGGCGAGCGTCAGGCGTTGAAGCATGTTCATTCGGTTCTTTCGACGGTGGCAGGCTTCAGGAGCGCGCGCCGGGCTGGGCCATGCGCTGGCGTTCGGCTTGCACCATGCGGTCGTAGATGCCTGCGCCACCGGTGGTCAAGAACACCACGGCGCCATGCACCGCCAGGCCCAGCCCCCAGCCCAGCAGGGGAAACACGGCCCAGCCCCGGCCGCTGGCGAGGGACAACGTGACCAGCAGCGTGTTGACCAGTACATAGACGACTGCGTGGATGAGCCAGCCGAGCTTGGCGCCTGCGCGGCGGCGGGCCAGGCGTTCCGTGGCGTCGGCGGTGGGTTCGGAGAGCGGGTACGAGTGCATGGCGAGGTCCTGGTAAAAAAGGGAATCGGGGAATAGCGTGGTGGCGGTACCGGCTCAGACCGAAGGGCTGGCCCAGGCGGTGGGCGCCTGCTGCGCCGCACTGCTGCGGGCCAGACGCCACAAACGCAGTGCGCGGGCGCCGAACAGGCCGCTGAGCATGCCGTACAGGCCCGCTATCTGCAGGGCAAAGCCGGCATCGCGCGCCAGGCTGGGCTGCATGGCCAGTTCGATCCCTACGAAGTATTTGGTGAGGAAGATGCCCACGATGAGTGCCAACGGCATGGCGCTGCCTGGCACGTGGAAGCTGCGCGACGAGGGCGCGTAGAGCGTGCCGTGCGGCGCCGTGGGCTGGAACCACAGCGCCAGTGCCGCGGTGGCCGTGGCGGCTGCCGCCCAGGCGCTCAGGGCTTGCGTTGCGACGGCGGCCGAGCCGCCGAAGGCCGAAAGAACGCCCATCACGGAAAAGGCAGCCATCGCCAGCGGCACGAGCTGGGTCCGGCGCAGGCCGACGGTGCGGTCGCGCAACTGGCTGGCACCGAGCCACACCAGGCCTGCGAGCAGGGCCCACACCCAGTAGGGGGTGCGGCCGATGACCTGGAACAGCGCCTGGGGTTGTTGAACAATCAAATTGAGCAGCATGGGGGGGCTCCTGGTGGGATGAGAGGGGAATCGGAGGAAAGGAAGGGGTCAGATCACGCCCAGGGCGGACCAGAGCGAATGACCCAGAAAGCGATCGGGCAGCAGGGTGAAGCCACCGGCCACCACGCAGGCGCCGATGTAGATCTTTTGCATGGTCTGGCGGTGGCCTTCGATGTTGCGCCGGGCGAGGAAGACGAAGGACAGCACCAGCAGGCCCAGCGTCACCGGAATGAACAGGTGGATGAGCCCGAAGCCAGCCCAGCGCGGGCCGGGGCCTCCAGTGATGAAGATCGCCGACACGGCCGTGGCCACCATCAGGGTTACCCAGGCATAGCCGGCAGCGCGGTGCAGGCGCGGGCGCTGGGTGGCGCCCTTGCGGGCCCACAGGGCGATGGGGCCGATGGCGGTGGCCGCCACCGCGGCGGCGAGGTGGATGGCGATGACGGGGGTGAGTTGCATGGTGTGGCTCCGGCGCGTTTTTCTTCAATGGAGCGGACTGTGCCGGCGCTGCCCCGGTGCTGCCAGCGGCTTGCGACGAAATGCGCCAAGGCGGCCGTGAAATGCAGGAGCACGGCGCGACCTGCGGGCGCTTTCGGGGGGGGAACCGGCGGTGCGCAAGCACCCGGGCCCGCGGTTTGACCCCAAGGTTTACTTTTCTTCGCACAGCGTTCAAGGCCGGGTGTGAAATGAGCCTCTACGATCCGGTACGGTTGGATGCCAGTCCAGTCTGCATCCCGAGAACACGCATCAGCACCGCCATGAACCCCCAAGAAGTCAACGCGCCCCCCGCATCGGCCATTCCCCCCGCACCCCCTGGCAGGCCACCCCGGCGTTCCCGCTGGTTGGGAAGCCTGCTGGCCCTGGTGCTGGTGGCGCTGTTGGGGGGGGCTGCGTGGTATCTGATCCAGCGGGCCAACGATGAGTCCAGGGGTGGGGGAGGCTTTCCGGGCGGGGGGCGGCCCTTGGTCACTGTCGGAGACGCCGTGGTGCGCCAGGCCGAGCTGCCGGTGATCATCGACGCGCTGGGCACCGTGATCCCCGCCACCACCGTCACGCTGCGGCCCCAGGTGTCGGGGATGCTGACCCAGGTGCTGTTCACCGAGGGGCAGATGGTCAAGAAAGGGCAACTGCTGGCGCAGATCGACCCTCGGCCTTTCGAGCAGGCCCTGATGCAGGCGCAGGGCACCCGCCAGCGCGACGAGGCACAGCTGGAGAACGCGCGCCTCACGCTGGCGCGCTACCGCGTGCTGCTGTCGCAAGACTCCATCGCCCGCCAGGACGTGGACACGCAGGCCGCGCTGGTCAAGCAACTCGAAGGCACGGTGATGACCGACAAGGCCCAGGAGGGCACCGCCCGCCTGAACCTGGACTACACCCGCATCACCGCGCCCGCGTCGGGACGCATCGGCCTGCGCACCGTGGATGCGGGCAACTATGTGACTTCGGGGGACGCGGCGGGCCTGGCCACCATCACGCAGGTGGCGCCCATCGACGTGCAGTTCTCCGTGCCGCAGGACCGTGTGGTCGACATCCAGGCAGCGCAGGGCGCAGCGGACGCCCTGGCCGTGACAGCGCTGGACCGCACCCGCAAGGCTGAACTCGACAAGGGGCGTTTCTCGACGCTGGACAACCAGGTCGATACCACCACCGGCACCGTCAAGGCCAAGGCGCGGTTCGAGAACGCGGCGGGCGCGCTGTTCCCCAACCAGTTCGTGAACGTGCAACTGCTGCTGCGCAATGTGCCAGCGATGGTGGTGCCTGTGACCGCCGTGCGCACCGGCGCCAATGGCGACTATGTCTATGTCATCAATGACGACCGCACTGTGTCGCTGCGCAAGGTCAAGCGCGGCCAGGCCACGGTGGGGCTGGTGGCGATCACCGAGGGCCTGAAGGAAGGCGAGCGTGTGGTGACCGAGGGCGGGGACCGTCTGCAGGATGGCATGGCCGTGCAGTTGCCGGGGACACAGGCAGCCCGCGCACCTCGCGCGGGTGCCAGCGGGCCGCGCAGCGGCGCCTCCGGAGAAGGCCGCCAGCGCCGGCAGCGACCAGCACAGAACCCCTGAGCGCGAATCCACGACATCGCTACAACATGAGTCCTTCGCGTCCGTTCATCGAGAGACCCGTCGCCACGGCCCTGCTGATGCTGGCCATCGTGCTGGCGGGCCTGCTGGGCTTTCGCTTCTTGCCGCTGTCGGCCCTGCCCGAGGTGGACTATCCCACCATCCAGGTGCAGACCCTGTACCCGGGCGCGAGCCCCGAAGTGATGAGCCGCACCGTGAGCGCACCGCTGGAGCGCCAGTTTGGCCAGATGCCGGGGCTCACGCGCATGGCGTCCACCAGCGCCTCGGGGGTGTCCATCATCACGCTGCAATTTGGCCTGGGGCTGGCGCTGGATGTGGCCGAGCAGGAGGTGCAGGCGGCCATCAACGCAGGCAATTCGCTGCTGCCGGCGGACCTGCCCGCACCGCCGGTGTACGCCAAGGTGAACCCTGCCGACGCGCCGGTGCTCACGCTGGCCATCAGCTCCGACACGCTGCCGCTCACGGAAGTGCAGAACCTGGTGAACACGCGCCTGGCGCAGAAGATCAGCCAGGTTTCGGGTGTGGGGCTGGTGTCGCTGGCGGGCGGGCAGCGGCCCGCGGTGCGCATCCAGGCCGACACCAAGGCGCTGGCCTCCTACGGCATTGGCCTGGATACCCTGCGCACGGCCATCACGTCGGCCAATGCCAACAGCGCCAAAGGCAGCTTCGACGGGCCCCAGCGCTCCTACACCATCAACGCCAACGACCAGTTGCTGACGGTGGACGACTACAAGAACCTCATCGTGTCGTGGCGCAACGGCGCGCCGGTGCGCATGCTGGAAGTGGCCCGCGTGGTGGAAAGCGCCGAGAACAACCGGCTGGGCGCGTGGGCGGGGGTCAACGACCCCCTCCGCGCCGCGCCGGGCCGCCCCCAGCAAGCCGGTGCCCCCTCGGGGGGCAGCGAACCACACGAGGTGGGGAGCGTGGGGGCTTCCATCACTCCAGCGATCATCCTCAACGTGCAGCGCCAGCCGGGCGCAAACGTGATCGCCACGGTGGACAACATCAAGAAGCTGTTGCCCGAGCTGCAGGCGGGCCTGCCCGCATCGCTCAAGGTGCAGGTGCTGTCGGACCGCACCACGGGCATCCGGGGCTCGGTCCACCATGTGGAGCTGGAACTGGTGCTGGCCGTGCTCATGGTGGTGCTGGTGATCTTCTTCTTCCTGCACAGCCTGCGCGCCACGGTCATTGCCAGCCTGGCCGTGCCCATTTCGCTCATCGGCACCTGCGGCGTGATGTACCTGTTGGGCTACAGCCTCAACAACCTCAGCCTGATGGCGCTGACGATTGCCACCGGATTCGTGGTGGACGATGCCATCGTGATGATCGAGAACATCGCGCGCTACCTGGAAGAGGGTGAACCGCCGTTCCAGGCGGCGCTCAAGGGGGCCACGCAGATCGGCTTCACCATCATCTCGCTCACGGTGTCGCTGATCGCGGTGCTGATCCCGCTGCTTTTCATGAGCGATGTGGTGGGACGCCTGTTCCGCGAGTTTGCGGTCACGCTGGCCATCACCATCCTGATCTCCGGCGTGGTGTCGCTCACGCTCGTGCCCATGATGGCCGCGCGTTGGCTGCGCGCCGAGCCTGTGGGCGGGCCGCAGGGCGTGGCGGGGCGCATCAACCGGGGTTTCGAGCGGGTGATCGGCGGCTATGACCGCTGGCTGCAGTGGGTGCTGCGCCACCAGGGCGCCACGCTGGTGGTGGCGGTGCTCACGCTGGCGCTCACGGCACTCTTGTATGTGGTGATCCCCAAGGGGCTGTTTCCCACGCAGGACACCGGTCAGCTGCAGGCCCGCATCGAAGCGTCGCAGGACGTCTCCTATGCCCGCATGAGCGAGCTGCAGCAAGCCGCCGTGCGCGCCATCCTGCAAGACCCGGATGTGCTGTCGCTCAGTTCGTTTGTGGGCGTGGACGCGGCCAACAACACCATGCTCAACGCCGGGCGCATGCTGATCAACCTGAAGCCTCAGCGGGATTCCCAGGAAGCCATCATGCAGCGCTTGCACGAGCGTGTGCGGTCGGTGGCGGGTGTCACGCTGTACCTGCAGCCCACGCAGGACCTCACGATCGATGCGGAAACCGGCCCCACCGAGTACCGCGTGTCGATTGGCGGTGTGGATGCGGCGCAGGTCAACGACTGGACCCGCAAGCTCGCCGAGCGGCTGCAGCGCGAGCCCAAGGTGCGCAATGCCACGACCGATGCAGGCGCGCAGGGCCTGTCGGCCTATGTGGACATTGACCGCAACACCGCGTCGCGCCTGTCCGTGACGGCCAGCAGCGTGGACGACACGCTCTACAGCGCGTTCGGCCAGCGCATCGTCTCCACCATCTTCACCGAGACCAACCAGTACCGCGTGATCCTGGAAGCCCAGCAGGAAGGCATGAACACGCCCGAGGCCCTGGGCACCTTGCAGCTGCGCACGGGCTCGGGCACGCCCACGCCGCTGGCGGCCGTGGCCACCATTCGCGAGCAGCTGGCGCCGCTGCAGATCACGCGCGTGGCCCAGTACCCGGCGGCGACCCTGGGTTTTGACAAGGCCGAGGGTGTGTCCTTGGGCAGCGCGGTGGATGCCATCCGCGCTGCCGCGAAGGAAATCGGGATGCCGCAGGGCCTGTCGATGGAGTTCCTGGGGGCTGCGGGGGCGTATGAAAAATCGCTGTCCAGCCAGCTGTGGCTCATTCTGGCGGCCATGGTGTGCGTGTACATCGTGCTCGGCGTGCTGTATGAGAGCTACATCCACCCGGTGACCATTCTTTCAACCCTGCCCTCGGCCGGGGTCGGTGCGCTGCTGGCGCTGATGCTCACCGGCAACGACCTGGGGGTGATCGGCATCATCGGCATCATCCTGCTGATCGGCATCGTCAAGAAGAACGCGATCATGATGATCGACTTCGCGATTGACGCGGAGCGCCACCAGAACATGCCGCCCCAGCAAGCCATTCACCAGGCCGCGCTGCTGCGCTTTCGCCCCATCCTCATGACCACGCTGGCGGCGCTGTTTGCCGCGCTGCCGCTGATGCTGGGTTGGGGCGAGGGGGCGGAACTGCGCCGGCCCCTGGGGCTGGCGATTTTTGGTGGGCTCATCCTGAGCCAGATGCTCACCCTGTTCACCACGCCGGTGATCTACCTCGCCTTTGACCGGCTGGGCCGCCGCTGGACGGGCCGTGGCACGGCGGCGCCCCCCGTACAGGCCGAAGGGGAGGCACCATGAACCTCTCGCGCCCCTTCGTGGAGCGTCCGGTGGCCACGGTGCTGCTGACGATCGGCGTGGCCCTGGCAGGTATCGCCGCATTTTTTGTGCTGCCGGTGTCGCCGCTGCCGCAGGTGGACTACCCGGCCATCTCGGTGTCGGCCACGCGGGCCGGTGCCAGCCCCGAGACCATGGCTACCAGCGTGGCCACGCCGCTGGAGCGGCGGCTGGGGGTGATCGCCGGGGTCAATGAAATGACCTCGACCAGCTCCAGCGGATCGGCACGCGTGAGCCTGCAGTTCGACCTGAACCGCAACATCGATGCGGCCGCGCGCGAGGTGCAGGCCGCCATCAACGCGGCGCGGGCCGACCTGCCCGCCACGCTGCGCAGCAACCCCACGTACCGCAAGCGCAACTCGGCGGCATCACCCGTCATCATCCTGGCGCTCACTTCTAAGACGCGCACGCCTGGCGAGATCTACGATGCAGTCTCCAACGTCGTCAGCCAGCGCCTTTCGCAGGTCGACGGGGTGGGCGAGGTGGAGATCGGTGGCGGCTCGCTGCCCGCCGTGCGCGTGGAGCTGTTGCCCTTCGCGCTCCACCGCTACGGCATCAGCACCGAAGACGTGCGCGCGGCCATCCAGGCCTCCAACGCCAACCGGCCCAAGGGCGCCATCGAAGGCGACGGGCGCCGCCTGCAGATCTACACGCCATCGCCCGCGCGCAAGGCGGCAGAGTACGAGTCGCTCATCGTCGCCTGGCGCAACAACGCCGCCGTGCGGCTGGGGGACGTGGCGCGCGTGGTGGACGGGGTGGAAAACCGCCGCACGGTGGGCCTGTTCAACGGCGAGCCCGCCATCATCGTGCTGGTCACGCGCCAGCCGGGGGCGAACATCATCGAGACGGTGGATGCCGTGCGCGCGCTGTTGCCCGACCTGCAGGCCCAGCTGCCGCAGGACATTCAGGTGGCCGTGGCGTCCGACAGCACCAACTCCATCCGTTCGTCCCTGCACGAGATCGAGCTGACGCTGATGGTCTCCATCGCCCTCGTGGTGCTGGTGGTGGGCCTCTTCTTGCGCAAGGCACGGGCCACGGTGATCCCGGCGGTGGCCACCGTGGTGTCGCTGCTGGGAACCTTCGGCGTGATGTACTTCCTGGGCTTCAGCCTCAACAACCTGAGCCTGATGGCGCTCACCGTGGCCACGGGCTTTGTGGTGGACGACGCCATCGTGGTGCTGGAGAACACCATGCGCCACATCGAGGCCGGCATGGACCGCATGCAGGCCGCGCTGCAGGGTGCGCGCGAGGTGGGGTTCACGGTGCTGTCGATCAGCCTGTCGCTGGTGGCGGTGTTCATTCCGCTCTTGTTCATGGATGGACAGGTGGGGCGGCTGTTCCGCGAGTTCGCGGTCACGCTGTCGGTGGCGGTGATGATCTCGCTGGTGATCTCGCTCACCACCACGCCCATGATGTGTGCGTGGCTCCTGCGGGCGCACGACCCGGCCAGCGACAAGCCCCCTTCGCGCCTGGCCCGGTGGGCCGAGCGCGGCTATCGGGGCGTGCTGCGGGTGTATGAACACAGCCTGGACTGGGCGCTGGCGAGCAAGGGTCTGGTGATCCTCATCCTGCTGGCGGTGATCGGGCTCAACGTATACCTGTTCGCCAAGATCCCCAAGGGATACTTCCCCGAGCAGGACAACGGTCAGCTCAACGCGGGCCTCAGGGCCGACCAGAGCATTTCGTCCGATGCCCTGGCGCGCAAGCTGCGCGAGGCTGTGGAGATCATCCGCAAGGACCCTGCCGTGGACACTGTGGTCGGCTTTTCGGGGGGCGGGCGTGCCGGGGGCGGGTTCATGTTCGTGAACCTCAAGCCTTTGAAGCAGCGCACGGACAGCACCCCGGCCGTCATCGCGCGCTTGCGGCCGCAGCTCAACCAGATCACGGGCTTGCGCGTTTTCCTGAACCCCGTGCAGGACTTGCGCATGGGCGGGCGCTCCAGCAACTCCACCTACCAGTACACGCTCAAGAGCGACAACATGGCGGACCTCAAGCAATGGGCGGGCAAGCTGGCCGACCGGCTCAAGGAGGAAAGCCTGCTCAAGGACGTGGATACCGACCAGGCTGAAAACGGCGTGGAGACGTACATCGAGGTGGACAAGGCCACAGCCTCGCGCCTGGGCGTGAGTGCCTCGGCCATCGACAACGCGCTGTACAACGCCTTCGGCCAGCGCTCGGTGGCCACCATTTACGGCGAGCTCAACCAATACGCCGTCATCATGGAGTGGGCGCCGGAGTACACCCGGGGCCCGCCGGCCCTCCAGGATATCTACGTGGCCAGCAACCCGACCGGTGCCACGGGCACGGCGGCCAACCCGGGCCAGCGGGGCGCGTCCACCGGCAATGTCCTCAGCACCACGCCATCGACCATGGTGCCGCTGAGCGCCTTGGCGCGCGTGGTGGAGCGGGCATCGCCCACCTCCATCAGCCACCAGGATGGCGAGCTGGCGACCACCATCTCGTTCAACATCGACCCCGGGACCTCGCTGGAGCAGGCGCGCCAGGTCATCGAGCAGGCGGAGGCCGACATCGCCATGCCCACCAACGTGCGCGGCAGCTTTCAGGGCACGGCGCTCAGCGCCCAGCAGTCGCAGGGACAGCAGGCGTTCCTGATCTTCACCGCCATCGTGGTGATCTACATCGTGCTCGGTGTGCTGTATGAAAGCCTGATCCACCCGATCACGGTGCTCACCACGCTACCGTCGGCGGGGGTGGGTGCCGTGCTGGCGCTGCTGCTGTTCAACATGCAGTTCACCATCATCGCGCTCATCGGGGTGTTCCTGCTGATCGGCATCGTCAAGAAGAACGCGATCATGATCATCGACTTTGCGCTGGACGCCGAGCGCGCGCGTGGGCTCACGGCGCTGGAGGCCGTGCGCGAGGCCTGCATCCTGCGGTTTCGGCCCATCCTTATGACGACGGTAGCGGCGGCGCTGGGGGCCTTGCCGCTGGCCATCGGCTTCGGGCAGGGCTCGGAACTGCGCCAGCCTCTGGGGGTGGCGATCATCGGCGGGCTCATCGCGAGCCAGTTGCTCACCTTGCTGACCACGCCGGTGGTCTATGTGCTGCTCGACAAGCTGCGCAAGCCCGCACCCAACGAACAACAACTCAGCCGCGCCGGGGCTCACGGTGCCGCTGCCTGACCAGCGTTCCATGACACTTCTATTTGCTTCGCTCATCCATCGAACGCGTGAGGCCGCCGGCACGCGGCGGGCCGCCCTGGCACTGGCAGCCGCCGTGCTGCTGCCAGCCTGTACGACCACGCCGCCCTACCAGCCGCCCGCGATGGCGGTTCCCGCTGCCTTCAAGGAGGCTGGGGCCACCTGGACTCCTGCGGCGCCCGCCGACGCGCTGGACCGCGGCCCCTGGTGGGAGCTGTTCCAGGACGCCGAGCTCAACCGCCTCGCCGAGCAGGTGGAGCTGTCCAACCAGAACATCGCTGCGGCCGTGGCTGCCTACGCGCAGGCGCAGGCCGTGGTACGCCAGCAGCGTGCGGGCCTGCTGCCGTCGGTGAGCCTGTCGGGCGGTGCCACGCGCATGGGCGGCGAGGGCGCGGCGCGATCCGGCCTGTCCACGCAGGCATCGCTGGGCGTGGACTGGGCGCCGGACCTCTGGGGCCGCTTGCAAAGCGGCGTCGACAGCGCCCAGGCCAGCGCGCAGGCCAGCGAAGCCGACCTGGCCTCGGCCCGCCTGTCAGCCGTGGGCACCCTGGCCTCGGCCTACTTTCAGCTGCGCGAGGCCGACGCGGAAATCGACCTGCTGCAGGCCACAGTCGAAGGCTACGAGCGCAGCCTGCAGATTGCGCGCAACCGCTATGGCGCTGGCGTGGTGGCGCAGACCGATGTGCTGCAGGCGCAGACCCAGCTGGCCAACGCCCGGGCCGACTTGGCCACCGTGCGGCAGAACCGGGCGCGCTTCGAGCATGCGCTGGCCGTGCTGACCGGGCGGGCGCCTGCCGACTTTGCGCTGGCGCGCGCCCAGTGGGTGCCCGCCGTGCCAGACGTGCCGCTGGGCATACCTTCCACGCTGCTGCAGCGCCGGCCCGACATTGCGTCGGCCGAGCGCGCCGTGGCGGCTGCGAATGCGCAGATCGGCATCCAGCGCGCGGGCTACTTTCCGAACCTGAGCCTGGGTGCCTCCGCGGGCACCAGCGGTGGCAGCGTGGCCGACCTGTTCAAGGCATCGTCGCTGGTGTGGTCGCTGGGCCTGTCGGTGGCGCAGACCCTCTTTGATGCCGGGGCCACGGCGGCCCGTGTGGAAGAGGCCCAGGCCGCGCGCGACGGACGTGTCGCGGCCTACCGCCAGACCGTGCTCACGGCCTTCCAGAGCGTGGAGGACCAGCTCACCGTGCTGCGCACCCTGCAGGAGCAGGAGCCTCTGCGCCGCGAGGCCGTGGCGGCCGCCGAGCGTACCGCGCAGCAACTGCTCAACCGCTACCGCGAAGGCCAGGTGAGCTACACGGAGGTGGTGACGGCCCAGGTCTCGGCGCTGTCCGCGCAGCGGGCGCTGCTGCAGCTGCAGGTCAACCGGCAACTGGCGGTGGTGACGCTGGTGCAGGCGCTGGGCGGCGGTTGGCAGGCACCGTGGCAGCCCCCTGTCTGAGGGCCGCCCGACGCGGCTGGGCATATACTCCTGTTTTGATAGCTGCTAGCGCTTGATTAGCAAGCGCTAGCGCATGATTTGATTCCAATTCTTTCAAGGAGTCCGCGTGGACGTTGTATTGCTGGTCAAGGCCGCCATCATGGGCGTGGTCGAGGGCCTGACCGAGTTCCTGCCCATTTCCTCCACGGGGCACCTGATCCTGGCGGGATCGCTGCTGGGCTTCGACGACGCGAAGGCCAAGGTCTTTGACATCGCCATCCAGACCGGCGCCATCTTCGCCGTCATCCTGGTGTACTGGCAGAAGATCCGTGACACCCTGGTGGCGCTCCCCACCCAGCGCCAGGCACAGCGCTTCGCGCTCAACGTGTGCATCGGCTTCCTGCCCGCGGTGTTGCTGGGCCTGCTGTTCGGCAAGGCCATCAAGGCCCATCTGTTCACCCCTGTCGTGGTGGCCAGTACCTTCATCATCGGCGGCTTCATCATTTTGTGGGCGGAGCGCCGTTCCCCCGCAGCCGCCCGCATCCAGTCGGTCGATGACATGACGCCGCTGGATGCCCTCAAGGTCGGCCTCGTGCAGTGCCTGGCCATGGTGCCAGGCACGAGCCGCAGCGGTGCCACCATCATCGGCGGCATGCTGCTGGGGCTGTCGCGCAAGGCCGCCACCGACTTTTCGTTCTTCCTGGCCATCCCCACACTGATTGGCGCCGGGGTCTACAGCCTGTACAAGGAGCGCGCGCTGCTGTCGGCCGCCGATCTGCCCATGTTCATGACCGGGCTGGTGTTTTCCTTCCTGAGCGCCTGGCTGTGTGTGCGCTGGCTTTTGCGCTACATCAGTACCCACAGCTTTGTTCCGTTTGCGTACTACCGCATCGTGTTTGGTGTGGTGGTTTTGTTGACTGCCTGGACTGGCCTGGTGCAGTGGGCAGATTGATAATCCCGCCATGCGCCGTTCTATCCTGACTCTTCGCTGCCTCTCCTGCACCATTGCGCTGGCTTGCCTGGGCGTCTGGCCGGCAGCGCACGCAGCCACTGAAGAAGCCCAGGACGGCGATGAGTCCGCCAAGCCCCGCTTCAACTATGCCCTGGGGGCGCTGGTCAGCTCCAGCCCCGACTATGCCGGCGGCGATGGCCGCAAGAACAGCCTGCGCCCAGCCTGGGCGGTGGAGTATGGGCGCTTCCGGCTCAGCACCTCGCGCGGCAGCGCCTTCATGGGCCACGGGCTGGCCCCGCGCGATGCGGGTGGTGCCAGCGCAACCTTGGCCCAGGGGGACCAGTTCAACCTGAGCGCCTCGCTGCGCATCGACAAGGGCCGTGACGCATCGGATGCGCCCATCCTCATTGGCCTGCCTTCGGTGCGGTCCACGTTGCGCGCCCGGGTGAGCGCGGGCTACGCCCTCACACCGCGCTGGTCCGTTGGCGCCGGCATCTCGCAAGACATTCTGGGGCGCGACGGCGGTGCACAGATCTCCACCAGCGTGGCCTACACCTGGCCGCTGACCGAGCAAACCAAGGTGGTTTTTGGCGCGGGCGCGAGCTTTGGCGACCGCAAGTACCTGGGCAGCCATTTTGGCGTGCCCCCTGGCAGCGCCAGCCCCCTGCCGGTGTTCGAGCCAGGGGCGGGGCTCTACAGCGTGGACGCGGGGGTGGAGGTGATGTCCGCCCTCAGCCGCCACTGGGTGATCCTGGGGGCGGCCCGGGTGTCCCAACTCCAGGGCGACGCACGGCGAAGCCCGCTCACCATCGAGCCCACGGGGTACTCTGTGTCTGTGGGCCTCGCCTATCGCTGTTGCCGCTAGGCCAAGCTTGTCAGCTGGCGGCTCCGTGCCGGGCCGCGGGGCCTAGCCCGATATCAAGTCCCTGAAGATACCCTGGGCGGCCGATGTTGTGCGGGGGCGATACGCCCTCGTGGTTCGGGATCGCGGGCTGGTGCGGCTGCCAGCAGGCGAAAGTGATAAGCTGCCGCTGACACACTGTTACCTGTAGCAGGGCGATGAGAAGCGGCCTCCGCCAAAGGCGGGGCAGCGCTCGATTGCCTCTCCTGTCGATGACTATCTTTCCCCCGGGGCTATCGCCGCATGATGCAAGACGAGCCTGAGTTGCCGCCGCCCGCCAGTGCCGTCCATCAGGATTCCTGGTCCAAGGCCGAATTGCTGGACCTGATCACACGCAGCGCGGGCGCCACCATGGCCGTGATCGATCGCAACCTGGCCATGATCTATGTGAACGATGAGTACGCCCGTTGGTTCGGTACCGTGCCTGAGCGTTTGATTGGGAAAACGCTGGTCGAGGTGTATGGCGAAATGGACGCCGCCCGTTTCATGCCTTTCGTCGAACGTGTGCTGCAGGGCGAGCGGGTGCAGTACCAGCGCCTTTTGCGCACGCCTTATGGCGTGGATGAATGGCGCACCATCTGCCTGACGCCCTGGCACAACCGCCAGGGGCTGGTGGATGGCTTCATCACCACGGCGCTAGACGTTCACGAACTGCAGGTCACCATGAACGCGCTGCGCGCGGCCAACCAGCGCCTGTCCTCGCACATGGAAAACAGTCCGCTCGCCGTGCTGGAGATGGACCACAACCTGAGACTTCTTCATTGCTCGCAGCGAGCGGTGCAGCTGATGGGCTGGCTGCATGTGGCCGGGCTGGAGGGGCGCCTGCTGACAGAGCTGGTGGGGCCGTTGTCCCAGAACGAAGGGCTTCACCACGCGCTGCAGCGTCTGCAGTCGGGGCAGGAGTCGCAGAACCGCGCGGAAACCTGCTTTGTGCGGGACGACGGCAGCGAAATGCACTGCGAGTGGTTCAATTCCGCGCTGACCGATGCCCAGGGGCAGGTCACATCGATCATGGCGCTGGTCCAGGATGTCTCGGCCAAGATCCAGATTGCCCGCCAGCAACACTATCTGGCCCACCACGATTCGCTCACTGGCCTGCTCAATCGTGCGGCCTTTCACACGCGCCTGGAGCAGGCCCTGGCGCAGGCGCGGGGCAGCGCCGGGTCGGTGGCCTTGCTGTTCATTGACCTGGATGGCTTCAAGGGCGTGAACGACGCCGAAGGCCATCGTGCCGGAGATGAAGTGCTGCGCGTCGTGGCCCAGCGCATCGCCAGTGCCGTGCGTGCGGGGGACACCATGGCGCGGCTGGGGGGCGACGAGTTTCTGGTCATGCTCGAGCGGGAGGTCACCCGCGATGTGACCGACGCCATTGGCCACCGGATCATCGAGGCGCTGCACCAGCCGATGGCCGTGGAAGGGCGCGAGCTTTTCATTGGCGCCAGCATCGGCGTGGCGGTGTATCCGCCGCTTGAGGGGGACATCGACACCCTCATGAACCGCGCCGATCAGGCGATGTACTCGGCCAAGCGCGCAGGCAAAGGTCGGCTTCACTACGCTGAAACCGCCAGTTGCTGAGCGCCCGGGGGACGTCCCCGGGGCCTCGGATCTCTGCGGCGGGTCCTACCCCTGCTTTGGAGGCAGCTGGATGCTTTGCTGAAAGTGAAAGAAGTTCTCGGGATCGTACTGCGCCTTGATCTGCTGAAGCTGCGGGTAGGCAGGGCCCCAATAAGCTTGCGCAAAATCCTGCAGGCTTGCGTCGGGGTAGTTCTGGTACACGTGGCCGTTGAGGAAGGGTTTCACGAGGTTCATGAACCCATCGAGCCAGGCCTCCATCTGGGCCCGTTCAGTGGCATTGGTCCAGAACACGTCCACCACCAGGTCCGCATCCGCACCGCGGTGGATGAAGGCGCTGTCGGCTACCGGATAACGGTTGATGGCGCCGCCATAGGGTTCCAGATAGGCCAGCGACCAGGGGTTGGGCGACGTCTTGAAGTAGTCGATGATGCGTTGCCAGTCCGCCTTTGACAGCGGCGTGCTGATGTAGCCGCTGGCCTTAGTCTCCGCCACGCCGTCGGGCAGGTTGTCTGGCAAGGTGTAGGGATGGTCTTCCAGCCAGATGTTCATGTCGGGATAGGTGCCCGTCTTGTCCACCAGCAGTTGCGCGCTCGGTATCGCCAGGAGCTGCGCGATGGCCTTCATGCCTGCCTCGCGAGGGCCGCAGAACATGCCTTGCACCATGTAGACAGGCGTATTGTTCTGGTAGCCCAGATTCATCATGTAGCCCAGGGCGTCGGGGGCGCCGGTTTTCATGTATTGCGCTTGCATGGTGGTCAGGACCTCGGCTGCATGGGCGGCATCCCAACTGATCGCCCAGGCCCACACCTGGTCCAGCCGGACCATGCGGTAGGTGACCTGCAGCAACACGCCAAAGTTGCCGCCCGTGCCACCCCGCATGGCCCAGTAGAGACCCGCGTTCTCTTGCGCGCTGGCCGTGACGATCGTGCCGCTGGCAAGCGCCACCCGGAACGATTCGACCAGATCGCTCTGGATACCGAAAGCGCGCGACGTGTAGCCATAGCCGCCCCCCTGCACGAAGCCCCCCACGCACACGCTGCCACAGGCTCCCGTAGGGACATGCCAGCCGGTGTGGTTCATGGCGCCGTTGAAATGGTCGAAATCGGTGCCCGGCAGCACATGTACGCGTTCGCGGGCAGGGTCGAGCACCACGCCCTTCATGTCGCTCAGGTCCACCACCATGCCGCTGTTGACGGAATAGCCCGCGGTGCTGTGCCCGCCGCAGCGCACGGCAACCCACACGTTGAAGGCGCGGGCCACGGCAAGGCATTCGACCACGTCGTGCTCGCACGCGCAGTAAACGATGATCTCGGGATAGGCCTGGAAGGCGGGGTTGGATTCCTGCCGGGCCGCGTTGTAGTCGGGACTGGAAGGCAGCACGATGCGTCCCACCAGCCTGGCCTCCAGCGCAGCCACCGCATCCCATGTCAGGGTTGCGGCCGGCGCATTTGGCGCGGCTTGCCGTGCTGCCATGGACTGAAAATGCGCAATGCGGGCGTCTTTGGCAATGCGGGCGGGACTTTTGCGATGGGCCATGGCGAACAATCCTTGATGGAAAAGCGAAGCCCCGTGTTTAACGGAAGCTCAGCAGTTTGCAAAGTTCGGAATGGCACCGGGTGCGTTTTCGTTGTGCCCTCAGGATGACGACAGCGCCAGGTCGCCGGTATTGCGCCGCAGACAGAACTTGCCGCCCTGCTTGCCGCTGTACATTGCTGCATCGGCCAGCTTGAGCAGGCCCACGGCATCGTGGCTGTCGGTGGGTGCGATGGCGTAGCCGATGGTGAGCCCCACCTGCACCTGCAGATCGCCCAGCGAGAACGGCGCGCGAAAGGCCTCCAGCAGCTTGAGGCCGAGCTCATGCGCTTGGTGCGCGGTGCCCAGTTGGCCGGTCATCACGACGAATTCATCGCCGCCCAGCCGCGCTACCACGTCGCTTTGCCGCACGTGGGTCTGCAGGCGCCGGGTCGCCGCCACCAGCAGTTCGTCGCCCACGTCGTGGCCGTGCTGATCGTTGACGGGCTTAAATCCGTCCAGGTCCATCACATACACGGCCAGCAGTTTGTCCGGGCCGCAGTGCGCCAGCGCCGACGCCAGCGCCATGTTCAATCCGCGCCGGTTGGGCAGCCCTGTGAGCGGATCGGAGTGCGCCAGGGAGTGCATGGCGTCGCGTTCGCGGTTGGCATGCAGGGCTTCGGTGCGCAGCGCCTTGGTGCGCAGACCCAGCACCCGCATGAAGAGCAGCATGTCGATGGTGGCGCCAAACTGGAACGAGTGCAGCGTCCAGAAGTTCACGGGCACCCAGCCGTTGATCACGCCGATGACGATCGCCGTTGCCACGAAGTAGACCAGCCAGGCCAGCAGCAGGCTGCTGCCGACAGGGTCCCCTTGGCGAGCCCGGCGGATGGCGCCCGGAATGCCCATGAGGGCGGGAACCAGGCCAAGAACACTCACGATGGCCGCAGTGGCTGCGGTACTGAGAATGTCCAGCACATGCACGAAAGCTAGCAGCATGCACAGCAGGGCGCCGCCGCGCATCGCTCGCAGCAAGCGGCTATTGGGCAGATGCCCCACCAGCGCCTGGCTGATGAACAGGAATGAGCCGCAAGTGGCCATCAGGGCGGACAGACCCGCCGCGTGGACTTCAAACCAGGGACTATCCTGCCAGAGGTACTGTGTTCCAAGACCGAAGAGATGCAGCGAGAAAAGCACACTTCCCGTGAGCAGCAGTGCGTATTGGATGAACAGCACATCCCGAAGATTGATCCACTGCGCCAGGCTGTAGATCAGCAGGCAGAGCGCCAGCCCCGTCAGAATGCCTTGCAGCATCTGCTCGTTCAGGGCGGCACTGTGCCATGCCGTGGGCTTGTTGAGCGTGATGGGGAGCACCATCGCGCCGCGGGTCTCCACGCGAATCAGCAGAGCGTGGTTCTGGCCGGGTTGCAGGCTCAGGGCCAAGGCGTGTGTGCGGCTGCGCAGCGGGCGCTGCGAAAACGGCTGGAGGCTGCCGAGGGTCGCCTGCTGGCTGACGTGGCCGTCGGTGGTGAGGTATACCTCGAGGCTGTTAAGGACGGGGTAGTCGATGTCGAGCACCCAGGCCCCATCGGAGGTGGGAGACACCGCCAAAGGTATGCGGACCCACACGGGGTCCGGCCGAATCCCCAGCGTACCGCTGGTGCCCGGGGGGGGCGAGAAGTCCGATGCCGCCGCCATCGCCGATTGCACCGAAAGCACCCGGGTCGGGTCTGGCAGGATGGTTACCGCAGGCCATGCGTTGATCGAGGGCTGATCGTCCCGCAGAAGCAGTGGCGCTGGCGTGGCCCAGCAAGCATTGCCTGCATGCAGCAGGAGCAGCAGGCACCCCAGCAACCAGCGTCCGAACTGGGCAGGTGAACAGCGCCACGGTAGCTGGGGGAGGGCTGTGAGCATGGTGTTCTTCAATGCTCTTGCAGTATAGAAATGCCCGCCAGGCCTGGCACGCAGTATTTGCGTGGAGTGCCGCCGCCCGCCGCCAGACAGGGGGCATCGTCTGCTTCGCCGGTGCGAAGGACTCCGGCACGGTGCTGGGCGGGCATCGGGTCGGCCATCGTGTCACGGCACCGGGAAATTACCTGCAGCGCGCCGTAGTGTGTGCTTGCCACTTTGCTTGCCTGCATACATGGCGGCGTCCGCCTGCCGGATCAGTCCCTGCGGATCGTCACTGTCGAGCGGGGCCAGTGCGTAGCCCACGGTCAACCCGACCCGCAGGCGAAGCTCGCTCAGCGCGATGGGATGCTCGAAGGCGCGCAGCAGCGACAGGCCCAGTTCGTGCGCCTGCTCGGGTGAGGAGAGGTCCTGGGCCATGATGATGAATTCATCGCCGCCCAGCCGTGCCACCACATCGGTGTGCTGGCGCACGCAGGCTTGCAGCCTGTGGCTCACGGAGACGAGGAGGTCGTCGCCCACGTCGTGCCCGTGGGTGTCGTTGATGGGCTTGAATCCATCCAGGTCCAGCAGATAGACCGCTACCAACCGTTGGGGGCTGCAACGTTCCAGGGCCGCGTGCAGTGCCAGCTGCAGGGCCCGCCGGTTCGATAGTCCGGTCAGTGAATCGGTGTAGGCCAGCGAGCGCATCACGTCCCGTTCACGTACCGCCTCGGCGGTAGCGGCCCGCAGCGCAGCGGAGCGTTGACCCAGCACCCCCAGGAACAGCAGCATGTCCGCCGCAGAACCCAACTGGAAGGAGTGAAGGGTCCAGAAGCTCACAGGCAGCACTCCTTGCACCAACGCGACCATGACCACCGCTGCTGCAAAGTAGGCGATCCAGGCCACGAGCAGCGTCGCGCTGACCGAGTCGCCCTTGCGCACGCGGGCGATGGCGATGGGCAGGCTCACGAGGGACGGCAGCGGGCCCAGCACACTGATGATGGCCGTGGTCGTACGGATGCTGATGAGATCGAGTACGAACGCTATCAGCAGTGCGCCCGTGAGCCCAGCTCCCGCGTGCATGGCACGCAGAAAGCGGTGGCTTGGCTGGTGGCCCAGGAGTGCGTGGCCCATGAACAGAAAGGACCCGGCTATTGCCAACAGCCCGGACGCACCGGCGGCGTGAGCCTCGATCCAGGCGTTGTTGCTCCAGAGGAACTGGGTTCCGATGCCGAAGAACTGCAGCGAGAAGCCCGCGCTTCCGGCCACCAGCATCGCGTAGTACAGGAACAGCTTTTCCCGCTGGCTGACCCATTGGCCAAAGCTGTAGATGCCCAGGCACAGAGCCAGGCCGGCGAGCACGCCCTGCAGCATCTGCTCGCCCAGCGCGTGGGGTACGAGGACAGGGGCCTTGCTGATGGTGATGGGCAGGATCATGGCCCCGCCGGTGTACACGCGGATGAAGAGCTCGTACGGGGTGTCGGCTGCCAGGTCGAGGGCCATCGCGGGCGTGCGGTTGCGCAGGGGGCGCTCGGAGAAGGGACGCAGATTGCCCAAGGCCGCGTGCTGGACCACCGCACCCCCGGTGGTCAGAAAGAAGTCCACTTCGTTCAACACCGCGAAGTCGATGTTGACAATCCACTGGTTGGCGGAAGCTACTGGCGAAACCAGGGGAATGCGCAGCCACACTGCTTCCTTGCGCACTCCCAGGCTGCCGCTGGTCCGGGGTGGCTGCACAAAGTCGGCCTGGCGGGCCAGCGCATCCTGCACGGTCAGCGTCCGCGATGTGTCGGCCAACATCAAGGTGACTGGCCAGGTGTCCACGCTGCGCGCCGTGGGTTGCAGCACCAGGGGGGTGTTGGCCGCGTGCGCCCAGGGCGTCATCAGTACCGCGAGCACGAACCCCACCCAGAGGCTCCACGCGCGCTGCAAACCGTGCCATGGAGGGGTGTTGCGGCGCAGGCACGGCACGGCGGCGCTGCCAGCGGGCGCCAGCGCATCCTTGGTGGGCCGTAACGTCGCAACGGCTGGCACTACGGCGTGCCTTTCGTTCTGCTCGCGAGATTCAGGCTCCAGCTGCCCCGCGTGGTCAACCGGTCTTCCAGCCGGTTGAGCCAGCCGGGTGCATGAGGGTCGTCGCTCCAGCTGTGCACCGCCTCATCCACCTGGTTGAGCAACTCGGTGGGAAGTTGCAAAGGGCGCGTCTGGCTCATGAGCACGCGGCTCATGAAGTGGTAGCCGAGGATGCGCGTGAGCGTGCGCACGATGGAGAACCGGGGCAGCACCAGGCGCAGCACGGCATCGATGGTGCGGGCGAGCAGCAACACGCCCCAGAACAGCAGCGCCGACGGCCAGGGCACTGGCTGGGTGAGGCCCAGGTCGCCGGCCGTTTCGCGCCCGCACAGGTAGCGGGTCATGAGTTCGGGGAAGGGCTTCACCATGCGCCAGGGCAGCGAGTTCTCCATGGTCTGCATCAAGGCCCTGCCCAGGGCAGGGCGCGGATCCGGCGTGACGGGCTCGGCGCGGCCGCGGGCCTGCATCCGCGCCATCAGGGCCTGGCCTTGGTCCATCGTGTCCACCATCAGGGCTCGGTCGATGCCCAGGATGTGGCCGACCACGTTCCACGCGTGCAGGTAGGCCTCTTCGTCGGCCGCGCGCAAACGCAGGCCCAGGTGGCGCAGGCTGCGCAAGAACACATAGCCAAACGTGAGCAGGGTGTAGGCCAGCTCTTCCTGGTTGCAGGGCAGGCCATCGCTTTTCAGGTTCCAGCCGCGGGCATACAGCGTCTGGAACATCGCCTGGCGCCCGCCGCCCATGGGCAGCGCCTGCGGCGCGACGTGCCCATGTCCGCCTGCGAGAAGTTGCTGGACGGCATCCTGGGGGCTGCCGTGAAGGATCAGGTTGCGGATCGTGGCGTGGATCAGCCGCACCTTGAGCACCTGCGCTACGCCCGCGCCGCGCTGGCTGAGCCCGCCGTGCAGCATCACCGGGAAGATCATCGCTGCGGTGGAGCGGATGCGGTACTCGGCGTTTTGCTCGAGCTGGCCCGACGTGTGCAGCACGCTCGAGAGGTCGGGAATCACATAGCACTCCGGCAGGCTGGCGCAAAACAGCAGGATGCACGACAGTGCGCCGTGTTCCATGAACAGCTGCTCGGCACGCTCAATCTTGCGCGCATCGGCCCAGGGCGGCAGTACCTGGGCAGTCTGCACATAGCGGTCCAGTGCTTGGGCCATGGCTGCGTCCACGCCTTCGCCCTGAGCGGTCCAGCCGACGAGGCCGGCGTTGTCCGTCCACTGGCCGAACAGGCGGTTGACGGTCTCGATGCGCGCCCACTGCGGCGCGTCCACGGCCACGTCACCCTCGGGCCACTCGCCCAGGATGTAAGCAATGGTCTGGTCGGCCAGCGGGTCGGCGCGGTGCTGCATGGCGGCCAGCGCCGAATCAGGCAGTGGGGATTGGGCCGGGAGAGCGGTACCGTGGTTCATGCTACGGCCTCCGCCGTTGTCTGCCAGCGCTGGAAGCCTGCCAAGGCGCACAGCAAAGGGATGCCCATTGCAAACGGTGCAATGGAGCGAATTTCCACTGGATTGCCCAGGATCATCTGGAACACCATGCCGGACGCATAGATGGCCAGCGGTACCAGCGCATGGCGGCGCAAGAACGGGCTGCTGGGCTGCAATGCCAGCCTTCGCACTGACATGCGGAAACCGATGATGATCACGAAGGACACAAACACCCAGCCAAAGAAGCCCTGCACCGTCTCGCCAAACCATGCGCCATCGGGCTTGGTCATGATCCAGGCTTTGAGGGTGTAAACCAGGTAGGGGTCGGCGCCCAGGTCAAACGCCGTGACGATCATCGCAGCGACGAATGACAGCACCACGGCGTTGCCCAGGCCGCGCGTGCCGTCCACCGGGCTTTGCCAGACGATCAGGTTGCAGATCACATACCCGGCATAGGTCAGCGAGAACCACATCAGGGGAATGACCAGGGGCACATCCCCGAGGCGCGCACCCAGCACATCGGTGTAGGTGTACTCGCCAAAAAACCAGCCGCGCGAGGAGCCCATCTGCTCGGCAAACCAGCCCAGGCTGACGGCGATCAGCACAAACTGCAGTGCGGGCCGCAGGCCCAGAAGGTGGCTGGCGCTGGCCCAGCAACAGGCAAACATCAAGACCGAGGCAGTGACGACGGCGATCGTGGTGTCGTTGTGGGTGCGGACTGCGAAGATGACCATATAAGCAGCCAGCAGCACGTAGCTCAGTACGGGCAAGGAAGAAGCAAGCCGGGGCAGTGTGGGCATGGGTGTATCACGCTGTAACAGGTCGCCAGTGTAGGGGATTGCCCGGGCTGCCGTGCCCCCCTGTTTGCCCTGAGCTACAGCCCGCCTGCAGGGTTGCTCCGCACGCAGGTCCAGGGGGACGGGATTGGCATCCTTCCCCGAACCTGCTCACGCTGAGCTGTACCCAGCGCCGACCGGGGCTTGGGCTGGCCTGTTCCGATTTGGTGGAAGGGCTGTGCCGAAGCGGCTCTCAAGTTCAGAAATACCGGCTCCAGCAAAGCGCGCCGCGCTGCGGCCCGCAGGCGTCAGCAACGCGCCGACGTGAGCGCGGCGAGGTTGAGCAGCGAGGCCTCGATGGCCGCCGCCGTGGCCAGGGGCTGCTCCATGGGAAAGAGGTGGCTGCCGTCCAGCATCATGGTGCGGCCTTGTGTGACACGCAGCGTCATGGCCATGCCGACCTGCTTCATCTCCTCCGAGTCGCGCCCGCCAATGAAGGCGGCCGGGCATTGCAGCGGGTGGGCGCTGAGCAGCCGCCCCAGGTTGTGCGGCAGCGTGTTGTAGATGGCCGTTTCCACAGCGCGGTCAAATCCCAGAACGCGCTTGCCGTCGTGGTCCTGCAGGCCATGCTGCACGTAATCGCGCAGTACCTCGGGGTCCCAGCGTGCAAACGCCTTCTTCTTGCGGAAGTGCTCCAGTGCCTCCTCGTTGCTGGCCCAGCTCATGCGCCGCTGGCGGCTCACTCGCCCCGGCGAGATGGAGCCGACCACCTGCGTGCGCTTGGCCACGCCGACCACGTTGGCCTTCCATCCGCCAATGAGGGGCGAGTCGATCAGCAGCACACCCCGCACCAGCTCGGGGTGGCGCGCCGCCGCCATCACACTGAGAAACCCACCCAGAGAATGGCCGACCAGGAAGACCGGCGCACCCAGGCGCTGCACTTGAGGCCCCGCGAAATCCGCCAGCTGCTGCACCAGATGCGGCCAGTTGCTGGTGACGGGGTAGCGCGGGTCGTGGCCGTAGCGCTCCACCGCGTTCACTTCAAAGCCGCGGGCCCGCAGGTGCTGGAACAGAACGCGGTAGGTGCTGGCTGGAAAGCTGTTGGCGTGCGAGAAAACAATCGGGAGCATGGGGCGGGCAGGCTCAAATCAGCTTGTCCAGGTGGTTGGTGATCTTCTTGAGTGGCTTGCTGCGCGCCGGGTTCACCATGATGGGTACGGTGGTGGCGCCGCCGCCCCAGGCCGGGTCCTCGATGCTGTCGAACACCTGGCGCAGCTTCTGGCCCCAGCTGTCGTGCAGCATGCGGAAGTACGGGTTGTTCTCGTCGATGCAGACCACCTTTTCGGTGGCGAAGCGGTCGGCTTCGTACACCACCAGGTCCAGCGGCAGGCCCACCGACAGGTTGGACTTGAGCGTGCTGTCCATGGACACCAGCGCGCACTTGGCGGCCTCGTCCAGCGGAGTTTCGGGGGTGAGGACACGGTCGAGCACGGGCTTGCCGTATTTGGATTCGCCGACCTGGAAGTAGGGTGTCTCGGTGGTGGCCTCGATGAAGTTACCGGCCGAGTACACCTGGAACAGCCGCATGCCCTCGCCCTTGATCTGACCGCCGAACACCATCGACACGTTGAAGTCCACGCCCGAGCGCTTGAGCGCCGCCCCGTCGCGCTCGTGCACGTGGCGCACGGCCGCGCCCAGCACGCGGGCGGCATCGAACATGCTCTTGGCATTCCAGATGGTGATGGTTTCGCCCGAGTCGCCGTCCTTGAGCTGCTCGGTCTGCAGGATTTCGCGCACCGACTGCGAGATGGACAGGTTCCCCGCGGACAGCAGCACCATGAAGCGGTCGCCCGCCTTTTCATAGACCATCATCTTGCGAAAGGAACTGATCTGGTCCAGGCCGGCGTTGGTGCGGGAATCGGACAGGAAGACCAGCCCGGCGTTGAGTTTGATGGCGACGCAGTACGTCATGGCGCAAAAAGTGGGTCTGTGAAGGGGAAACCCGCGAGTTTAGTCTGGCGACCGATCCGGGCCGGGAGATCGCTGCTGCCGGCAGCCGGGCCGCGGCCGCTGCGTGCAGAGGGTGGTTTCGGATGCTTCAAAAATGATAGCTTCCTGCGCTTGATGGAAAAGCGCCAGGGGCGATCGGGTCTGAATGCGGGCGCGCTTGCGGCAGGCGGGCATCTGCGTTGCGGCGCTCGCGGGTTCAAGCCCCCGCCAGTTTCTTGAGCTGGTACAGCGCATCCAGCGCCTCGCGCGGGCTGAGCTGGTCGGGATTGATCGCGGACAGTGCCGCTTCCACCGGGCTGGCACCTGCGCTCTCGGGCACGGCCGGCGCGGCAAAAAGGTCGACTTGCAGGTCGTCCTCGCCGGCGCGCTCCTCCAGCGCCGCCAGCGTGTGGCGCGCGTGGTGCAACACGGGCGAGGGCATGCCCGCGAGTTTGGCCACCTGGATGCCGTAGCTGCGGCTGGCGGGGCCGGGCTGGATCTCATGCAGGAACACGATGTCTGTGCCCGACTCCGCGGCACTCACGTGCATGTTGATGGCGTGGCGCGCCTTGGCGGGCAGCTCGGTCAGCTCGAAGTAGTGCGTGGCGAACAGCACGAAGGCGCGGGTCTTGTCGTGCAGGTGCGTGGCGATGCCGCTGGCCAGCGCCAGGCCGTCAAACGTGCTGGTGCCCCGGCCGATCTCGTCCATCAGCACCAGGCTGTGGGGAGTGGCCGCGTGCAATATCTGCGCGGCCTCGGTCATCTCCAGCATGAACGTGGACTGCGCATTCGCCAGGTCGTCGGCCGCGCCGATGCGGGTATGGATGGCGTCGATGGGTCCCAGCCGGCAGCTCGCGGCGGGCACATGGCTGCCCATGCTGGCCAGCAGCACGATCAGCGCCACCTGGCGCATGTAGGTCGATTTGCCGCCCATGTTGGGGCCGGTGATGACCTGCATGCGCGTGTTGGCGTTCAGCCGCGTGTGGTTGGCGATGAAGCTGCCGCTCGACGTTTCGGCCAGACGCGCCTCCACCACGGGGTGGCGGCCGCCTTCGATCTCGATGCACGGCTCGGGCACGAACTGGGGGGCGCACCAGTTCAGCGTGAGCGAGCGCTCGGCCAGCGTGCACAGCACATCCAGCGTGGCGAGCGCCTGCGCCAGGCGGGTGAGCGCCGGCACATGGGGCTGGAGCTGGTCCAGGATCTGTTCGTACAGCCATTTCTCGCGCGCCAGCGCGCGTTCGCTGGCCGAGAGGGCCTTGTCCTCGAAGGCCTTGAGCTCGGGCGTGATGAAGCGCTCGGCGTTCTTCAGCGTCTGGCGGCGGCGGTAGTCGTCAGGCACGCGGTCGAGGTTGCTGCTGGTCACTTCGATGTAGAAGCCGTGCACCTTGTTGAACTGCACGCGCAGGTTGGCGATGCCGGTGCGGGCCTTCTCGCGCGTTTCCAGTTCCAGCAGGAAGTCGTCGCAATTGGTCTGGATGGCGCGCAGCTCGTCCAGCTCGGTGTCAAAGCCGTTGGCGATCACACCGCCGTCGCGCACGAGCGCCGCGGGCTCTTCGGCAATGGCGGCGCACAGCAGGGCGGTGCAGCCCTCGGGCGGGTGCAGATTGTCAAAAATCTGAGCCAAAAACGGCTCTGGCGCTTGTGCGGAAAGCGCAAGCAGCTCTGATTTTTGTAGCGTCTTGCACAGCGCCACCAGTTCGCGCGGTCGCACCTGGCGCAGCGCGATGCGCGCGGTGATGCGCTCCACATCGCTCACGCCCTTGAGTTCGCCGCGCAGGGTGACCCAGGGGCCGCTGCCGCCGCCCGCGCCGCCGCTGCCCCGCAGGGCGGTGGTGGCCGACAGGCGCTGGCGCGCCTCGGTGCGATCGCGGCGGGGCTCCAGCAGCCAGGTCTTGAGCAGGCGGCTGCCCATGCCGGTCATGCAGGTGTCGAGCAGTGAGAACAGCGTGGGCGCGTCGTCGCCGCGCAGGGTCTTGACCAGCTCCAGGTTGCGGCGCGTGGTGGCGGGCAGGTCGATGAGGTCGTCATTGCGCTGCACCTGCACGCTGTGCACGTGGGTGAGCGTGCGGCCCTGCGTGTGCTCGGCATAGGCCAGCAAGCCGGCGGCGGCGGCGTGGGCCTCCCCCAGGTTCTGTGCGCCCCAGGCCTGCAGGCTGGCGGCGCCCAGGTTTTCGAGCAGCTTGCGCTCGCCCAGGGCGCTGTCGAACTGCCAGTCGGGCCGGGGGCTCATGGGGCAGGTGAAGGCGCCACCCTGGCGCAGCACCTGAAGTTGCTGCTCGAAGCGGTCGGTCACCCCCGCGCTGTAGATCAGCTCGCTGGGCGCCGCACGCGCCAGCCAGCCGCCCAGTTCGTCCTGCGCGCATTCGGCCAGGAAGACGCGGCCCTGGGTCACGCTCAGCCAGGCCAGGCCGCAGCGTGCACGCGGAGCCTGGTGCACGGCCATGAGCAGCGATTCGGATTTGTCGGACAGCAGCTCCGTGTCGGTCACCGTGCCGGGTGTGACCACGCGCACCACCTTGCGCTCCACGGGGCCCTTGGCCGCACCGACTTCGCCCACCTGTTCGGCGATGGCCACCGATTCGCCCATCTTGATCAGGCGGCCCAGGTAGTTTTCGAGTGCGTGGAAGGGCACCCCCGCCATCACCACCGGCTGCCCTCCCGACTGGCCCCGCTGCGTGAGCGTGATGTCCAGCAGGCGCGCGGCCTTCTCGGCGTCTTGCCAGAAGACTTCGTAGAAATCGCCCATGCGGTAGAACAGCAGCGTGTCGGGGTAGCCGGCCTTGAGGGCCAGGTACTGCTGCATCATGGGGGTGTGGTGTTCGAACGTGTCGGACATGCGCGGGGGGGAGAAATGAGGCGTGGACTGTAGCAGTTCACTGCACGCGCGCAGGGGCCTGGCATCTGTCAGTGCGAGATGGCGGCCGGCCTAACCGCCTGGGCACGAAGGGTCTTGTGTGCACCAGCCCTTCGCACTTTCCGCGGCGTGTTACGTTTTGACATATTCTTGCCTGTATGCTGGGCGGATTGGCCGTCCCGTGGCCCCCGCGCATTCGGAGAATCCTTTCGCCTGTGCGCCTTCAAGGTTTCAGAAACGACCGTGATCTCGTCCGAACTGTTGACCGACCTGCTCTCCTCCGCCACCGAGAGCGGCCTTGAACCAGCGGCCCAAGC
>NZ_JALEGG010000224.1 GCF_022763525.1 Acidovorax sp.
GATCTCGGGGCCTGCCGAGGGCGTGACTGCCGCGCAAAACGCACCTGGGTACCATTTGCGATTCCCAGCGGACAGCACCATGGCAAAGAAAGAACACGTCTCCGAGACCCAAGCCACCCAGATGCTCAAGGCACACAAGGTGGCCTTCACCGAGCACCCGTACGAATACCTGGAGCACGGCGGTGCCTTGCACAGCGCCGAGGTGCTGGGCCTGGACCCGTTCACCGTGGTCAAGACGCTGGTGATGCAGGACCAGGATGCCAAGCCCCTGCTGGTGCTGATGCACGGCAACCGCAAGGTCTCCACCAAGAATCTGGCGCGCCAGATCGGCGCCAAGTCGGTGGAGCCCTGCGCGCCGGAGGTGGCCAACCGCCACAGCGGTTATCTGGTGGGCGGCACCTCGCCGTTTGGCACGCGGCGTGCAATGCCGGTGTACATCGAAGAAACCATCCTCGGGCTGCCGCGCATTGCCATCAATGGCGGACGCCGAGGTTTTTTGGTGCAAATCGATCCGCAAGCATGCGTTCAGCTGCTGGGTGCCAAGCCAGTGCATTGCGCGCTGGCAGAATAGCCCGCCGCGGATCTTTGTCCGCGTACCACTGACCCTGAGGAGCTGCCTTGACCGCCGTGTACCCCATCCTTGCCGCTGTGGCCGCCTACTTGCTGGGCTCGCTGTCCTTCGCCGTCATCGTGACGCGGGTGATGGGCCTGAGCGATCCGCGAACCTATGGCAGCAAGAACCCTGGAGCGACCAATGTACTGCGTTCGGGCAGCAAGGCGGCAGCCATCGTGACGCTGATACTGGACGCCATGAAGGGCTGGCTGCCCGTGGCGCTGGTCATGTGGTTTGGGCAGCCCTATGGCTTGGACGAAGGCACCGTGGCGATGGTGGGGTTGGCGGCCTTTCTGGGCCACCTGTGGCCGGTGTTCTTCCGCTTCGAAGGTGGCAAGGGCGTGGCCACGGCGCTGGGCGTGCTGCTGGGCATCAGCGTATGGCTGGGGCTGGCCACGGCGCTCACCTGGCTCATCATCGCGTTCTTCTTCCGGTATTCGTCGCTGGCTTCGCTGGTGGCCGCAGCGTTTGCGCCGGTGTACTATCTGCTGGTGGATGGGGTCGTGTGGTATGCCGAAGGACCCATTGCAGCGTCCATCGTGGTCATGGCCTTGCTGCTGGCATGGCGCCACAAGGAGAACATCCAGCGCCTGATCGCGGGGAAGGAGTCGCGGCTGGGCAGCAAGAAGGCTGCGCAGGGCGAAGCCGCCCCACATCAACCCAAGCGATAGAGCCCTCCGGCCGGGCCGGGCGGGGGGCGTTGGATTCAGAGCGCGCCGGGCCCGGTCAGCAGCCCCCGCAGCCCCGCGCCGCTGTGCTGCGCGGCGTACAGACCCAATCGCACCATGGTGCGGTGGTTGAGCTCCAGGCTCACCGCCGATCGGGCCAGAGCCGACTGGATGCGCCGCTTGCCCGTGGCGGTCTGGTAGAGGCTGGGCTGGGCATGGTGATGGCCCGTGGCGTCCAGCAGGCTGGCGACCAGGGGGTGGTTGGCTTTTTCGCTGCGGCGCAGCACGATGGCCGTCTCGCCGTTGTCCAGTTTCACGAAGGTGCCCGGCGGGCATAGGCCGATGGAGCGCACCAGCGTGTAGCTCACCTCGTCGCGCTGCTCGACCTCGCTGCCCACGAGGGCGCGCACCGAATCCGTGGCGCTGCGGCCAGCGCGTGATTTGCGCGGACTGATCATGGCGGCGTAGCGGTCGATGGTGCCCAGGATGCGCGTGAGGCGGTCCTGTGGCTCCTGCCGAGCCAGCGGCACCCGGTCGGTGACCGTGGCGTGGTGTTGCCCCACCACCTCCAGCCACAGGCTGTCATTGATGAAGAGCCGCTCCAGCAGCATCATGCTTTCTTCGGGGTGGCCCAGGATGGCTTCCTGCTGGCTGGCCGTGGGGCGTTCGCGTTGTACGGCCAGTTCGTCCTGCAGAGCCGTCATGCCGATGTTCATCGTCAGTGCGGCCCGCACCAGGCTGTCGCGTTCTTGCGCCGGCAAGTGCAGCTCGTGCGCCATGATGTGGCACAGCGTGCCGCACACCAGCGCGTGCGAGGCGCTGTAGCCCACCATCGAGGTGGCGGCCAACTGGAACATCAGGTACAGCGCTGCGTCGATGTCGTGGGCCACCAGGTCCTGCAGCCAGGCATCGAACTGGCGAACCTTCGCCGGAAAATCCTGCACCTGCAGAGGGCGGGACAGCAGCACCGAAAGCCCCGACTCCAGGTCGGACCACAGGCTCAGCAGATCCTCGTACTCGACCTCGGCTTGATGGCCAGCGTGGTGGATTCCAGCAGAGGGGGTACCGGCAGTGGGGTGCACAGACATGGGCGGCGGCGCTTTGGAAGGAAGTATCAGTTGCGCTTTTCGAGCACCATCTGGTCGTTGATACGGGTCATCTGGAACTCGGTCAAAAAGCTGTTGCCCAGCAGCACGTAGGGCATGGACTGTGGCGTGATCACCGCCTCGACTCCGAACACTTCCACGTCACCGATGCGCACCGAATCGAGCTTCATGCGCCAGCCCTGGGCCACGCCGTTGGCGGTGTTCATGCGCACAGGCTGGCCCTTTTGGTAATTGAGCCCCAGCCGGTCGGCGTCGGTGCGGCCAATGGCAACGGTGGAGGCCCCGGTGTCGACCATGTACTGCATTACGCGGCCGTTGATGGTGCCGGTGTTGACAAAGTGCCCGCGGCTGTCGGCCATCAGCACCACCCGCTTGCCGCTGCCGCCCCGGCCACCCACGCTCACGGGAGCCTCGCCCAGCCGCAGCACGCGCCGCTTGCCCTGGACTTCGACCGTGGCCTCGTCCTTGTCAATGGAAATGACCTTGACCCCTTGAAACTCATCCCCCGCTGCCAGGGCCCGCGGCGGGTGCGTATCCACCACCAGCAGCGCCTTGGTGCCCAGCATGCCGGCGATGCCCACCGACTGGGCGTGCGCCCAGGAAGGCGCGAGACAGAAGGCAGCCAGCAACGAAGCAGCCCGCAGGCACATCTTCACGCTGCTGAGCCTGGCGCGCCAGGTTCGAAACCGGCCCGCCCGCCACCGGCGGACGCTGTGGAACTGGCTTTGCCAGGCCACTGGCGTCGTCCCCCCTCGGGGGGAAGGCGCGAAGCGACTCAGGGGGGGCATCTCTAGTCCCGGAAGTTGTCAAACGACAGCGGCACGTCCGTCACATCCTTGCGGATAAGGGCCATGGCGGCCTGCAGGTCGTCGCGCTTGGCGCCCGTCACCCGCACCTTGTCTTCCTGGATGGCGGCTTGCACCTTGAGCTTGCTTTCCTTGAGCAGCTTCTGGATCTTCTTGGCCAACTCGCTCTCGATGCCGTTGCGCACCTTGATGACCTGCTTGACCTTGTCGCCGCCCATCTTCTGCACGTCGCCCACGTCCAGGAAGCGCACGTCCACGCTGCGCTTAGTGAGCTTGTTGCGCAGGACGTCTTCGATCTGGGTGAGCTGGAAGTCGGCGTCGCCGATCAGGGTGATGTCCTTGTCCTTGATTTCAATGCTGGCGGATGTGCCCTTGAAGTCGAAGCGGGTGCCGATTTCCTTGGCGGTGTTCTCGACGGCATTTTTCACTTCAACCAGGTTGGCTTCGCAGACGGTGTCAAAAGATGGCATGGTGGCTCTCAATCTCGGGGAACGGGGTAGCAAATCGCGGGCGCCTGAAAGGGCGGGTGCGACAATCGGGCCAATGGTAGTCGAGAAAAACACCCCCTTACAGCCCTGGAACACCTTCGGCATTGCGGCGCGTGCGCAAACCCTGGTGCGCGTGCGCTCCGTGGCCGATGTGCATGCGGTGCTGGCCGATGCGGCCTTGGCCCCGGCGCCGAAGTTCGTGCTGGGTGGTGGCAGCAACATCATCCTGACGGGCGACGTGAAGCCCGTGGTGCTCAAGATGGAGATCAAGGGGCTGCGGCTGGTGGAGGAAACAGCCAAGGCCTGGATCGTCGAGGCGGGCGCGGGCGAGGTCTGGCATGACGCCGTGGCCTGGACGCTGGCGCATGGCTTCCCGGGCCTGGAAAACCTGGCGCTCATTCCTGGCACCGTCGGGGCATCGCCCGTGCAGAACATTGGTGCGTATGGCGTGGAGTTGCAGGACCGTTTCGAGTCGCTCGACGCCATGGATCTCGCCACAGGCCAGTCGTTCAGCCTGGATGCTGCGCAATGCGGCTTTGGCTACCGTGATTCCGTGTTCAAGCATGCGCCTTCCGAGTCGCCGGACGGCAGCGGATTGCCACGCGGCATGGGCCTGGCGGGGCGGGCGGTGATCACCCATGTGCGGTTTCGCCTGCCCAAGCCATGGAAGCCCGTGCTGGGCTACCTGGACCTGGAACGCCGCCGCGCGCAAGAGGGCGTGGAACACCCCAGTGCGCAGCAGATTTTCGACTGGGTCTGCGAGATTCGCCGCGCCAAGCTGCCTGACCCCACCGTGGTGGGCAACGCGGGCAGCTTCTTCAAGAACCCCACGGTGTCGCCTGACCAGTGCGCCGACATCATCGCGCGCGAGCCCAAGATCGTTCACTACCCCATGCCCGATGGCAGCATCAAGCTGGCGGCGGGCTGGCTGATCGATGCCTGCGGCTGGAAGGGCAAGTCCATCGGCAAGGCCGGCGTTTATGAAAAGCAGGCGCTGGTGCTGGTGAACCGGGGGCAGGGAAGCGACAGCGTGACGGGAGGCGAGGTGATGACCCTGGCCAAGGCCATCCAGACCAGCGTGTATGAGCGCTTTGGCAACCGCCTGGAGCCCGAGCCCGTGGTGGTTTAGGCCAGCAGCCACCTTGCCAGCATAGAAAAAAGCCACCGTCTCCGGTGGCTTTGCTCATTTTTATATAGCTACTGGCGCTTGCAGTACAAGCGCCAGGGCCATAATTGACCCATATTCTGGGTCCAGGGCTTACTTGCGGTCGTTTTCCAGTTGCGCCAGGGCGGCATTGCCACCCAGCGACAGCAGGCCGGCGCGCGAATACACGCCCAGCTTGTCGCGCGTGTCCGAGATGTCCAGGTTGCGCATGGTCAACTGGCCGATGCGGTCCAGCGGGCTGAACGGCGCGTCTTCCACCTTTTCCATCGACAGGCGCTCGGGCGCGTAGGTCAGGTTGGGCGACTCGGTGTTCAGCAGCGAATAGTCGTTGCCGCGGCGCAGCTCCAGCGTCACGGTACCAGTCACGGCGCGGGCCACCCAGCGCTGGGCGGTTTCGCGCAGCATGATGGCCTGGGGGTCGAACCAGCGGCCCTGGTACAGCAGGCGGCCCAGCTTCAGGCCGTTCATGCGGTACTGCTCGATGGTGTCCTCGTTGTGGATGCCGGTGACCAGACGCTCGTAGGCGATGTGCAGCAGGGCCAGGCCGGGGGCTTCGTAGATGCCGCGGCTCTTGGCTTCGATGATGCGGTTCTCGATCTGGTCGCTCATGCCCAGGCCGTGGCGGCCACCGATGCGGTTGGCCTCCAGAATCAACTCGACGGGGTCGTTGAACTCCTTGCCGTTCAGCGCCACGGGCTGGCCTTCATTGAAGGTCACGGAGACCTCCTCAGCCTTCACGTCGACCTCCGGCTTCCAGAACGCCACACCCATGATGGGGTTGACGATGCGGATGCCGCTGTTCAGAAACTCCAGGTCCTTGGCCTCGTGTGTGGCGCCGAGCATGTTGCTGTCGGTGCTGTAGGCCTTCTCGGCGCTCATCTTGTAGCCAAAGCCGGCCTTGGTCATGAAGGCGGACATCTCGGCGCGCCCGCCCAGCTCATCGATGAACAACTGGTCCAGCCAGGGCTTGTAGATCTTGAGCGAGGGGTTTGTCAGCAGGCCGTAGCGGTAGAAACGCTCGATGTCGTTGCCCTTGAAGGTCGAGCCGTCGCCCCAGATGTTGACGTCGTCTTCCTTCATCGCGGCCACCAGCATGGTGCCCGTCACGGCGCGGCCCAGGGGGGTGGTGTTGAAGTAGGTGAGGCCGCCGGTGCTGATGTGGAACGCGCCGGCCTGCAGCGCGGCAATGCCTTCGTGTGCCAGTTGGGTGCGGCAGTCCACCAGACGGGCCTTCTCGGCGCCGTATTCCATCGCCTTGCGCGGAATGGCGTCGTAGTCGGGCTCGTCGGGCTGGCCCAGGTTGGCGGTGTAGGCATAAGGGATAGCGCCCTTGAGCTTCATCCAGTGCAGCGCGGCGCTGGTGTCCAGGCCGCCGGAAAACGCGATGCCGACCTTTTGGCCAAGAGGGAGGTTCTGGAGAATGGTTGCCATGAAATGCTTCTTCAAAAATGATAGCTGCTCGCGCTGTATGGATCAGCGCTAGAGGCTGAAATCATCAGATCTCAGCCGGCTTGTTTCAGCCGAAGTGGCAGATGTAGTGATAGGCCTCGGTCACCCGGATGTCGAACTTGGAGTTGCCGGGCACGCTGAACTTGTCGCCCGCCGAAGACTTCACCCAGGTGTCGGAGCCGTCCAGCTTGTATTCGCAGGAGCCGGCCACGCATTCCATGATCTCGGGCGCGCCGGTGTTGAAGGTCAGCGTTGCGGGCAGCACCACGCCCACCGATTTCTTCGTGCCGTCGGCAAAGGTGATGCCGTGGCTCACGCACTTGCCGTCAAAGTACACATTGGCCTGGGTGGTGACGGACACGCCGTCGATTTTTTCGGTGGTCATGGAATGCGCTGGGGTGGTAGGAGGAAACCCAAGATTTTAGGGCAGGGGGCAGCGGTTCTGCCGCTGATCACGGCTGGCGTGTGGGCCGGCGTGCGTTGCCCATGAAAAAGAGCCCCGAAGGGCTCTTGTTTTGTGCTCTTGGCCAAGCGGGTCAGCGCCAGTACGGGTTGCGGTGGTGCGGGTAGTACGGGCGGCTGTCGTAGCCGTACTCGATCACCGTCACAGGCGGCGTCACATAGGTGGGCTGCTGGTACACCGGCTGCGCAGGATAGGTCGAGGTCACCACGCCCGGCTGGCTGTACACGCCCTGAGAGGCGTAAGGGTCGGGTTGCGTGGAATACGTTTGCCCGGTGGGCTGCACGCTCAGCGGAATCCAGCGGCCGGGGTCGGTCTGGGTGCGGGTGGTGTATTGCCGACCTGCGTACTCGTACACCACGTCGTAGCCGACCGTGCGGTTTTCATAGTACGTCTGGGTCGTGCAGCGCTGCACCGTTTCGTACTGGGGCTGGCCGCCCTCGATGTGGTTGCCCAGCACGGCACCGCCAAGCACGCCGATCGCCGTGGCAGCGGCGCGGCCGCGGCCCTTGCCGAGGGCATTGCCCGCGGCACCGCCCGCACGGGCGCCCATCACGGCGCCAGCGCCGGTAGTGCGGTTGCCGCTGTAGACCGTCTCGTTGCCGCATACCTGCTGCGGCGTGGCGACCTGCTGAATGACGGGTGTGGCCGAGAGCACGCGGCCTTGTTCCTGGGCGCTGGCCATGGTGGCGACAGCGGCCATGGCAGAAAAAATGACGATCTTTTTCATGGAGAAACTCCTTTCGGGTCGGTACATAACGCACCAGACTCACGAAAAGTTTAGGCGCGCCAGGTCAATCAGGGGCAGGGCGGCCGTAAATCTGCGTAAAGATTTGTGCAATTTCCCCGCCTTGGAGGGCTTTCTTCATGCCTTGGGCGCTCAAGCGGTCCACGCAAGCCATTGGTCGGGCACGTAGCCCACACTGACATGGGTGCGTCCGCCGGTCTGCCACTCGACAACCGGACGCTTGATCACGCTCGGCTGCGCCTGCAGGAGTGCGGCTGCGCTCTCTTCACCCTGCACGGCGGCTTGAGTCGCAGCGTCGAGCTTGCGCCAAGTCGTGCCTTGGCGGTTGACCAGTTTCTCCCAGCCGACGGCGGCCATCCAGCCGGGCAGATGTTGGGCCGGTACACCCTGCTTCTTGAAATCATGAAAGGTGTGGTCCAGCCCCTGCGCGGTGAACCAGGCGCGGGATTTCTTGACGGTGTCGCAGTTCGGAATGCCGTAGATGGTGATGTGTGAGGTTGTCATGCCGGAGATCATCCCCGAACTTGCGGCTGGGCGACAATCCCGCTCCGTATGCAAACCAAAATCCACACTCTGGAAGGCTGGCTCAGCCACTGCGAGCAGCTGCATCCCCGCAACATCGATATGGGTCTGGACCGTGTCCGCGAAGTGGCCCGCCGCATGGCGCTGCGGTTTGACTGCCCCGTGATTACCGTGGCAGGCACCAACGGGAAAGGGTCCACCTGCGCCATGCTGGAAGCGGTGGCGTTGCAGGCAGGCTATCGCACGGGTGTGTACACATCGCCCCACCTGGTGCACTTCGAGGAACGGTGTCGCATCCATGGCGATATTGTTGCTGCTTCTGATTTGATAGCGCACTTCGAGGCCGTGGAAAGCGCCAGAACACAAAATGGCAATGAGGTGTCCCTCACGTACTTTGAGTTCACCACGCTCGCCATCCTGC
>NZ_JALEGG010000225.1 GCF_022763525.1 Acidovorax sp.
CGTTTTCCATCCTGGTTGTCGACCTCGAAACCGCCATCAATGAAGGCGTGGAGCCCTTCCACGTATTCGATTCCGACAGCAAAACCGCTCCCTACTACGGTCCTCTTTACCTCCAACGGTCTTGGAGCGGTACGGACTTCAGGGCGTCGGTAACCAGGGCTGTCTGCGGCGACGAGTCCATATGGCGTCCCAACCTGTTGATTCTGGATCGCTTGGCCGTGTATCCCGAGCACAGAGGCCAAGGGGTAGGGCTCTTGGCCATACGCGGTTTGATCGAGCGGTTCCGCATGGGAATAGGGCTCATCGTCATGAAGCCCTTTCCGCTGCAGTTTGAATCGGAGCCCACATCCCCGAAAGACGTTGAAACGCGCCGCCGTCTTGGCCTGGACGACTTTCGGATGGGCTACAAGCCCGCACTTGCCAAGCTCCGCAGCTACTACGCCACCCTGGGGTTTAGGTGCATCCCACGCACGAGCCTGATGGGCCTCGCGCCAGAGCACTACGTTCCGAATCTGGATTAGGGCTGGCGATTTGCCAGGATAGATGAGAGGCTAGCCTGAAGCCTTCTGCTGTCCGGCGCTAGCGAAAGCGCCTGCAACAACCCTCCTGCCTGTTGGCGGGCTGCGTCTGGCAACCCATCCAAGGCCCGTGCAATGCGGGCTATTGCTGCGTCAACAGTAGGTTCCGGCAGGGAGCTGAACTCCGGGGCTGATACGGTTTTGGGTTCCGTTCCGTTTAGTACCCAAGCCTGCGAAACACCAAACAAACGTTGAGCGTTGAGGGCCCCGGCCTTCGACACGCCTCGGCGACCCCAGTTGGTCACGACCTGATCTGACTCGTTGAGCGCGCGTGCAAGTGCTGCGGGGCCGACGATCTGGTGCTCGGCAGCAACGGCGAGTAGGCGGGTCAACGATTCGTGGCGCAGTCGTTCGGTCATGTTCCGCATTATGCCCGCCGGATACCAAACGTTGCTAAACGAGTGTTCCGTTTTTCTTAAATCACGTGTAGTATCGCTACACATGACTGAAGCCGAAATGATCGTCGCCAAGCACGGGGGTGCTTTGGCCCTCGCCAAGAAGATGGGGATCTCCGAGAAGTGGCTGCCGCATCACCTACAACGCCGACGGGACCGTCAACACGGTCAGCTATCCGAGCGGCGCTCTCACGCGCACCGAGACCTATGCGTACACCGGCGGCGTGCTCTCGGGCATGACCGCATCCGAGGCCTGATGATGAACATGGAAATTCTTGCCTTCAACGAGGCCCGACTGGCGAAGCTCGCCGCGCAGCTTGGCGCAGCGCCTGCGGTTTTTCGCCTGTTCAATCAAAACGGCACGTTTACGGTGCCGTTCCATTGCATGGCAGACATCCTGCTGGTCGGTGGCGGTGCAAGCGGCGGAATCACATATTCCAACGGAACTGTCGGCGGGGCTGGTGCTGGCGAGGTGGCCGTGCTCCACAGCAGGGAGTTTGCCGCCGGGACTGTTCTCAACGTCACTGTTGCATCTGGTGGGGCGGGCCAAACCCGGAACACGGTAGGCCAAACACAAGGTGTCGCCGGTGGCACAACCCGTATGTTCACCGCTTCGGGGTTCGACTTGCGCGCGCTCGGCGGCCAGCCGGGCGGTGTAGGGACGGGGTTCCAAAACGGCGGGGCTGGGGGCACTGGCGGCTCTGCATTCTCCGTCGGTGCCGATGGTGCGCTGCACTACGCTGGCGGCCCCGGGGGCACCGCTTCATCCGCATCTTTTGGTGTGGCCGGCGGCGGGGCCGTGAACATCATGGGTTGGAGCGACCCAGCGACACGGCTGGTCGGTGGGTCTTTCAACACTGGTACTGGTGGCGCCGGTGGTGCTGGCGTTGGCGGGCAGGGCGGCGATAAGAACACCGCGACCTCTGCGAGTTTTTCGCCCGGTGGCGGATCTGGTGGCCCCGGTGACAACGCCCTTTCTGCTGCGGCTTCGGCAGGGGTCAACGCGATTGGAGTTCGCACCCAGGCTTCCGTTTCGTCCTTGGCGACCTATGCAACATGGTGCTTGGACTATTTCGGTGGCGGCGGGTACACGAACGTGGCCCCCGGCCCAGGTGGAGGCAGCTCGGGGGATACCGTGGCAAACCTTAAGGCCTCTGGCATTTTTGGGGGCATGGGTGGCGCCTTCAACGGTTCCACAACCGTCATCACCCTGCCGCAGGCCGGTATCGGTGGCGGTGGCGCCGCATTGCATATCACAAGCACCACAGGCTGGTTCTCTGGTCGCGGTGGGGACGGTCTGGCAGTCCTCATGCTGCGGAGGCTCTGAACATGAAGACTGAAACTCTCGATACCCTGGCCAACGTGGGCAGCAAAGTAACGACGGCGGGCGCGACCACGAGTGTCGTCGGCACGTTCCTCATCAACAACATGGTGGGGATCATTGGGCTCCTCATTGCGTTGGCGGGCTACCTGACCAACGTGCACTACAAGCGCAAGGCCAGCAATCGGCGCGACCTTGAGCTGGCGCTCAACACCCGCGCGACCGAGCAGGCGTTGGAACTGCAGCGTGTTGAAGCCGCGCAGAAAGCGGCAGAGCGAGCGCTGCGCATGGACCTCATGCTTGCAGGTGTGGACGTGGGCCCGCCCCCCAGCGATCTCGCACCTCTCACCTCAGTGCCTACGCCTGGCGGGCGGGAGGACGAAGATGAGCGATAAGGCCAAGGTCTGGGGCTCGCTCGGGGCTGCGGTGCTGACCATCATCGGCGCCGTGTTCGCCGTGGAGAAGGGATACAGCAACAATCCGGCTGACCCAGGCGGAGAGACAAACCACGGCATCACCGTTGCAGTCGCCCGCCAGGACGGCTACACCGGGCCCATGCGCGACCTGCCCAAGGAGCGAGCGCAGGCCATCTACATCAAGGACTACGTCGCGCGCCCAGGCTTTGAGCCCATCATTGCGATGTCGCCCGCCGTGGGCCAGAAGATCGTGGATGCAGGCGTGAACGCTGGCACGTCGCGCGCATCGCGCTGGTTCCAGACCGCGCTCAATCTCATGAGCCGGGGCGGGCAGGATTACCCGCAGGTGGCTGAAGATGGCCAGATCGGGCCGCAGACGCTGGCTGCATACCGGGCGCTGGAGCGTAAGCGTGGACGCTTCAAAGCCTGTGCGCTTGTCGTGAAGCTCATCGACGTACAGCAGGGCGCCCACTACATGAGCCTGAACAAGCCCATGTTCATCGTGGGCTGGGCGGACCATCGCCTGGGCAACGTGCCGCTGACTCGGTGCGCTGATTCCGTGCGCCAGGAGTAGCCCGTGAACCTGACCCTTGTAACCCACCTTGCCACGGCCTTCATCACCGCTGCTTGCGCCTGGTTCTTTCAGGACGCCCGCATGGACGCAGCTGTCGCGGATGTGCGCCTGGAAATGTCCCATGCCGAGGTTCGAGCCGCTGGCGAAGTGATGCGCTCCGTCAAGCAGGCCCGCGCCGACGAGCGCGGCATCACTACTACCTACCAGGAGGCCCTGAATGCTGCCCGAACCCGTGAAGCGCTTCTGCGCACTGAAATTGACCATCTGCGCCGTGCCTCTGACGGCCTGCGGGACCAATCCGCCGAAGCCGCCCGCCGCCTCGCTGCAGCTCCCCCCGCCGCCGTCCTTGAGTACGCCCTTGCCCTCGGAGCCGTATTCAACGACTGCCGCGCCGCGTATGCAGGAATGGTCGAAAAAGCTGATGGGCACGCAAGTGATGTTCGAACCCACCGAGATGCCTGGCCAGTAGTGCCTCGCCGTACGGCTGGCGAGACTCCATACTGAAAGCTGTCCATGACCAGCAAAAGCGAGGGCTGAGCCATGAGCGTTGCTGGGGTGGACACCCCA
>NZ_JALEGG010000025.1 GCF_022763525.1 Acidovorax sp.
CCTGTCACGTCGATGCGGTTGATGGGCTGGGCCATCAGGCACAGGTGGAGCACATCGGGGTGGGCTGTCAGGTTTTCGATCACGCGCCGCTCCAGTGCGCTGGCCGACGCAAAATCCAGTTCCGCATCCATGCGCAGCGCCAGCACGCGCGGCGCCAGCACGGGCAGGTGCCACAGGTGGCGGTCGCGCAAGCTGCCATCGGGGTGCAGGCCCACTTCGATGATGCGGGGGTGCAGCCGCTGGTAGAGGAAGTGGCTCAGGTTCATCAGCAACCCCACCAGCACCCCCCAGTACATGCGCGGAGCCGTCGCCAACGTCAGGGCAAAGGTCACGCCGCCGATCACTGCCTCGACCTGCGAGACGCGCCATAGCCGCACGAAGGTGCTGGGCTTGATCAGGCTGGTCACGGCGGTCACGACCACGGCGGCCAGCACCGATTGCGGCACGTGGTAGAGGGCCGGCGTGAGCCACAGCAGCACCACCAGCACCAGCGCGATGGCGAACACGGAAGACCAGCCGCTTTTGGCGCCTGCATACAAATTGATAGCCGATCGCGAGAACGATGCACTCGTGGCGAAGCTTCCGCACAGGCCGCTGCTGATCTTGGCCAGTCCCTGCCCGATCAGGTCCTGGTTTTCATTCCAGCGCTCGCCCGAACGCTGGCTCTCGACCTTGGCGCTGGAAGCAGTCTCCAGAAAACTCACCAGCGTGATCACCAGCACCGGCATGATCAGCTCGGCAAAGCTCGTCCAGGGCAGCGCCCCGGGCCAGTAGGGGGCCGGCAGGCCCGAAGGCAGCGCACCGACCACGGCACCGCCCGCGTCCGCGTAGCCGATGGCCCAGCTCAGCAAGCCCGTCCCGCCAACCACCACGATAGCTGCCGGGAAGCCCGGCCGCCAGCGCCGTGCCAGCACCAGCAATACCAGGCTGCCCAGTCCGAATGCTGCGGCCACCAGGTCAAACATTCCGGGTGAGGGGGTGGACCACAGTGCCCCCCAGTCCGAGCGCAACCCCGTGAGCGACGCCAGCTGCGAGCCCAGGATGAGCAGCGCGGCAGCCTGGGTAAATCCGCTGAGCACGGGCGAGGTGACCAGGTTGAGCAGCCAGCCAAAGCGTGCCACGCCCATCACCAGCTGCAGCAGTCCGGATAGCAGGGCCATCCAGGCCGCCAGTGCCACCCATTGCGCGCTGCCCGGTTCCGCCATGCCCGTCAGAGATGCGCCGATCAGCAGGCTTGTGAGCGCCGTCGGCCCCACGCCCAGGCGCGTGGAAGCGCTGAACATGACGGCCACCAGAGCGGGGACGAGTGATGCGTAGATACCGGTGACCAGCGGCATGCCGGCCAGTGCGGCATAAGCGACGCCCTGCGGCACCAGCATCAAACCTACCGTCATGCCGGCGATGAATTCGCCCTGGAGCAGCGTTCGGTCAGGGCGAGGCCAGCGCAGAAAGGGCAGCCAGCGGGAGAGTGGAGGCAGGGACATCGGGTGATTGTCGCGCGATGACCGCCGCGTAGGGTGGGCACGGCTGTTAAACACGTCCTACAGGCACTTCGGTGCTATCCCACCCTTTGGGTTTTGCGCCTTGCCTAAAGTCGCAGCCATATCAAACCGTGAAGGAGATTTTCAGATGAACAGTTCCGTGACCACCCAACGCCCTGTCAACCGCATTGCCAGTATTCTGGCCGTGAGTGCCCTTGCCTTGGGGCTGAGCGCCTGCGGCAAGAACGAAGAGCCGACCGTGGGCCAGCGCCTGGATTCCACCGTCGAAAAGACCGAGCGGGCTGCCGCCGATGCGCGAGCCAAGACTGAGAGCGCGATGAACAACGCCGAGAACAAGATGGAGCAAAGCGCCGCCAATGCCGAGGCGAGCGCCCGGGATGCGACCTCCACCGCCAAGGCTTCCATCGATGACGCCACCATCACCGCCAAGGTCAATGCCACCCTGGCCAAAGACCCTGACCTGAGCGCCCTGAAAATCAACGTGGACACAGTGGGGGGCAAGGTCACTCTCAATGGCCCTGCGCCCACCACCGTGGCACGCGACCGCGCCGAAACGCTTGCCAAGAGCGTCGAGGGGGTGACCGCTGTGAATAACCAACTGGTGGTAACGGCCAGCTGACCGGGCATTGCGCCCGCAAGGTGAATCGTCTGCGCCGTCCGGGTTGTTCCGGGCGGCGCGCTACCATGGTTGCATGAACGCGCACGACACCGACCTGACCACCCGCATCGTCCACCACCCGTACATTCCACCTGCCGGCTTTGAGGCTCCCCAACCTGGAGTCTTCAAGGCCTCGACCGTCATCTTTCCCAGTGTCGCGGCCATGCGATCGCGCGAGTGGAAAGACAAGAGCGGCTACACCTACGGCCTGCACGGCACCCCCACCACGTTCATTCTCGAAGAGCGACTTTGTACGCTGGAAGGGGGATTGCAGTGCGTGCTGGTGCCCAGCGGCTTGGCGGCCATTGCCAATGTGGGGCTGGCGCTGCTCAAGCCGGGGGATGAAGTGCTGATCCCCGACAACGCCTATGGCCCTGGCAAGGACTTTGCCAAGGGCGAGCTGGCGCGCTTTGGTGTGACGCATGCACTTTACGACCCGCTGGCCCCCGCCGATCTGGCGGCACGCATCTCGTCCGCGACCCGGCTGGTGTGGCTGGAGGCTCCTGGGTCGGTCAGCATGGAGTTCCCGGACCTCATCGAGCAGGTGCGCATCTGTCGCGCGCGCGGTGTGATCACGGCGCTGGACAACACCTGGGGGGCGGGCCTGGCGTTTCAGCCTTTTGATCTGACCGGCGATGGCAGCCTGGGCGTGGATATTTCGGTGCAGGCGCTCACGAAGTACCCGAGCGGAGGGGGCGACGTGCTGATGGGCAGCGCTATCACGCGGGATGCCGGGCTGCACATGAAGATCAAGCTAACGCACATGCGCCTGGGGCTCGGCGTGGGGGCCAATGATGCGGAAACCGTGTTGCGCGCGCTGCCCAGTATCGCCTTGCGCTACCGGGCCCACGACGGCGCCGCACGCGCGTTGGCTTCCTGGCTGCAGGGCCAGCCCGCCATTGCCCAGGTGCTGCACCCCGCGCTGCCGGGCGCTCCGGGGCATGTGCACTGGAAAGCCCTGTGTGGCGCCGTGAACGGTGGCGAGGGCGCCGCGGCAGGCTTGTTCAGTGTGATTTTCGATGCCCGCTTCAGCCAGCCGCAGGTGGATGCTTTTTGTGACAGCTTGCGGCTTTTCAAGCTGGGCTACAGCTGGGGCGGCCCCATGAGCCTGGTGGTTCCGTACGACATCGGCAGCATGCGCAGCCGCCAGACGCCGCACCTGAAGCCGGGCACGCTGGTGCGCTTCTCGGTGGGGCTGGAATCGGTGGAGGATCTGCAGCGCGACCTGCAGCAGGCGATGCAACAGGCCTTTGCTGCCAGGTAACCGGGTCCTGGTGGGGCGGGGTGGTAGTTTCCTCAGTGGCGCTGGGTGAACTGCTGCCGTACTGTGCGGGCAGGAGGCGGGTGAACCTGGACTTGCCGGCTTCCG
>NZ_JALEGG010000226.1 GCF_022763525.1 Acidovorax sp.
CCGGGCCGCCCACGGCCACGTGCTGGCAGGCGCTTTTGGCGTGGTGCTGCTGGGCTTTTTGCTGCTGGGACTGCTGATGGGCCAACTGGGGGCTACTGCCGGCGCTGCCACTGGCGCTGGCACTGCCTCACAGCGCAGCGTGGGCTTGCTCACGCCTGTGATCCTGCTGCTGTATCTGGTGGCGATGCGCACCGTCTTTGCGTATGAACGGAGCCACCCCGCCACAACACCGGCAGACGCAACACCGTCCGCAGACACCCTCGCCCCCACCCTGCCCAGCCTTCGACAAGCGGCCACCCGCTTTGCGATGGCGGCAGCCATCGTGGTGGGGGCCGGCATGTGGCTGCCCTTTGTGGCGGTCAACTTGGCCACCTCCATGGGCTGGAACCGCAGCTTTGTGGGCAGCCTGTTCGTGGCCCTGGTCACCACCCTGCCCGAGCTGGCGGTCACGCTGTCCGCCCTGCGGCTGGGTGCGCTCGACATGGCCATTGGCAACCTGCTGGGCAGCAACCTGTTCAACGTGGCCATCGTGGGCATAGATGATCTGTTCTACCGCCCCGGCGATCTATTAGCCCATGTGTCGCCTGTGCATGCCATCACCGCCGCATCGGCCGTAGTCATGACCGGGCTGGCGGTGGTGGGCCTGTTCTTTCGCCCGCGCAGCCGTGTGCTGCGCGCAGTGGGCATGGTCAGCATCGGCATGGCGGCGGTGTACCTGGTCAACACCTACGTGGTCTTTCTGTATGGAAACTGATGCCGTGCAACACCCCCATCCTCATCTGCGCGATGCCATGGACGTGGCACGCGAGCACGCCGTTGACCCTGATGCGGGCCTGCACCCTGATGAAGCCCTGCGCCGCGGCGCCGCCCACGGCGCCAATGAACTGGCGGCGGGGCAAGACCGCCCTTGGTGGCGCCTGCTGGCCGACCAGTTCAAGGACTTCATGGTGCTGGTGCTGCTGGGTGCGGCCGTCATCTCGGGGCTGGTGGGTGAGGTCACCGACACGCTGGTGATCCTTGTCATCGTGGTGCTCAACGCCGTGATCGGCTTTGTGCAGGCCTGGCGCGCCGACCAGGCCATGGCTGCATTGCGGCAACTGGCGGCTGCGCACGCCACCGTGCTGCGCAGCGGTGCGGTGCAGGTGGTGCCTGCCACCGTGCTCGTGCCCGGCGACATCGTGCTGCTGGAGGCAGGCAACCAGATCCCGGCCGACCTGCGGCTGATCGAGATCGCGCAGCTGCAAGTGGATGAATCGGCCCTCACAGGCGAATCCGTCACCGTGGCCAAGCAGACCGAGGCCCTGGCGGCAGAGGACGTGGGCGCACTGGGCGACCGCACCAACATGGCCTTCAAGGGCACCACCGCCACCCATGGCCGCGCACGCGGTCTGGTGGTGGCCACCGGCATGCACACCGAGCTGGGCAAGGTGGCCACGCTGCTCGACACCGGAGACCGCAGCACGCCGCTGCAACTGCGCCTGGCAGCCTTTGGCAAACGGCTCGCGCTGGCGGTGCTGGGCATCTGCATCGTGATCTTCGGGGTGGGCGTGCTGCGCGGCGAGGCGCCGCTGCTCATGGCCCTCACAGCCATCAGCCTGGCCGTGGCAGCCATCCCCGAGGCGCTGCCCGCCGTGGTGACCGTGCTGCTGGCCCTGGGCGCACGCCGCATGGTGACGGTGCATGCGCTGGTGCGGCGGCTGCCGTCGGTCGAGACGCTCGGCTCGGTCACCACTATCTGCTCGGACAAGACCGGGACCCTGACCCAAAACCGCATGCATGCCGAGCTGCTGCTGGCCCACGGCGTGCGCTGGGTGCCCGGTGACCCCTTGCCCGGCCCGGCCCATGCCGAGGCCCTGCGCGCCGCCGCGCTGTGCAACGACGCCACGCTCCAGGCTGAGAACAAGGATGGTCAGTCGGGCAGCCAATGGCTGGGAGACCCTACGGAGACCGCGCTGGCGCTGGCCGCCCACGCAGGCGGACTGGACAAGGCCCAGCTCGATGCCACCTGCCCCCGTGTGCAGGAGCAGCCCTTTGATTCCGACCGCAAGCGCATGACCACCTTCCACCGCGATGCACGCGGGTTTGTCGCCTACACCAAGGGCGCGCCGGAATCGGTACTGCCCCGCTGCACCGCTCACTGGACGCCCGAAGGCGCTGCCGCGCTCGACACTGTGCAGGTCCTCGCCACCGCCCAGCAGCTCGCCGCCCAGGGCCTGCGCGTGCTGGCCCTGGCCCGCCGCAGCCACGGCCGCCTGCCCGACACCAACGACATCGACGCGGTAGAAAACCAGCTGGAGCTGCTGGGCCTGATCGCCCTCATCGACCCGCCCCGCCCCGAGGCCCAGGCCGCAGTGCGCGACTGCATCAGCGCGGGCATCACGCCGGTGATGATCACGGGCGACCACCCCGCCACCGCGCGCGCGATTGCGCACCGCCTGGGCATCGTCGACAACGCCGATGCACCGGTGCTGACCGGCGCCGACCTGGCCACGCTGGATGACGCCGCGCTACAGGCGAAGGTGGAGCAGGTGCAGGTCTACGCCCGCGTGGACCCGGCGCAGAAGATCCGCATCGTCGAGGCGCTGCAGGCCCAGGGCCACTTTGTGGCGATGACGGGCGATGGCGTGAACGATGCCCCCGCGCTCAAGCGCGCCGACATCGGCGTGGCCATGGGCCGGGGCGGCACCGACGTGGCGCGAGAGGCGTCCAGCCTGGTGCTGCTGGACGACAACTTCGCCACCATCGTCGCGGCGGTGCGCGAAGGCCGCCGCATCTACGACAACATCCGCAAGTTCGTGCGCTACGCGATGACCGGCAACTCGGGCGAGATCTGGACCATCTTCCTCGCACCGCTGCTCCTGCTGCCCATTCCACTGCTTCCCATCCACATCCTGTGGGTCAATCTCGTCACCGACGGGCTTCCGGGCCTGGCGCTGGCGGCGGAACCAGCCGAGCGCGGCATCATGCAGCGTCCGCCCCGCCCACCGCGCGAGAGCCTGTTTGCCCACGGCATGTGGCAGCACATCCTGGGCGTGGGCCTGCTCATCGGCGGACTGTGCCTGGCCGTGCAGGCCTGGGCGCTGCACACCGGGCACGCGCACTGGCAGACGATGGTGTTCACCGTGCTCACGCTGGCGCAGATGGCGCACGTGATCGCCATCCGCTCGGAATCCGAACCCCTCTGGCGGCTGGGGCTGCTGAGCAACCGTCCACTGCTGGGCGCGGTGCTGCTCACATTCGCGCTGCAGATGGCAACCATCTACGTGCCCTGGCTCAACCCCATCTTCCGCACCGAGCCGCTGAGCCTGGGCGAGCTGGCCCTGTGCATTGGGGCCGCTTTGGTGGTATTGGTAGTCGTCGAAATTGAAAAGACTTGGCGGCGCCAGCGCCCACAGTCTGCGGCCTCTGACGCCGCCCTGGACGCCTGAGCAGCGCTCCGCACTCGGGCGGTCTCAGGCCCGGTGAACGCGCCTTTCGCCGATTTCTCCGATTCAGTGGACTAGCGCGGCGAAGCCTGCACCAGCCTTTGAACCAGCGCTGGCTGCAAAGCCACCACCTCGCCCACAACGATCAGTGCAGGTGCTTTCACGCCCTGACTGGCAGACAAGCTTGGCAACGACGCAAGGGTGCCGGTGAGGCAGCGCTGATCCCGCAGGGATGCGCGCTCGACGATGGCTGCGGGCGTGGTCGGCGGTAGGCCGTGCGCGGCCAATTGCGCACAGATGGTGGGCAGCGTGGCCACTCCCATGTAGAACACCACGGTCTGGCGCGGCCGCGCGAGCAGGGGCCAATCCAATGCCGTGTCGTTGTCGCCGCGCAAGTGCCCAGTGGCCAGCACCAGTGTGCCCGCGTGGTCGCGGTGCGTGAGCGGAATGCCCGCGCACGCGCCCGCTGCCTGGGCGGCCGTGATGCCGGGCACCACGTCAAAAGGAATGCCCGCACGGGCCAAGCCTATTGCCTCTTCGCCGCCCCTGCCGAAGATGTAGCAGTCGCCGCCCTTGAGGCGCACCAACGGCCGGCCGCTGCGCGCCAGCCGGCACATCAGCGCAATGATGTCCTCCTGCGGCAGGGTGTGGCGCGACGACTCCTTGCCCACATAGATGCGCTCGGCACTCGTGGGCACCAGGGCCAGCACCGCCTCGCCCACCAGGTGGTCGTAGAGCACCAGGCTGGCCTCGCGCAGCACGCGCGCGGCCTTCACCGTGAGCAGGTCCGGGTCACCCGGACCGGCGCCGACCAGCGTCACGCGGCCCGGGGCGGTCGGCTTGGCCTCAGCCACATCATGCGCGGGCGTCTTCGGCCATTGGGGGTCGTCCATGAAGCTCATGTGGGGGCTCGCAGTGGTTGTGTGGGGTGGACCCATGGTCGGGCAGGCCGGGCAGCGCGTCCTTGAACCAGTTCAAGGACAGCGCGCACCGCCCGCCGGACCATTGCCCCACCCGCAAGTCACGAAGGACAGCCGTGGCGCGGGTCGGAGGGCGCAGCCGCATCCACCGCCAACCATTCGCTGCCCATGACGCAGAGGACCGATGATGAAAGCAATCAAGACCGTCCAGCACCTGGCCCTGGCAGCCCTCGCAATGGCTACGGCCACGGCGATGGCACAGGCAGGCAAGGGAGTCTCGCAACCCGAAATGAACTACCAGGCCGGCGGCTCCCCTCTGGTGAACGAGCCCATGCACCAGAGCACCAATCCCAAGGCCCCGCCCATGACGGCGGCCGAGTTCGAGAAGGCGCGCCAGACCTACTTCGAGCGCTGCGCGGGCTGCCACGGCGTGCTGCGCAAGGGCGCCACGGGCAAGCCGCTCACGCCCGACATCACCACCGCCAAGGGCACGGACTACCTCAAGGTGTTCATCTCGTACGGCTCGCCCGCGGGCATGCCCAACTGGCTCACCTCGGGCGAGATGAACGAGCAGGAAGTGGACCTGATGGCCCGCTACATCCAGCACGAGCCGCCAACACCGCCTGAATTCGGCATGGCCGACATGAAGAAGACCTGGAGGGTCATCGTCGAACCCAAGGACCGCCCGAAGAAGAAGCTCAACAACTACAACATCGAGAACATCTTCTCGACCACGCTGCGCGACACGGGCGAGGTGGCGCTGATCGACGGCGACACCAAGCAGATCATCAACATCGTGAAGACCGGTTACGCCGTGCACATCTCGCGGCTGTCGGCCTCGGGCCGCTACCTGTTCGTGATCGGCCGCGATGCCAAGATCAACATGATCGACCTGTGGATGGAAAAGCCCGACAACGTGGCCGAAATCCGCGTGGGCCTGGAAGCCCGATCGGTGGACACCTCCAAGTTCAAGGGCTATGAGGACAAGCTGGCCATCGCAGGCAGCTACTGGCCGCCCCAGTACACCATCATGGACGGCGACACGCTGGAGCCCAAGAAGATCGTAAGCACCCGCGGCATGGTGGTCGGCACGCAGGAATACCACCCCGAGCCGCGCGTGGCCTCCATTGTCGCCTCCCACTTCAAGCCCGAGTTCGTGGTGAACGTGAAGGAAACCGGCAAGACGCTGATGGTGGACTACTCCAACATCGACGCGCTCAAGGTCACCGAGATCGGCTCCGCGCCCTTCCTGCATGACGGCGGCTGGGATTCCAGCAAGCGCTACTTCATGGTGGCCGCCAACAACAGCAACAAGATCGCCGCCATCGACGCCAAGGAAGGCAAGCTGGCCGCCATCACCGAAGTAGGCAAGATCCCCCACCCCGGCCGCGGCGCCAACTTCCTGCACCCCAAATACGGTCCCGTGTGGGCCACGGGCCACCTGGGCGACGAGACCATCTCGCTCATCGGCACCGACCCCAAGAAGCACAAGCAGTACGCCTTCAAGGAAGTGGCCAAGCTCACCG
>NZ_JALEGG010000227.1 GCF_022763525.1 Acidovorax sp.
ACCCGTGCCAACACCCGCGCCATCACAGGGCCAGAACTGCGCACCATCATCCAGGGCAATGACCAGAATCGGGACGAGTTGCTGTACTCCAGCGTGAAGGGCAAGAAACCCTTCAAGGACAAGCGTGTGCGCCAAGCCTTCTACCAGGCGATCGACATCGAAGGGATCAAGAAGACCGTGATGCGCGGCGCTTCCAACCCCTCGGCCCTGCTGGTGGGACCGGGCGTGAACGGTTTCCAGCCCGACGCCAAGCGCCTGCCGTTTGACGTGGAGGCCGCCAAGAAGCTTATGGCAGAAGCGGGCTACCCCAATGGGTTCGAAGTGGCGATGAACTGCCCCAACGACCGCTATGTGAACGATGGCCGCATCTGCCAGACCGTGGCGGCCAACCTGTCGCGCATCAACGTCAAGATCAACCTGCAGGCTGAAACCAAAGGCACCTATTTCCCCAAGATCTTGCGCCGCGACACCAGCTTCTACATGCTGGGTTGGACGCCTGCCACCTACGACTCACACAACGCGCTCAACGCCCTCGTGCGCTGCGTGGACGACAAGGGCGCCGGCCAGTTCAACCTCGGCGCCTACTGCAACCCCAAGGTGGATGAGCTGACTCTCAAGATTCAGGCCGAGACTGACAAGACCAAACGCAACGCCATGATCAAGGAGGCCTTCGATCTGCATGCCGCGGATGTCGGCCACATCCCATTGCACCAGCAAGCGCTGGCATGGGGGGTGAGCAAGAACGTGAAGCTTGTGCAGCTGGCTGACAACTTCATGTACTTCAAGTGGATGAGCATCGGCAAGTAGGCAGCCTCGCTAGCGAGCCCGAAGTTCCCTGAGACCGTTCACGACCCCAACACCGCACCACGGTGATGGACTGCCCGCAGCAACACACGGCCGCTACCCGCGCCACGTGTTGCTGCCTGTTCACTGCTTCCCCACGATGAAAACAACCCTTGCCCGCTGGTTTGACAGCGATATCGGCTACAGCTTCCGCACATCGCCCATGGCGATCCTGGCCGCTGTCATCGCCTTGATCTGTGTGTTCTGTTCGGTGTTTGCCGGATGGGTCGCGCCCCACAACCCCTTCGACCTGGCGACGCTCGAACTCAGCGATGCCCGCCTGCCCCCGGCCTGGAGCGCCGAAGGCTCGTCCAAGTACCTGCTGGGCACCGACGACCAGGGCCGCGACATCCTTTCGGCGCTGATCTACGGCGCGCGCATCTCGCTGGTGGTGGGCCTCGCCTCGGTGGTGCTCTCGGTGGTGGTGGGCGTGGCATTTGGCCTGCTGGCGGGTTTTCGCGGCGGCTGGATCGACGCGGTGCTCATGCGCCTGTGCGATGTGATGCTCTCGTTCCCCGCCATTCTGGTGGCGCTGCTGATCGCTGGCGTGGGCCGCGCACTGTTTCCCAATGCGCACGAGTCGCTGGCCTTTGGTGTGCTGATCCTGTCCATCTCGCTCACGGGCTGGGTGCAGTACGCACGCACGGTGCGCGGATCCACGCTGGTGGAGCGCAACAAGGAGTACGTGCAGGCCGCGCGCGTGACCGGTGTCGCACCGCTGCGCATCATGCGCAAGCATGTGCTTCCCAATGTGATGGGTCCGGTGATGGTGCTGGCCACCATCCAGGTGGCCACGGCCATCATCACCGAGGCGACGTTGTCCTTCCTGGGCGTGGGTGCCCCGCCCACGTCGCCTTCGCTGGGCACGCTGATCCGCATCGGCAACGACTACCTGTTTTCGGGCGAATGGTGGATCACCGTGTTCCCGGGCGCCATGCTGGTGCTGATTGCCCTGTCGGTGAACCTGCTGGGCGACTGGCTGCGTGATGCGCTGAATCCTCGCCTGCGTTGAAGAAATGGAGAACAACCCCCTGAGCGGCTGCGCCGCTTCCCCCTTCTCTGGCATCGCCGCGCGATGCGGTAGGGGGACGCCACCCGCGCTGCGGGGCGGCCCTTGCACGGTGGCCGTGGGCCTCGGCCGTGCCCGTTCAATCTTCTGCGTGCAGCGCACAGAACTGTGAATCACTGATATGTCTCTTCTCGAAGTCAAAAACCTCGTTGTCGAATTTCCGGGCCGCCGCGGTACCCTGCGCGCCCTGGACGACATTTCCTTCTCCATCGCACCCGGCGAGATCCTGGGTGTGGTGGGGGAGTCCGGCGCGGGCAAGTCGCTCACCGGCGCCGCCATCATCGGGCTGCTGGAGCCCCCGGGCCGCGTGGGGTCGGGCCAGATCCTGCTGGAGGGCCAGCGCATCGACAACCTCGGCCATGAGGAAATGCGCCACATCCGGGGCCGCCGCATCGGTGCGATCTTCCAGGACCCGCTCACCTCGCTGAACCCGCTGTACACCGTGGGCCGCCAGCTCACTGAGACCATCCTGGCCCATCTGCCGGTGACACCCGCCGAGGCCCGCCAGCGCGCCATTGCGTTGCTGCAGGACACCGGCATTCCCGCCGCCGCGGAGCGCATCGACCATTACCCGCACCAGTTCTCGGGCGGCATGCGCCAGCGGGTGGTGATTGCCCTGGCCTTGGCGGCCGAGCCCAAGCTCATCGTGGCCGACGAACCCACCACGGCGCTGGATGTGTCCATCCAGGCGCAGATCATCACGCTGCTCAAGAACATCTGCAAATCGCGCGGCGCCGCCGTGATGCTGATCACCCACGACATGGGCGTGATTGCCGAAACCTGCGACCGCGTGGCCGTGCTGTATGCCGGGCGTGTGGCCGAGATCGGCCCCGTGCACGACGTGATCAACAAGCCTGCGCATCCCTACACCGCTGGCCTCATGGCTTCCATTCCCGACATGGCGGTGGACCGTGAACGCCTCAACCAGATTGACGGAGCCATGCCCCGCCTGAACGCCATTCCCTCCGGCTGCGCCTACAACCCCCGCTGCCCCAAAGCCTTTGACCGCTGCTTGACCGAGCGCCCCGACCTGATGGATGCGGGCTCCACCCGAGCCGCCTGCTGGCTGCACGCGGGTACCTCCCCAGCCGCTAGCGCCGCCACGAAAGCCGGGGTGCCCGCATGAGCGCCGCAGCCACCACCCCCTCCGCCGCCGTGAAGGGCAGGGCCCTGGTCCAGGCGCATGACCTGGCTAAGACGTTTGACGTCTCTGCCCCCTGGCTCAACCGCGTGATCGAGCGCAAGCCCCGTACCCTGCTGCACGCGGTCGACGGCGTGAGCTTCGAGATTGAGAAAGGCAAGACGCTGGCCCTGGTCGGCGAATCCGGCTGCGGCAAGAGCACCGTGGCTCGCCTGCTGGTGGGGCTGTACGAGCCCACGCGCGGCGGCCTGACGTTTGACAGCCAGGACGCGCATGCAGCCTTCAAGGGCCACAACGCCAAGGCGATGCGGCGGCGCATCCAGATGATCTTCCAGGATCCGTACGCCAGCCTGAACCCGCGCTGGCTGGTCGAAGACATCATCGGCGAGCCGCTCAAGGAGCATGGCCTCATCACGGACAAGGCGCAGCTCAAAGAGCGCGTGGGCCAGCTGCTGAAGTCAGTAGGCCTGTCGCCACTGGACATGGTGAAGTACCCGCACCAGTTCTCCGGCGGGCAGCGCCAGCGCATCTCCATTGCACGCGCCCTGGCCACCGAGCCCGAGTTCCTGGTGTGCGACGAACCCACTTCGGCCCTCGACGTGTCGGTGCAGGCCCAGGTGCTCAACATCATGAAGGACCTGCAGCGCGAGCGGCAGCTCACCTACCTGTTCATCAGCCACAACTTGGCCGTGGTGCGCCACGTGAGCGACCAGGTCGGCGTGATGTACCTGGGCCGCCTGGTGGAGCTGGCGGACAAGCACACCTTGTTCGACACGCCGCGCCACCCGTACACGCGCATGCTGCTCGATGCCATCCCCAAGATGCACGATACCGGGCGCGCCCGCACCCCGGTGCAGGGCGAGGTGCCCAACCCGCTCAACCCGCCCCCGGGCTGCGCGTTCAACCCCCGCTGCCCGCATGCCAACGAGCGTTGCCGGGCGGAGCGTCCGCAGCTGCTCAGCATCGGCGGCATTCGCATTGCGTGCCACGCAGTGGAAGAAGGCCGCATCTAAAGCATTGCTCCTGAAAACATAGCTTGACGCGCTTGCTGGGCATGCGCTACGGGCCTTTCCGTGCCCAAGCCGCCGTTGCGCACCGCGCACGGAGGGCTTGGCCTTGCGCTCTTGCGCGGGGCAGGGGGGCCGGGCTGTTGCGGCAAGCTGCACGGAAGTGGGACCGATGGCTGGACGGCGCTTGCGCCGAAGCCGGCGGTTCGCAACCGTGAACGCCGGCGGATTCTGCGCACTTGCCAAATTGCGCTTGGTGGCTGGGCTGGTGATTCGTATGATGTCTTATTACCAGATGTTTCCATGCCGGGGCGTCTCCTGAAGCTTGAAGCTTCTTTAAGAAGTCGCCCTGCCCAACCCCTTTGTTGTTTCCATCCATGTTCGCTTTGTTGCTGGCGACTTGCCCCGCCCCTGCGCGCGCCATTTCTTTCCAATCGCTGAACAAGTTAGCCAAGTTCTTCCAGTCGCCGTGGCGGCACGGTGGCCGCGGCCTTTTCCACACGCTGTGGCTTCTCGCATTGACCCTTTCGATGCTCGCGCATGTGGCGCCCGCCCATGCCGCCATGGAGATCCGCACACTGATCGACAGCGACAACAACCCCGCGACCGGCTGCACCGTTGCAACGCCCAGCGGGGCCTTCGGCGGCGTCGAGCAGGTGGCGATCACCCGCATTGACCTGCTGGCGGCCGAGCCCGTGGGCGACGTGGCCCGCGAGGTATGCCAGAGCGGGGTGATGGTGGCCGACCCGAGCTTCGTGCCTACGGCGCCCCTGCGCTGGCCCGTGGGTATCGGTGCCGCTGGTATCCACACCGACGTGGTTGAAAGCTATGCGCAACTCGTGAATGCATCGAAGACTGTGCGGCTGGGGTTCGTGACGAGCACCACGGATGGCAGTGCGGCGCCCACCGCCTTGCTGTCCACCACAGGTGGCGCCGGTGCACCGATCCTTCTGGCCGCAGCCATGGCAGTTCCGGCGCTGGGAGGTGGCGGTCTTCTGCTGGTAGCGGGTGCGCTGGTGTTTGTCACCTATCGCTTTGCCCGCGTGCGTCGCTATGCGGCCACGGCCGTGGCCTTGTGCCTGCTGCTTGTGGTGAGCCTGGCCTGGGCCGCAATCGTGCGCGACGGCTCGCCGTCCGACTGGGGCAGCACCCCGCCCGTGGCCACCGCGGCGACGACCGGGCCCCACCAGCTGGCGGCCGTCTATGCCCGGCTGGAGGGGCGCATCCTGCATCTGCGCTACGACCTCGACCTGGACGTGCGGGATGGCGCTCCACTGGACGACGGGCCGTACGCCACCACGGTGGGCACGCCGCTGTCCGTGCCCGCGCCAGGCCTGCTGGCCAACGATGCCCCGGGCAGCCCACCTGCGCAGGTCCGTGAGTTCCGCGTGCAAGGGGCAGCATCCAACACACCGGCGGGCGGAGTGGTCACTTTCGCAGGCAACTCGCTCACGGTGGCTCCCGATGGCGGCTTCACTGTGGGGGCGCCCACCATTCCTGGCACCTACCGCTTTGAGTACCGCGCGCACAACCGACTGACGCCCGGGGGGTGGGGTGTGGCCACGGTGGAGGTGGCTGCTGGAAACGTCTGCGGCGATGGCATCCGCAGCGGGGCAGAGGTGTGCGACGACGGTAACAACGTGACGGAAACCAGCTGCCCGGATGGCGTAGCCAGCTGCTCGGCCTGCAATGCCACCTGCACCGCAACACTGAGCCTGACGGGTGCCATTTGCGGCGACGGCATCCGCAGCGGCGGCGAGGTCTGCGACGACGGCAACAACGTCACGGAGACCAGCTGCCCCTATGGCAGCCCTACCTGCATGGCCTGCAACGCCAACTGCACGGCGTCGCTGAGCTTGACCGGCTCGTTCTGCGGCGACGGCATCCGCAGCGGCGCCGAGGTCTGCGATGACGGCAACAACGTAACGGAAACCAGCTGCCCGGATGGCGTAGCCAGCTGCTCGGCCTGCAATGCCACCTGCACCGCAACACTGAGCCTGACGGGTGCCATCTGCGGCGACGGCATCCGCAGCGGCGGCGAGGTCTGCGACGACGGCAACAACGTCACGGAGACCAGTTGTCCCTATGGCAGCCCTACCTGCATGGCCTGCAACGCCACCTGCACGGCGTCGCTGAGCTTGACCGGCTCGTTCTGCGGCGACGGCATCCGCAGCGGGGCCGAAGTCTGCGACGACGGCAACAACCTCACGGAAACCAGCTGCCCTTATGGCAGCCCTTCCTGCATGACCTGCAATGCCAGCTGCACGGCAACGCTGCCCCTGACGGGTGAGTACTGCGGCGATGGCGTTGTGAACGGTGGCGAGATCTGCGACGGCACCCCCGGCTGTTCGGCCATGTGCACACCGCTGTAGTCAACCTCATCCCGGCGCGGCGATGCCCGGCGGCGTGCTGCGCTACGCGTAGCGCTTGGCGCGCAGGTTTTCCTTCATCTGCTGCAGGATCGGCTGCAGCGAGCCGCCGATGCGCAGCGCCACGCAAGTGGCCAGCACGTCGATGATGAGCAGGTGCATCAGCCGCGACACCATGGGGCTGTAGCGGTCGTAGCCTTCGGGGTGGTCGGCGGCCAGGTGGACCTGGCATGTGCTGGCCAGGGGCGAGCCGCTGGCGGTGATGGCGATGGTGGTGGCGCCGTTCTTGCGTGCGATGTCGGCGGCGTCCATCAGATCGCGCGTGCGGCCTGAATTGGAGATGATCACCGCGCAGTCGCCCGGGCCGAGCAAGGTTGCGCTCATGACCTGCATGTGGCCGTCGCTGGCGGCGATGGACGTGATGCCCAGGCGGAAAAACTTGTGCTGCGCGTCTTGCGCCACGATGCCGGAATTGCCCACGCCGTAGAACTCGATGCGCTTGCCCGTCTTCCAGGTGGCCGCGATCGACTCGGCCGCGCGTTCCAGGGCCACCGTGCTGGCAGCGTTGCGATACTGCAGGAAAGCCGCCACCGCGTTGTCCACCACCTTGACCAGCACGTCCCCGGTCTTGTCATCCGCATCGACGCTGCGGTGGATGAAGGGCACACCCTCGCTCACGCTGCCCGCAAGCTTGAGCTTGAAATCCGCCAGCCCGTCGTAACCCATGCTGCGGCAAAAGCGAACCACGGTGGGCTTGCTCACGTGCGCGCGCTCTGCGAGCTCGCGCACAGGCAGGCGGGCAAAGGTGCGGGGGTCGGTCAGCACCAGCCGGGCAACGCGCTGCTCGGCGGGGGCCAGCGAGGGCAGGGAGGCGGTGATGCGTTCAAGCATGTCAGTACCACAGGCAATCGATAACGAGGTAACGCCAATGTAACTCGGTTTCACTGCGCAGGCTGTGGCAGGAACAAGGCGTCTACACTTGCAGTTTCCCGGTGGCCGCGCCCTCCATGAGGCTCTTGGTGGTGAGGCCCGCTTGTTCCCTGCTCTCCGATGAGACTTACGCCATGAATCAGCTCGACGCCCTCAAACAGTTCACCACCGTGGTTGCCGACACCGGCGACTTCAAGCAACTGGCGCAGTTCCAGCCCCAGGACGCCACCACCAACCCCTCGCTGATCCTCAAGGCCGTGCAGAAGCCTGAATACGCACCGCTGCTGCAGGACACCGTGGCCCAGTTCCGGGGACGCCCCCTGGACGAGATCATCGACCGCCTGCTCGTGCGCTTCGGCCGCGAGATTCTGGCCACCATTCCGGGCCGCGTGTCCACCGAGGTCGACGCGCGCCTGAGCTTCGATACCAGCGCCACCGTCACGCGCGCCGAACGCATCATCGAGCTGTACCAGGCCGAGGGCATTCACATCGACCGCGTTCTCATCAAAATTGCGGCCACCTGGGAAGGCATCCAAGCCGCCGAGCAGCTGGAGCGCAAGGGCATCCACACCAACCTCACGTTGCTGTTCTCGTTTGCCCAGGCGGTGGCTTGCGGCCAGGCCAAGGTGCAGCTCATCTCGCCCTTCGTGGGACGCATCTACGACTGGTACAAGAAGCAGGCCGGTGCGAGCTGGGACGAGGCCGCGCGCGCTGGCGCCAACGACCCTGGCGTGCAGTCGGTCACGCAGATCTACAACCACTACAAGCGTTTTGGCATCGCCACCGAGGTGATGGGCGCGAGCTTCCGCAATGTGGGGCAGATCACGGCCCTGGCCGGCTGCGACCTGCTGACCATTGCACCGGAGCTGCTGGCGCAGCTGGCGGCCAGCGATGCGCCGCTGCAGCGGGCGCTGGATGCGGAGGCTGCCAAGGCCATGGATTTGCCCGCGGTGAACTATGACGAGGCGGGCTTCCGTTTTGCGTTGAATGAGGACGCGATGGCGACGGAAAAGCTGGCTGAGGGCATTCGTGCGTTTGCGGTGGATGCGGTGAAGCTGGAGAAGCTGATCCTCGCCGCTTGAGCTTGCTCTAGAGTGTTTTTGGCGGCTGGCGCTTGTGGATCAAGCGCCAGCCGCTATTGTTTTTGTAGTGGACTGGTGAAGGGGCGGAGAGCGTGTCGGGTGATCCCGCGTGGGGCCTCCATTGCAGGCCATCCAAAGCCACCCACCACCGACTACGCCGCAGGCAACCGCATCCCCACCCGCACCCCCTTCGGCACCATCCCCTCGGCCACCGTGCGGCCGCCGTGCCGCAGCGCGATCTCCTCCACGATCGACAGACCCAGTCCGCAACCGCCCGCCTTGTCCGACCCACGCCAGAAGCGCGCGAACAGATCGCCCAGGTGCTCGGCCGGCACGCCTGGCCCATCGTCCTCCACCACCAGCAGCGCCCATTGCCCGGGCTCCTCGCGCCCCACACGCACCGTCACGGTGGCGCCGGGGCCTGCGTAGTGCAGCGCGTTGTCGATGAGGTTGTTGAGCGCTTCGCGCAGCAACAGCGGATGGCCTTGCACAGGCAGGCTGTCGACGCCTTCGTAGCCCAGGTCCATGCCCTGTGCCAGGGCGCGGGCAGCCCACTCGCGGGCCACCTCGCGGGCAAGGCACGCCAGGTCGATGGCCTGCATTTCCACGTTCGATTCCGAGCGCGCCAGCTGCAGCAGCTGGTGCACCAGATGGGCGCTGCGCTGGGCCGCCGAGAGCACCTTCTGCAGCCGCTCCTGCACGGCCGGTTCGTGGCTCTCGTGCAGCGCCAGTTCGGTCTGGCCTATGAGCCCGGCCAGCGGCGTTCGCAGCTGGTGCGCGGCGTCGTTGAGGAAGCGCTTTTCCTTTTGCTGGCCGCGGGCCACGGTATCGAGCAGGCGGTTGATGGTGCTGGCCAGCGAATGCACTTCCTGCGGGGCTGCGGTGAGCTCGATGGGGGGCAGCGCATGGCTGCCGCTCTGGGGTCGCAGGCCCGCCTGTTCGATCTGCGCTTCCAGCCGCTTCAAGGGCTGAAGGCCTCGCAGCACGCCAGCGTAGACCAGCGCACTCATGGCCAGGCCCATCAATCCCATGGGCAGCAGCATCTGTTCCAGCAGTTCCTGTGCGATGCGTTCGCGGACCGTCAGGCTTTGCGCCACTTGCACGCGCAGCGTCTGGCGCGCCTGAGGCGTGCCGTAGTCCACGTCCAGCAGGGCCACGCGAACCGGCTTGTCGTCCAGCCGCGCGTGGTAGAGAAAAGGGTCTCCCACCTCCACGGTCACGGGCGGCGGGGGTGGCAGCTGCGCGTTTCCCAGCAGGAAGCGCCCGGGGGGCGAGGACACCATGTACGTGACGCGGTCGGCCGGGTCCTGCTCCAGAATGTCCTGCGCTGCCTTGGGGAAGTCCACCAGCAACCCGTCGCCGATGGGCTTGATCTGCCGCGCCAGGGCACGCACCGACTGCGTCAGCGTCTGGTCAATGCCCTTCTCGCCGTTCTGCAGCGCCACGCGCCAGGCGAGGAAACCGCCCGACAGCCACAGCACCAGCTGCGGCAGCAGAAGCCACAGCAGCAGCTTGCGTTGTAGCGAAACCCCCGGGACGTGGCGCATATCAAATATCCGAGTGGCCTGGTGAGGTCCACGAGCGCGGGGGAAAGGCGCGCTGCGCCACAGGGGCGTGACCCATCTACGGCCTGTTCAGCATGTAACCCAGCCCGCGGATGTTGCGGATGTTGAGCGGTGATGCATCCAACTTCTTGCGCAGGCGGTGCACGTAGACCTCCAGCGCGTTGGAGTTGAGCGGGGCGGCGGCCGGCTGGCCGGGCTCGGGCGGGCTGGCGCGCCAGGCGGCCAGCACATCGTCGCGGGTGACCACCTCGCCGCAGCGGTGGGCCAGCAGCTCCAGCAGCTCCCATTCGCGCAGCGTGAGTTCCAACGGCTCGCCGTTGAGTGCCGCCGCGTGGGCCACGTGGTCCAGCACCAGCGGCCCGATGGTGGTGCTGGAAGGGCCCGCGCTGCTGGTCTGCGTGAAAGCGGGCTGGCGGGCACGACGCAGCATGGCTTGCAGCCGTGCCTGCAGCTCCTGCATGTTGAAGGGCTTGGTGAGGTAGTCGTCCGCCCCGGCGTTCAGGCCGCGCACGCGGTCGTCCACGCCATCGCGGGCCGTGAGGATCAGCACGGGCAGGCCCGCAATATGGGCCCGCGTCCAGTGGAGCAGTTCCATGCCATCGGCGCCCGGCAACCCCAGATCCAGGATGATGCCGTCCACTGCCTGGCTCTGCAAAAGGGCGGTGGCATCCGCCACGCTGCCGGCCGTCGCCACGCCGTAACCCAGTTGCGCAAGCTGACCGCTCAAGGCGTCGAGCAAGAGGGCGTCGTCTTCGACAATCAGTATCGTGGCCATGGGTTTGAGCATAACAAAGGCCCCGGTTCTCCTGCGGAACGGGCCGCGAAGCCAGACTCAGGGTAAGCCCCGATAAAACAATTAATTATTGTAATTAAAGTACACCCTGCGCTGAACGGCACCGGTATCTCGGCGCATGCAATGCACACCGGGATTCATTCGAACGAGGAGACATGGAAATGAAGATGACAAAAATTGCTGCCGTGGTGGCGATGGCGGCTGCGATGTCGGCCCATGCCGGCGAAG
>NZ_JALEGG010000228.1 GCF_022763525.1 Acidovorax sp.
GCTGCTCGTGGTTCATGCTCTGCAGTGCGGTCATGAAGATCAGCGTGGCAAACGGCAGCCACTGCCAGGCCACCATCACGATGACCGAGAACAGCGGGTGGTCCGTGAGCCAGTCCACCGGCTGCGCGCCAAAGAAGATCCACACCTGCGCGAGCACGCCATAGATGGGATTCATCATCATGTTCTTCCACATCAGCGCGTTCACCGTGGGCATGACGAAGAAGGGCGAGATCAGCAGCACCCGCACGATGCCCCGGCCCGGAAACGGCTCGTTGATGAGCAGCGCAATCGCTACCCCCAGCACCACGGTGATGAGGATCACGCTCCCGAGCAGCAGGAGGGTGTTGACCACCGCCGTGCCGAACGAGGGGTCGGTGACGAAGTACTCGAAATTCTCCAGCCCCACGAAGCCCGACTGGTCGGGCTGCATGAGGTTGTAGCGGATGAATGAGAAGTAGATCGTCATCACCAGCGGCACGATCATCCAAAGGAAGAGCGTGGCCACGGCGGGCGTGAGCAGCAGGCGGGGAAGCAGGCGGCGGTTCATGGGGGCCTCAGAAAAATGTCCGGCAGGAATAGGTGTTCATTCGGCACAGCCAGGGCCGAGGTGGCGGTGGCGCTGTACCGCAGCCGTACTCCCGCACGGCGAGGGACACCGCCACCAAATCGGCCCGCGCAGTAGCCGAATGACTGCCTATTTGTAGTAGCCGGCCTTTTTCATCTCACGGTCCGCCAGGGTCTGACTGGCCTTGAGCGCCGCGTCCACCGTGGTCTTGCCTGCCAGGGCCGAACTCATTTGCTGCCCCACCGCAATGCCGATGGCCTGGAACTCCGGAATGGCCGCGAACTGCACACCCACATACGGGCTCTTGGGCAACGTGGAGTCGTTGGGGTTGGCCGAATCGATGGCGGTCTTTTCGGCGGCAGCAAACCGGGCAGCCTTCTGGAACTCGGGGTTGGCATAGGTGCTCTTGCGCGTGCCCGTGGGCACGTTGGCCCAGCCGTTGGTATTGGCCACGAGCTGGATGTAATCCTTGCTGGTGGACCAAGTGATGAACTTCTGCGCTGCATCGACCTTCTTGGAACCGGCCGGGATGGCCAGATTCCACGACCACAGCCAGTTGGCCCCCTTGGGTGTGTGCATGGTGGGCGCCTGGGCAAACGCCATGTGCTCGGCCACCTTGGACTGCTTGGGGTCAGCCACGAAAGATGCGGCAATGGTCGCGTCGATCCACATGCCGCACTTGCCCGAGTTGGTCAGCGCCAGGATTTCGTTGAAGCTGTTGGCCGACGAGCCGGGCGGACCGTAGTTCTTGAGCAGGTCCACATAGAAGTTGATCGCGTCCTTCCAGGGCTTGGATTCGAGCTGCGGCTTCCACTGCATGTCGAACCACTGACCGCCAAAGGTGTTGACCAGCGTGGTGATGAAGGCCATGTTGTCGCCCCAGCCCGGCTTGCCGCGCAGGCAGATGCCATACACGCCGTTCTTGGGGTCGTGCATCTTGGCGGCCAGATCCTTGATCTGCGGCCAGGTGGGACGCTCGGGCACCTGCACACCGGCCTTGTCAGCCAGATCCTTGCGATACATGAGCATGGAACTTTCGGCATAGAACGGCGCGGCGTACAGCTTGCCATCCACCGACAGGCCGCTGCGCACCGCGGGCAGCAGGTCGTCCGCGTCGTAGGCGGCATCGGTCTTGAGTTCCTGCAGCCAGCCCTTCTTGCCCCAGATGGGCGCCTCGTACAGGCCGATGGTCATCACGTCGAACTGGCCGCCCTTGGTGGCGATGTCGGTGGTCACGCGCTGGCGCAGCACGCCTTCTTCCAGCGTCACCCACTTGAGCTTGATGTCGGGGTGGGCCTGCTCGAAGTTCTTGCTGAGTTTTTGCATCTCGATCATGTGGCCGTTATTCACGGTGGCGATGACGAGCTCCGTCTGGGCCATGGCGGCGCCGCACAGCGAAGTCAAGGCGAGTGCGGCCACCAGGGCGAGTCGGCGGGGCGCTGCGGCGCGCAGGGCAGCACGGGGGGAATGGGGCATCGGTGTGTCTCCTCGGTCGTTGGTATGGAAATCTGCCTTTCAACGCCGACCGCAGGAAGTTATGCAGGCCCTCCCTGGCTGCGGGCATTGACGGACTGAACGATACCGATGCTGGCGTGCCGAATTGGTACTCCAATGGCCAGTAAAGATACTAATTTGCACCATTCACTCGGTATTTATACCTAGTAACGTCAACTGGGTATGTGAATTCAGTTGCGAGGCACACGTCCCTCCACGCAATGGGCAGAGCATCCGGCCCTGCGCCAACCAGCGCCCCGGCTCCGACGGCCCATGCCATCGGGCCCCCTGGGAAACCTTTTCAGCGCCGCGCTTCTTCCATCGCCCGGGCGACGTCGGCCGGCCAGGTCTTGGGAGCGCCCAGGTCTTGCACTTCCCATTCCTCACCGCCGGTCGAAAGCCACACGCGCACGGCGTCGGCAGCGGGGTGGATCACCACCGCCGCCGCCTCATCACCACCCGCCGGGTGCCGGTGGCCCGTGATGTAGAGCAGATCCCCCTCCTGGCGCAGGGGCGTGGTGGTGCGCAGGTTATGCAGCAGGATGAGGTAGTTGTCCTCTCCCAGCAGTTCGCCGAGCCGCTGCGCCAGCCGGCCCGTGCGCAGAAAGTCGCCCCCCTCTTCGGGGATTCGACCCACTTGCGACTGCAGGCCCGCCCAGGGGCTGACAGGCTGGCTTGCGGGGGCTGGCAGCCCGACGGACCGCCAGGCTGGCGCCTGGGAGGCGTTCGGGGTCGTGGGGGCTGTGCCGCCGCAACCTGCCAGCAAGGCCAGCGGGAGCGCGGCGAATGCCGCGCGGCACAGAAGGGTGGTGGGTTCCAGGCGCATGATGTGTCGTTTTCTATCGAAGAGGAACAGGGGCGGCGAGCGCCGAGGTGGGCGAGCTTAGCCGGTAAAGCGGCCTCCCCCCTCCCGCCCTAGAATTGCGCCTTTCGCCCTCGAGCCCGCCATGACCGACCACGCCCGCCCCGTCCGATCCCAGTACGAAGACTTCATGCGCCACGTGTTCACCCACGGCGTGCACAAGTCCGACCGCACGGGTACGGGCACGACCAGCGTGTTCGGCCACCAGATGCGGTTCGACCTGAAGGAAGGTTTTCCTCTGGTGACCACCAAGAAGGTGCACCTCAAGTCCATCATCATCGAACTGCTGTGGTTCCTCACGGGCTCGAGCAACAACAACTGGCTGAAAGAGCGCGGTGTGACGATCTGGGACGAGTGGGCTCGCGCGGATGGCGACCTGGGCCCCGTCTATGGCGTGCAATGGCGCAGCTGGCCTACACCGGATGGCGGGCACATCGACCAGATCAGCGACGTGATCCAGACGCTCAGGACCAACCCCGATTCGCGCCGCATCATCGTGAGCGCATGGAACGTGGCCGAGTTGAACAAGATGGCGCTCATGCCCTGCCATGCGTTCTTCCAGTTCTACGTGGCGCCCGCGCAGGAGCCCGGCGGGCGCGGCACGCTCAGCTGCCAGCTCTACCAGCGCAGCGCCGACATTTTTCTGGGCGTGCCCTTCAACATCGCCAGCTACGCGCTGCTCACGCACATGGTGGCGCAGCAGTGCGACCTGGAAGTGGGCGACTTCATCTGGACGGGCGGGGACTGCCACATCTACAGCAACCACCACGAGCAGGTGCAGACCCAGCTGGCGCGCACGCCCTACCCCTACCCGGTGCTGAACATCAAGCGCCGGCCGGGCAGCATCTTCGATTACCAGTACGAGGATTTCGAAGTGCTGGACTATCAGTGCCACCCCGCCATCAAGGCGCCCGTGGCGGTGTAGTCCGCAGCACTGCCGGCTCGGCCTTCAGCTCCCGCGACCCGAGGCGAGTGCGGCAACGCGCGCGCCTTGCATCCATCCATCACAACCACTCCAACGCTTTTTCTCCATGTCATCCGGCGGATTCCACGTACACGGCCCCCACGACCACGCTGTCGAACATGCCACCCACGGCCATCACCACGATGATGCAGCCTCCCATGGCACTGATAGCGCAGGCTCGTCCACCAATAAGATCGCCATGTTCACGGCCATCGTGGCCACGGTGGGCGCCATCTTTGCCTACATGGGCGGCGCCACGCAGGCCAACGCGGGCCTGATGAAGAACGATGCGGCCATCAAGAAGACAGAGGCCTCCAACCAGTGGAATTACTTCCAGTCCAAGAGCACCAAGCAGAGCCTGGCGGAGCTGGCACGTGACCTGACCCCGGCAGAGACCGAAAAGGCCAAATACCAGGCCAAGATCGACCGCTACGAAAAGGAAAAGAACGAGATCAAGACCGTGGCCGAGAAGCTCGAAGCCGACGCCCACGACTTCGACCGCCAAAGCGAGGCCCAGATGCACCAGCACCACCGCTGGGCCCAGGCCACCACGGCGCTGCAGGTCGCCATTGCGCTGGCCGCCATCGCCTTGCTCACCAGGAAGAAATGGCTGGAGTGGGGCATGTACGGCGTAGCCGCGCTGGGGCTGGGCGTGGGCGTGGCAGCCGCACTGCACATCTGAGGAGCCCCATCCATGCCTCTGCACCTCATCTACGCGCGGGCCGCCAACGGCGTCATTGGGCAGAACAACGCGCTGCCCTGGCACCTGCCGGAAGACATGGCGCGTTTCAAGCAGCTCACGCAGGGCTGCACGGTGGTCATGGGCCGCAAGACCTGGGATTCGCTGCCGCCGCGCTTTCGGCCCCTGCCGGGCCGCACCAACATCGTGGTCACACGCCAGCCGGACTGGCAGGCCGAGGGCGCCGTGCGAGCCGCCAGCCTGTCCGAGGCGCTGCGCCAGGCCCCTGCCGGCCCCACGGTATGGGTGATCGGGGGGGCGCAGATCTATGCCGAGGCACTGCCTTTGGCAGACAGCGTCTATGTCACCGAGATTGAAAGGGATTTCGTGGGCGACGCCTATGCGCCCACACTGGGTGCCGAGTGGACGGAGTCTGAGCGCAGCCGCCACGTCAGCACCAATGGGCTGCCCTTCAGCTTTGTGACCTATGTGCGGGCAGGCTGAGAGGCGCTGAAGGCCCTCCGCAAATTGCTCACCTATTGACAGCACGTTGCGCTTTTCCAATCAGCGCTGGAGGCCAAAATCATGCAAATCGCCACCTGGAACATCAACTCCCTCACCGTGCGCCTTCCCCAGGTGCTGGCTTGGCTGCAGGCCCATCCCGTGGACGCGCTGTGCCTGCAGGAGCTTAAGCTCACCGACGACAAGTTTCCGCACGACGCGCTGAAAGAGGCAGGCTATGAAGCCGTCGCCTTCGGCCAGAAGACCTACAACGGCGTTGCCATCCTGAGCCGCCACCCGCTGCGCGACGTGGTGCGCAACATCCCCGGCCACGACGATGAGCAGGCGCGGGTGATCGCCGCCACCATGGACACGGCCTCCGGCCCGCTGCGGCTGGTGAACTGCTATTTCGTGAATGGGCAGGCTCCGGGCACCGAGAAATTCGCCTACAAGATGCTGTGGCTGACCGCCCTGCACCGCTGGCTGCGTGAAGAGCTGCAAGCGCACCCCCGACTCGCGCTGCTGGGCGACTTCAACGTCGCGCCCGAGGACCGCGACTCGTTCGACCCCGTGGGTCTCAAGGACACCATCCACCATACGGTGGAGGAACGCGCGCACTTCCAGGAACTGCTGGGGCTGGGCCTGACAGACACCTTCCGCATGTTCGAGCAGCCCGAGAAGAGCTACTCGTGGTGGGACTACCGGATGCTGGGCTTCCAAAAAAACCGAGGGCTGCGCATTGACCACATCCTGGTCAGCGAAGCCATCAAGCCCTTGGTGACAGCCTGCGTGGTGGACCGCGCTCCACGCAAGAATCCCCAGCCCAGCGACCACGCACCCGTCGTGCTGACGCTGGACTGAGTGCCCGGGGCGCTGACAGGTTCAACGCCCCGATCATCAGGAGCCGACAGTCATCTACTGACGACCGCCAGCAACCCCGATCAGCTGGCCGCGTAGGAATCACGCAGACCGCGAACCTCGTCGTGGTTGCGCTGGGCGCCCTGGGCCTGGCGCTCCACCAGCATGCGCACATCGCTGGGCAAGGTGGCCTTCAAAGCCTTGCGGTAGCGCGCCACGGCGGCATCTTCGCCGCGCTCGCATTCCTGCAGCACCGCCTTGTCGTCCTGGATGGACAGGGCCGACTTGACGGAGACCCAGCCGCGGTGCAGCGCCCCAGCCACCGTGCCGCCTGCGGCGGGCTCGCCGCCCAGCCGGCGGATTTCATGCTCCAGTTCCGTGGCCGCGGCAGCGCATTCCTGCGCATGGCGGCGGAAGACCGTCTTGAGCTGGGCGGACTTGGCATGTTCCGCACAGGCCGTGAAGCCGTATTCACCGTCGCGCGCCGACTCGATCAAGTCGTTCAATACGTCCACCACGTCATCGGTGTCCATGACATCCATGGGGGCGTCATCGTTCAGGCGGCTGCGCGATGTGACGCGATCCCACGCGGCGCGGGCGGCCGGGCGAGCATCGGTCCACGCCAGACCATCGGAGTGGCGAGCCCGCCAATCGTCCGCCAGACGGGGCTCGACAGCCTCGAAGTCGCCTTCGTAGCGGCCCACGGAGGACCAGCCCAGTTCGTAGGCGGGACGGTATTGTTCATAGGTGCGGCCACCCACGTAGTAGGGCTCGCGGTGGTAGCTTTCGCGCCAGTAGGCGTCCTCTTCGGTAGGGTTTACCGCTTCGGCCGCGGCCTTGCCCGCGAGGCCGCCCACGACGGCTCCCGCCACGCCCCCCACGGCAGCGCCGACCGGGCCACCGAATGCGCCCGCAGCGGCACCGGCCGCTGCGCCGCCCATGGCAGCCCCGACGCCGGTACCCACTGGATGGGCACCCGGCTCATTGGTCAAGGGGTCACGGTTGGCATCGTTGAAATCCGACATAGAAGCTCTCCAGTTGGTTGACAGTGCCTTCATTGTTGAAGTCACCCTCAGCGACCTGGGTCGGCACAGGGAGGGCCTGAATGTAGGACGCCGCGCAGCACGCATCCCCAAGCGCAGGCAGGCCGCGTGGGGATAATTGGGGCGTGGAGCCCCCTCGCAGGCGGGCAGCTGGATAAGCTACTCTTTTTATAGCTGGCCGCGCTTTACATACAAGCGCTGCCAGCGATTTTCACCCTTCATCCGGAGCATCCAGGCCCAATTCCTGGATCTTGCGCGTGATCGTGTTGCGCCCGATGCCCAGGCGCTGGGCGGCCTCCATTCGGCGGCCATGGGTCGCGGCCAGCGCCGTACGGATCAGCCGGGACTCGAAACGTCGCGTGAGGGCATCCCACACTTCGGGCTGCCCGCCCAGCAATAGTTTCTGTGCCTCGTTCTCGAGCGCCTGCTCCCAGGTGCCGGCCGGGCTCTGGGGCGCGCTGCCATGCCCCCCTGCCGCCGATGGCGCAACCTCTGCGACCGGGATGACAGGAGGCATGCTGGCCGGTGGCATCGCCCCCACGGCCCCCACTGCGCTTACCGGCTCTGGCGGCTGCAGCGACGCTGGGGCGGGCGAGCTTGGCATGGCAAACACGGGGGATGAAGAGCCTGCACCCGCCATCGGCTCAGCCACCGGACGCTGCGGCGCGGCGTAGATGGGCGCTTCCAGTACCTCCGGTGGAAGGTCCTGCAGCGAGATGACCTGCGCTGGTGCCATCACCGTGAGCCAATGGCAGATGTTCTCCAGCTGGCGGACGTTGCCCGGAAAGGCAAACTGCTCCAGCCGGGCCAGCGCCGGATCGGAAATGCGCTTGGGCTCCACGCCCAGCTGCCGCGCGCTTTGCTGCAGGAAGTGCCGCGTGAGAACAGGCACGTCCTCATGCCGCTCGCGCAGCGCGGGCAGGCGCAGGCGGATGACATTCAGGCGATGGAACAAGTCCTCGCGAAACCCCCCTTCCTTGACCCGCTTTTCCAGGTCCTGGTGGGTGGCCGCAATCACCCGCACATGGGCCTTCACGGCCGCGTGGCCGCCAACACGGTAGAACTGGCCGTCCGACAGCACGCGCAGCAGACGCGTCTGCAGGTCAAACGGCATGTCGCCGATTTCATCGAGGAACAGCGTGCCGCCCTCGGCCTGCTCGAAGCGGCCGCGCCGCTGCGTCTGCGCGCCGGTGAACGCGCCGCGCTCGTGGCCGAAGAGTTCGGATTCCAGCAGGTCTTTGGGAATGGCGGCGGTGTTGATGGCCACAAACGGGCCATCGGCCACCGGCGAGTGCTTGTGCAGCGCACGTGCCACCAGCTCCTTGCCCGAGCCGGATTCGCCGGTGATGAGCACGGTGACCTGGCTCTGGCTCAGGCGGCCAATGGCGCGGAAGACGTCCTGCATCGCAGGAGCCTGGCCGAGCATCTCGGGCGTTTCGGTCTGGCGCTCTTCCGTCACCTCTTCGCGCTGGCTCTCCTCCACCGCACGGCGGATGAGTTCCACCGCCTTGGGCAGATCGAAAGGCTTGGGCAGGTATTCGAAGGCTCCGCGCTGAAACGCCGACACGGCGCTGTCCAGATCGGAGTACGCCGTCATGATGATGACGGGCAGGCCGGGTTGCAGTTCGCGAACCTTCTCCAGCAATTGCAGGCCGGACCCCCCTGGCATGCGGATGTCGCTGACGAGCACCTGGGGACCTTGCCGCGCGGGGTCGCCTGGGGTGATGTCGGCCAGGGCATCGAGCACTTCGCGCGGGTGGGTGAAGCTGCGCGTGGGCAGGTTCTCACGGGCCAGCGCCTTTTCCAGGACGAAGCGGATCGAGGGGTCGTCATCTACTATCCAGATCGGCTTCATATGTTTTTCTTACCTTCCCTGTGGATTTGCGTGTCAGGGACCTCAGGGCAAGGGGATCAGGATTCGGAAGTCGGTGCGACCCGGCACGCTGTCGCATTCGATCAATCCGTGGTGGCGCTGCACGAAGGTTTGTGCCAACGTGAGCCCCAGCCCTGACCCGCCATCCCGACCCGACACCAGAGGGTAGAAAATCCGCTCCTTGATCGCATCGGGTACGCCCGGTCCGTTGTCGATGACATGCAATTCCAATGCCAAGCGATAGCGCTGGCGACCAAAGGTTACTTGTCGGGCCACGCGGGTGCGCAGCGTGATGACGGCATCCCCAGCCGCGATGCGCTCGGTCAGCGCCTGCGCTGCGTTTTGCACGATGTTGAGCACCGCCTGAATGAGCTGTGCGCGGTCTCCGCGAAACTCAGGGATTGAGGTGTCGTAGTCGCGCTGCACCTTGAGCCCATGGGGGTATTCGACGAGCACCAGCGATCGCACCCGTTCGCACACCTCATGGATGTTCACATCGCCCAC
>NZ_JALEGG010000026.1 GCF_022763525.1 Acidovorax sp.
CCTCCGATGCCAATCACGGCCACATGGGCGCCGCGAATGCGCGCCGCGCCCTCGACGCCATACAGGCGCTGCAACCCGCCGAAGCGACGCTCGGCAGAGTCCTCCAGGTCCTCTGCCACGGGCAGGTCCCGGGACGACACTTCGGCGCCCATCATTTCAGACGGGAAAGACGCTCTTTGGCAGCGACGGCAGCTTCAGACTGGGGATATGCGCGCAGCAGGTCTTCCAGGGTCTTGCGCGCTGCGCGTGCGTCTTTGAGCTCAATCTGGCAGTTGGCGATGGACAGCGCGGCCTCAGGCGCCCGCGCGTGCCCGGGCGCTTCGGACAGCATGAGCTTGAAGTTGCCGATCGCTTCCTTGTAGTCACGATTGGCGTACTGCGCATTGCCGAGCCAAAAGCGCGCCGACGGAACAAAACCGCTGCGCGGATACTGTCGCACGAAGCCAGCGAAGGCCGTGCTGGCCTCGGAAAACTTCCCCGAGCGAAATACCGCCAGGGCGGCTTCAAAGTCCTTCTTTTCGGCAGGATCCGCCTGGAACTCCTGGCCATCCAGACTCACCTTAACCGGCTCGAACTGCTTGAGACGATCTTCGACACCCTGCGCAATGTCCTTCTGGCGCTTTTGCAGCTCCGCTGCGTCGCGCAGCAGTTGTTCATTTTGTCCACGGAGCTTGGACTGCTCCGTGCGCAGCGCATCAATCTGCCCCTGCAATTCCAACAGGCTCCTGCGCAGCTGGCCATTTTCTTCGCCCATCCTGCGCAGTTCTTCTGCCGATCTTTGTTGAGCCATCTGCAAGCCATCAACCCGCTGGCGCATCTCGAGGATAGCCCTGCGGGCTTCGGCATCCTCGAAAAGGGCGGCATGGCTCATGGGCGCGAAGGCTGCCGATAGCAATGCTGCAGCCAGCGCCTTGCGCGGATAAGACAATGCAAACGGGCGCATCAGCGGTAAGACAGTTCTGCCCGACGGTTTTGCGCGTGCACGTCTTCAGTGTTGCCTTGGGCAGCGGGCTTTTCCTTGCCAAAACTCACCGCTTCCATCTGGCTGTCCTGCACACCCAGCAACGCCAGCGAACGGCGCACGGCCTCTGCACGCTTTTGGCCCAGCGCCAGGTTGTACTCGCGGCCGCCGCGGTCATCGGTGTGACCTTCAATCATGACTTTGCGACCATTTCCTGCCTTGATGAAACGGGCGTGCGCTTCGATCAACGACTGGAACTCGGGCTTGATGACGTAGCTGTCATAGTCGAAATACACGACACGGCTCACGCCCACGGGGCCAGCCGCATCACGCGCCGATTGGCCAAGATCCACGCCCGCCACGCCGCTTTGAGAAGTATTGCCAGAGTTGGCGCCACCATTGGTACCCATGGTGGATGTAGCGTTCTTGTCTTCGACGGGTACATCGTCGAGCTTCACGCCGGAGCTGCATCCAGCAACAAGGGCGGCAACGGTGAGGGCAAGGGTAAAACGTTTGATCATCCGAAATTCTCCTGAAAACTTGATAACTGAAAGGATTGAAAAGTTCACTGCTTCTGGAACGGGCCCCAGTCGGGTTCGCGAATATCGCCCGCCTGGCCCGCAAGCCGCGCCTTGATCTTGCCGTCGAGCGTGGTCGTCATCAGGGCTTCGCGGCCCTGCTGCTGCGTTGCGTACACGATGAGGCGGCTGTTGGGTGCAAAGCTGGGATTCTCATCGCCTGCGGTATCGGTGATGGCGTTCACCGTGCCCGACGAAAGGTCCATGACGTGCAATTTGAACGCGCCTCCCACCCGGGAGATGTAGGCCAGCCAGCGCCCATCCGGGCTGATGCTCGGCGAAATGTTGTAGCTACCCGTGAACGTCACGCGTTCGGCGTTTCCGCCGCTGGCGGACACGCGGTAAATCTGAGGAGCTCCACCCCGGTCGCTCACGAAATAGATGCTGCGGCCGTCGCCCGAAAAAACCGGTTCCGTATCGATGCCGGCGCTTTGCATCAGGCGGCGCGGCTCGCCGCCATTGGCGTCGATGGTGTAGAGCTGCGAGCCGCCATCCCGGCTCAAGGTCACCGCCAGCGAGCGGCCGTCCGGCGCCCATGCCGGCGCGCTGTTGGACCCGCGGAAGTTCGCGATCAACCGCCTGCGGCCCGAGGCGACGTCGTGCACGTACACGACGGGCTTGCGCGATTCGAAGGACACATAAGCCAGTTGCCCGCCGTTGGGCGACCATGCGGGCGAAATGATGGGCTCGGGACTCGACAGTGCAGACTGGGCGTTCTCGCCGTCAGCGTCAGCAACCCAAAGGCTGTAGCGGGGGCCTGTCTTGGTCACGTAGGCAATTCGGGTCGAGAAGATACCCCGCTCGCCCGTGAGCTTTTCGTAGATGAAATCGGCGATCCGGTGCGCCACCAAGCGCAAATCACCTTGTGTCACCACAAAGCTCTGTCCGCCCAGGTCTTGCCCCTTGACGACGTCCCACAACCGAAAGCGCACATCAAAACGGCCATCTGCCAGGCGAGCGATGCTGCCAGTGGCCAGCGAGTCCGCGCTCTTTTGCCGCCACAGCGCTACATCAGGGCGCGTGGTTTCGTCCAGTGCGGTTCCCGAGGCATCCACAGCTCGGAACTGGCCGCTGCGTTCGAGATCGGCCTGGACGATGGCGGAGATTTTCTGGGGTGCCTGTGCTTCGCCGCGGAACGGAGCGATGGCGATGGGCAACTGCGTGAGGCCCACTCCGGTGACCTCGACGCGAAACTGCGCGAGGGCTGGCAATGCGGGGGTCGAAATCAGCGCCGCCAACATATGACGGCGCAGGGGGTGCGGCAAAGCCGCAGAGGAGGAGGGAGTAGAGATTCGATCTGTGGTCATTGGCAGCCAGCGGTAGCCGAACAAGTGCCGAAGGGCAAACCCGGATGTTACACACAGCAGAGGCGCCCCTGTGACAATCTGTGCAGTGCCCTACGGCGTACGGCGGCTTTTGCCTACAAGCCGGGACTGCTTGGCCGCGGCGCCGCCCACCCTTGGCACGCGACCTTAAAATCGCGGCCACATGCAAGCCAACGATTCCGCGGGCACCGCGCCCGATTCCACCCCTGCTCCTGCAGCAGCGAGTCTCATTACCCGGTTGCGGCGGCTTTCCGTCTACTTCGGCAACCAGCGCGCAGCTTGGACCCTGGCCGTGATCGCGACGCTGGTCGGCGCCGTGACAGAGCCGCTCATTCCAGCGCTTCTGCAGCCTCTCCTGGACCGTGGTTTCACCCAGGGAACCCTGCAGCTGTGGATGGTGCCGTTGGCCATCCTGGGCGTGTTCTTCGTGCGCGGCGTAGCCCAGTTCGTGGGGCAGTATGCGTTGGCCCGCATTGCCAATGAAGGCATGCTCACATTGCGCCAGTCATTGTTTGACCGCGTGCTGGGCGCCGAGATGGGGCTGTTCTCGCGCCAGTCGGCCAGCGCGCTGTCCAACACCGTGGTGTATGAAGTGCAGACCGGCGCAACCTTGCTGGTGCAGGCTCTCCTCGGGATCTCACGCGATGGCTTCACGCTGGTGGCCCTGTTGGTCTACCTGTTGTACCTCAATTGGCAACTGACCCTGATCGTGGCGGTGGTCGTGCCCGGTGTGGCCTGGATCATGAAAACGCTGTCCCGGCGCCTCTATCACCTCACCAAGAGCAGCCAGAAAGCCACGGATGAGCTCGCTTACGTGGTCGAAGAAAACGTGCTGGCGCACCGCATGGTTCGGCTGCATGGAGCCCAAACAGGTCAGGCTGCGCGGTTTGCTGCCCTGAGCCACAGCCTCCGGCGCCTGGCCATCAAGTCCACCATTGCGTCGGCCGCCATGACGCCGCTGACCCAGCTGCTGGCGGCGGCGGCGCTTTCCGTGGTGATCTGTATTGCCCTGTGGCAAAGCCGCGGCACAGTGGATGCAAAGGATGTCACGGTCGGCGGCTTCGTGGCGTTCATCACGGCGATGCTGATGCTCATTGCGCCCATTCGGCGCCTGGCGGATGTCGCCAGTCCGGTCACGCGCGGGGTGGCCGCGTTGGAGCGCGGCCTGGCCCTGCTGGGCGACACCGGCGCGGAGACGGGTGGCCAGTTCTGCAAGGACCGCGCCGATGGGGCCTTGGAACTCAGGGCGGTGACCGTGTCGTTCGGCGCAGACCACGCACCTGCACTGGACCAGGTCAGCCTTCGCGTGGCGCCTGGCGAAATCGTGGCCCTTGTGGGCCCGTCCGGCGCGGGCAAGACCACGCTGGTCAACCTGCTGCCTCGGTTTGTGATGCCGGCTTCGGGCGACATCCTGCTTGATGGGGAACCGCTGCCCGCATGGGAGCTCGGCTCCCTGCGTTCGCAATTTGCCATGGTGAGCCAGGACGTGGTGATGTTCAACGACACCATTGCCGCCAACGTCGCGCTGGGAGGGGCGGTGGATGAGGCCCGCGTGCAGGCGTGCCTGGCCGCAGCCAATCTGGCCGAACATGTCGCTGCGCTTCCGCGCGGCATCCACACCGTGGTGGGGCATAACGCGACGCAGCTTTCCGGAGGACAGCGACAGCGGCTCGCGATTGCAAGGGCCTTGTACAAGGATGCCCCGATCCTCATCCTGGACGAGGCCACGTCGGCACTGGACACTGAATCCGAGCGGCTGGTGCAGGATGCACTGCAGCGCCTGATGCAAGGGCGCACCACGCTGGTCATCGCGCACCGTCTCTCCACCATCGAACACGCCGACCGCGTTGTCGTGATGGAGCGAGGCCGCATTGCCGAGCAGGGCACCCACGCCCAGCTGATGGAGGCGGGCGGGCTGTATGCGCGCCTGCAATCGCGGCCCGCGTCTGGCGAGGCAGGCGCACTGCTCTGAACAAGAGCGTGTTCAAAGTCAGCGCGGGCGGCCCCGCCGCCCTTGCCCACGCCTACCAACGGCCGCGATTGGGCTGGCGCTTGCGGATGGCAGCGGCGATTTTTTCCGCAGATTCGGTGCGGCTAACGCGCAAGGCAAAGTCGGCGGCCGTGAGCTTCAGCATGTTCCTGAGCGTGGGATCGGCGCCTTCGTCCAGCAGAAGCTGCACAGCCTCGGTAGAGCCGTATTGCGCGGCCATCATGAGGGGCGTGGTGCCATTGGGCGAGGTGGCATCAATGTAGGCATGGTTCTCCAGCAGCAAGGCGATGATGGCCAAATGCTGGGACGAACCTGCGGAGGCGGCATAGTGCAGCGGGGTCCAGCCCGTCTTGTTCACGTCGGCGTCGCGTGCCAGCAAGGCTCGCACGGCGTCGAGCTTGCCCTTGAGGGCGGCCATCATCAGGGGGCTCTCATCCTCTGCATTGCGTGCGTCCACATTGATCTTCGGAGCAGCGAGCAATGCGGCAAATGCTTTGTCAGACCCGTTCTGCAAGGCAATCGTGAGGCCAACCTGCCCCTTCGGATCCCGCGTATCCGGGTCGAACCCCCGGCGCAGCAAGGCCGTGATGGCGTCTGCATCGTCGCGCAGAATGGCCACAAAGAAATCCTCGTAGGCCCCCGCCCAGAGGGCAGGCGCAGCCGCGCCCAGCACCAGACTGGCCAGCACATGGCGACGATGGAACCTCATGCGGTCACCTCCTTGAACAGCGTGTCGAAATTGCGGCTGGTGGCAGCGGCGACTTCTTCCACAGAAAGCCCCTTGGTTTGTGCGACCTGGCGGGCCACGAAGGGCACATACGAAGGGTTGTTGGTCTTGCCGCGATAGGGCACGGGTGCCAGGTAAGGGCTGTCCGTCTCGATCAAGGTGCGCTCCAGCGGCACATAGGCGACCACGTCCCGCAGCTCCTGGGCGCTCTTGAAGGTCACGATGCCCGAGAACGAGATGTAGTAGCCCAGGTCCAGCGCTGCCCGTGCCACCTGCATCGATTCGGTGAAGCAATGGAACACGCCGCCCGCCTGGTTGCCCTCGCCGTTCTCGCCCTCTTCCCTCAGGATGGCGAGCGTGTCGTCGGAAGCGCTGCGCGTGTGGATGACCAGGGGCTTGCCACACGCGCGGGCGGCGCGGATGTGGTTGCGGAACCGGTCGCGCTGCCACTCCAGGTCGGCGATGCTGCGCCCGCCCTTGCGGTCTTCCATGCCGTAGTAGTCGAGGCCTGTTTCACCAATGGCCACCACGCGGGGCAAGGCGGCACGGGCCAGCAGGTCTTCCACCGTGGGCTCGGCAATGCCTTCGTTGTCGGGGTGCACGCCTACCGTGCTCCAGAAATTGTCGTGGGCCATGGCCAGTGCGTGCACCCCCTCGAATTCTTCGAGCGTGGTGCAGATGCACAGGGCGCGGGTAACCTGGGCCTGCGCCATGGCCTCTCGGATGGCGGGGAGCTGGCTCACCAGCTCCGGAAAGTTGAGATGGCAGTGCGAGTCGGTGAACATGCGGTTTCAAAAAAGTCGGATAGAGGAGCCCCGCCAGCAGCGCGACGGCGGCCACCATCGATCAGCGCCAAAGATACGCCATCCGCCTGCGGCGGGCAGCCCGCCAACAAAAAAAGCCGACACGCCAAGGCGGGTCGGCACCAGGCAGCAGCCGGTTCAGATGGTCTGGGTGGGGCGGTCCGACCCCAAGGCCGTGCCGAGCAGTTCCTCGATCTTGAGCTTGAGCTGGCGGGATTTTTCGTCCTTCGGGAACTGGATGCCCACGCCCTGGGTGCGATTGCCTGCAGCCCGTGCGGGCGTGACCCACGCCACGCGGCCCGCCACCGGGTAACGCTGGGTGTCATCGGGCAGGGTCAACAACACATACACGTCGTCGCCCAGCTTGTAATCCCGCTGGGTGGGCACAAAAATGCCCCCTTCCGAGAAAAAAGGAATGTAGGCGGCATAGAGGGCCGCCTTTTCCTTGATGGCCAGCTGCATGACGCTGGGACGGGGCGCGGTGGATGGACTGCTCATGGATGGACGGTTCGGCTCAGTGTTTGGAGTGTAGGGCGTTTCGCGCCTGGGCGACAAGCGCCTCCAGCATGAGGCCGGCATTGAAGGGGTGGTCGGCCGTGCGGGCTTCCTTGACGAGGGCACGCGACCAGCGCGTCAGCGCGCCCACCGAAGGCGCCACCTTGGGCAGGTCGGCGGGTGCGAAGTAGCGCGGTGCCGCGCCCACGCTGGCGGCCAGGAGGTCGTGGCAGAGCTTTTGCAGCGCGTCGATGGCTTGGGCCGGGGACCAGTCGCCCAGCGCTGTCACGTCGCCCCGGGCCACGGCCTGCGGCAGCGCAGCCCAGGCTTGCGGGCTGCGCCCAGACCGGGCCAGCGCCAGGGCATCGTCGGGCCGTCCGCCAGCCGCACGCAGGAACGCAGACGCCGCCTCGGCGGCCAGCCCCTGCGCCTGCATCCATTGCAACATCTGCTCTTGCGCGGGCCAGACCATGGTGTGCCCAAGGCATCGGCTGCGGATGGTGGGGAGCAACTGGTGTGCGGCCTCGCTGGCCAGCACGAAGCGCACGTCGCCGGGCGGCTCCTCCAGGGTCTTGAGCAGGGCATTGGCCGTGACGTGGTTCATCTGCTCGGCGGGATACACCAGCACGGCCTTGCCCCGGCCTCGCGCAGACGTGCGCTGCGAAAACTCCACCGCGTCACGCATGGCCTCCACGCGGATCTCGCGGCTGGGCTTGCGCTTCTTGTCGTCGATGTCGGCCTGTGCCTTCTCAGACAGGGGCCAGCCCAGCGCCATCATCTGTACCTCGGGCATGAGCACGCAGAGGTCGGCATGGGTGCGCACGTCGATGGCATGGCAACTGCTGCACTGGCCACAGGCGCCTGAGGCACCGGGGGTTTCACACAGCCATGCACGGACCAGTTCCAGGCCCAGCTGGTACTGGCCCAGCCCGGAGGGCCCCTGCAGCAGCCACGCATGGCCGCGCTGCGCCAGCAAGCTCGTGCGTTGCGCGGCAAGCCACGGCGCGAGTGTCCCGGCCGAATCGCTCATTGCGGCCCTCCCTGCGGCGCGACCATGATGGCCAGCCAACCCTTGCGTACAAAGACGCTGATGAGCTGCTGCCAGACCCGGTGGCGATCCTGCGCGGCGTCCAGGCGGGCGAAGCGCTGCGGCGCCGCTGCCGCACGGTCGGCATAGCCCTGGGCCACGCGGCGGAAGAACTCCACCGGCTGGGCTTCGAAACGATCAGGAACGCGCGCTCCAGCCAAGCGCTCGGCGGCCACTTCCGGTGCCAGATCAAACCATACGGTCAGATCGGGTTCGCGCATCAAATTGGCCTCTGGCGCAAGCCCTGTCTGCGCAAGCCGCTCCAATGTTGATAGCACCCCGAGATCGAAGCCCCGCCCCGCCCCCTGGTACGCAAAGGTGGCATCGGTGAAGCGGTCACAAAGCACCACATCGCCACGTGCCAAGGCTGGCTCGATCACGTTGCGCAGATGGTCGCGGCGCGCCGCAAAGATCAGCAGCGACTCGGTGAGCGCGTCCATGGGGTCGTTCAGCACCATCTCGCGCAGTTTCTCGGCCAGCGGGGTGCCGCCGGGCTCGCGGCTGACCGTGACGGCGCGCCCCTGCGCCCGAAAGGCAGCCGCCAGGCCTTCGATGTGCGAAGACTTCCCCGCGCCGTCAATGCCTTCGAAGGTGATGAACAGTCCGGTTCGTGACATGAAAACCTTGGTTTGAATCGTGAAGCCGCCGACAACGCACCGCCGTGGCCGCAGGGATCTATTGCTGCCCGCGCTGAAAACGGTTGACCGCGCGGTTGTGTTCCTCCAGCGACGCGCTGAAGTGGCTGGAGCCATCGCCCTTGGCCACGAAGTACAGGGCGCGCGTGGCTTCGGGCTGCACGGCGGCCAGCAAGGCGGCCTTGCCGGGCATGGCGATCGGCGTGGGCGGCAGACCCGCGCGGGTGTAGGTGTTCCACGGGGTATCGGCCAGCAGGTCGCGTTTGCGCAGGTTGCCGTCGAACTTGTCGCCCAGCCCATAGATGACCGTCGGGTCCGTCTGCAGCAGCATGCCTGCGCGCAGCCGGTTCACGAACACGCCCGCGATCTGGCCGCGGTCGCTCGCGCGGCCTGTTTCCTTCTCGACGATGCTCGCAAGAACCAGCGCCTCATCGGCAGACTTGAGAGGCGTGTCGGCGGCCCGCTGGGCCCAGGCGGCCTCCAGGCGGCGGTCCATGGCGTGCATCGCACGGCGCAGCAGCGCAATGTCGCTGGAGTCCTTGGCATAGGCGTAGGTATCCGGAAAGAACCGCCCTTCCGGGTGCACGCCCGGGCGGCCCAGCTGGGCCATCAGCGCCTCGTCGCTGAGGCTGGCCGTTTCGTTCTTGAGCTGGTCTTCCTTGGCCAGCGCCTGGCGCACCTGGCGCCAGTTCCAGCCCTCCACCAGCGTGAGTGCGCGCAGCGATTCCTCGCCCCGCACCAGCTTCTGCAACAGGCCGCGCGGCGTGGTGCCGGGGGGAATCTCATAGTTGCCGGCCTTGATGGCGCGGTCCTGCCCTGAGAAGCGGAACCAGGCGTAGAGCATGCGGGCGTCCACGCGTGCGCCGGCAGCCACCACATCGCGGGCGATGCCGCGCGGGGTCGTGCCAGGCTCGATGGCCAGTTCCAAAGGCTCGCCGCCAGTCACCAGCGGCTGGTGCAGCCACCAGAACACCGCACCGCCCGCAGCGATCAAAACCAACGCGATCAAAGCCAGTAAACGTCGCACAACCCTGCCGTCTGTGTGTATGAAACAGGGCATCATAATTCAGCGATGACTTACTCCCTGAACGGCATTGCCCCCCTCTCCCACCTGGGCGTGATTCGCGTGGAAGGCGACGACGCCGCCAAGTTTCTGCATGGCCAGCTCACCCAGGATTTCGCCCTGCTCGGCATGGACCAGGCCCGCCTTGCAGCCTTTCTCTCTGCCAAGGGCCGCATGCAGGCGAGCTTCATTGGTTTCAAGCGCGGCGCCGCCGAGGTGCTGTTGGTCTGCAGCCGCGACCTGCTGCCCCCCACGCTCAAGCGCCTGTCGATGTTCGTATTGCGCGCCAAAGCCAAGTTGACCGACGCAACCCATGACTTCGCCCTGTTCGGCCTGGCCGGAGAAGCCGTCCCCGGCGGCAGCCAGCCGGCATGGACGAAGACGGATCTTGGCGCCGCATCGATCGTCCATCTGTATCCCGCCGATGGCCAGCCCCGCGCGTTGTGGGTAGCTCCCGCCTCCGAACCCGCTCCCGCAGGCCCTGCGCTGGATGCCGCACTGTGGCAATGGAGTGAAGTGAAGAGCGGCGTGGCAACCCTCACGACGCCGGTGGTCGAAGCTTTCGTGCCGCAAATGCTCAACTACGAATCGGTGGGCGGCGTGAATTTCAAGAAAGGCTGCTACCCCGGCCAGGAGGTGGTGGCGCGCAGCCAGTTCCGCGGCACGCTCAAGCGCCGCGCCTACATTGCCCACGCTGCGGCCGAAGTGGCCGTGGGCGCCGAGGTGTTCAACACTACCGATCTGGAGCAGCCTTGCGGCACGGTGGTGCAGGTGGCTGCTGCACCGGGCGGCGGCTTTGACACCATCGTGTCGCTGCAGATCAGCGCAACGCAGGAAGGCAGCCTGCAGGTGGGGGCGGACAACGGCGCGGCGCTGGCCTTGCTCCCCCTGCCCTATCCCCTGCTAGAGGATATTTGATCAAAACAGGCCCTGACGCTTATCCCACAAGCGCCAGCAGCTCATTTATCGATAGCAGAGCTCAGAGCTTCTGCACCATCGCGATGTGGGCGATGCCCGCCTCTTCCCACGGCTCGCCCAGCACTGTGAACCCGGCACGGCGGTAGAAACCTTCGGCGCTGCGCTGTGCGTGCAGGTGCACCTCGGCGTCCCCGCGGGCGCGCGCGGCGGCGACCAGCGCATCCAGCAAATGGCGGCCCCATTGAGCGCCGCGCACCGAGCGGTCCACGGCCATGCGGCCGATGCGGCCAACGCCGGGTTGCGGCTGCAGGAGGCGGCCCGCGGCGATAGGCATGCCCAGCCGGTTGTAGAGCACGGCGTGCCGGGCCGATACGTCCTGCACGTCGGCTTCGATCTCAGCCGGAATGCCTTGCTCATGAACGAACACGGCCGTGCGCACACGGCCCGCATCGCGGCCCAGCGTGTTCCAGTCGCCGGTGCGCACCTCGGCCATGTCGGCCCCGGCTTCAAAGCCGTCAAAGATGGCCCGCAGCGTGGGCGGCACCGGGCGCGAGGTCTGCGTAGCCGGGTCGGCGAACACATAGACCAGCTCCGCAGAGATCAGCAGCCGGTCGCCGCAAAAAATGCCCGCCGTGAACAGGCAGGACGAGTTGCCGATGCGCGTGCAGCGCAGACCCACGTCCAGCGTGTCATCGAGCCGCGCCGAAGCGTGGTATTCGACCGTCGCCTTTTTCACGTACATCTCGCCGCCCAGGGTCTCCATGCTGGCCTCATACGGCAAGGCCAAGGCGCGCCAGTAGTCGCTCATGGCCGTGTCGATGTACATGAGGTAGTGGGCGTTGAACACGATTTTTTGCATGTCCACCTCGGCCCAGCGCACGCGCAGGCGGTGGAAACAACGGAAGTCACTGCGTTGCATGGTGGTGATCCTCACTCCAGTTCAAATGCCCGGCGCAGAGCACGGGCGGCGTCGGCATGGGCCTTGCGCGCCTCAGGAATTGCGCGGCCCATCTTGATGAATTCATGGGTCACCCCACGGTAGATATCGAGGTCCACCGGCACGCCGGCCAGCCGCAGCTTGTCAGCGTATTCAATCCCCTCGTCCACCAAGGGATCACACTCGGCCAACCCGACCCAGGCAGGCGCCACTCCCTCCACGTCGGGGGCCAGCAGCGGCGCAAAACGCCAGTCCTCGCGCTCGGCGCGGCTTTGCACATAGTTGCCAAAGAACCAGCTGATGGCAGGCTCTTCCAGCACCAGGCCCCGCGCGAAGGTGGCGTGCGATGGCGTGTCCTGGTGGGGGGCGCACCCCGGATAGATGAGAAGCTGCAGCGCCAGCGGCAACCCGGCGTCGCGCGCCAGGATGGCGCTCGCTGCCGCCAGCGTGCCTCCCGCGCTGTCGCCGCCCACGGCCAGGCGTGCGGGGTCCGCGCCCAAGGTCTGCCCCTGCCGCGCCAACCACTGCAGCGCATCCCACGCGTCGTTGTGGGCAGTGGGGAAGCGGTGCTCCGGCGCGAGCCGGTAGTCCAGCGACACCACCATGCAGCCGGCCAGGCGCGCCAGTTCGCGGCACAGGATGTCGTGCGTGGCAAGGTTGCCGATGGTGAAGCCACCGCCATGCAGATACATCAGCACGGGCAGGCCCGCGTCCGTGCTGGGTGCATACAGCCGCGCGGGCAGCGCATGGCCGTCGCGCGCGGGGATGTGCAGGTCCTCCACCCGCGCCAGCGCCGCCTTGGGCACTTCCAGCACATCGGCTCCCGCCTGGTAGGCCCTGCGTGCATCCTCGGGTGACCGGGTGTGCAGCGGAGGGTGTCCGGCGCGCGCCATGCGTTCGAGCACGCTGCGCATCTGGGGAGTCAGGCGGGTATGGTGGATGTGCAGGTCGGTCAACGGTCGGGGTCTCTCGGCAACAGGAAAACAGGGGCGCGGCCACAAGGTGCAGCGGCGCGCGCCCTGCGGGCAGGCTGGGTCCGTCTACTTGAAGGTCACACGCACGGGCGTCGCGCCTGGCAGGCCATCGTAAGTGGCCGTCACCGACAAACCGGACTTGGGCGGCAGCAGGGGCGAGAACGAGCCCAGGCTGATCAGGTCGCCCGGCTGCATGGCCAGACCTTCCTGCGCCAGGGCACCGGCAAGCCACACCACCGCGTTGAGCGGATGCTCCAGGATGTCGCTGCCCTTGCCGCCGCCCAGGCGCGCACCTGTGCTGTCGGTCAGCGACACGTTCATGTCGGCCAGCGACTTCAGCATGGCAAAGCGCTCGCCGCGGTACGCAGGCACTGCAATGGGTGCGCCCGCCACGCCCAGGCGCGCGCCCACGTTGATGGCAGAGACGCCCGCACCGTTGAGCTTGGGGGGCGCCTGCACCAGCAGATCGGGCAGTTCCACAAACGGAATGATCTGGTCCACAGCCTCCAGCACCTCCATGGGCGTCTTGGCGTGGTTGATCGCGGCGCTTTTCACGCGCACCAGCATGTCGGCCTCGTACAGCGGGCGGGCGCCAAAGGCCGCGTCCACGGCGGCACCGTTTTCCAGAACCATGCCTGCATACAGCTTGCCCCACACGGGCTTGTCGGTGTTGAAGCGCTTCTGCACAGCGGGGTTGGTCAGGCCCGCCTTGTAGCCGATCACCTTGCCCAGGCGTTGCGCCAGCAGGGCATTGACCTTGCCGCGCGTGCAAGCGCCATCGGCGTCCGAGAGGTTCTCGGGGTTCGCTGCCGGGGTCTTGGCGAGGTAGTTCGCCACCATGTCGGCCGCCTGCGCATCGGTGAGGCACTGGGCCTGCGCACCAGTCACGCAGGTGACTGCCAAGGCCGCCGCCATCAGGGTTTGCTTCGTGTTCATGCGGGTCTCCTGTTTATAAAGTGGCCTGCCGAGAACTTGTCCTCAGAGCTGGCGGGCTATCGTAATCGCTGGCGCTTTTATTCACACATCCTGTTGCACCATGGCTTTCATCTACTACGTCACACAGATCCAGTTCGAATTTGGCGCCATCGGGCTGCTGAAGCAGGAATGCGAGCGCGTGGGCATCACGCGACCCCTGGTCGTGACCGACCCTGGCGTGAAAGCCGCTGGCGTGCTGCAAAAAGCGCTCAACGCCCTGCCCGGCATGGCCGTGGCGGTGTTTGACCAGACACCGTCGAACCCCACCGAGGCCGCCGTGCGCGCGGCCGTCGAGATGTACCGGGCCCAGGGTTGCGATGGCCTCATTGCGGTGGGCGGCGGCTCGGCCATCGACTGCGCCAAGGGCATTGCGATCGCAGCAACGCACGAAGGGCCGCTCACGCACTACGCCACCATCGAAGGCGGCTCGCCGCGCATCACCGACCGTGCCGCTCCACTGATCGCCGTTCCCACCACCAGCGGCACGGGCAGCGAGGTGGCGCGCGGCGCCATCATCATCGTGGATGACCACCGCAAACTGGGGTTCCACTCGTGGCACCTAGTGCCCAAGGCGGCGATCTGCGACCCCGAGCTCACGCTCGGATTGCCTCCCATGCTCACGGCCGCCACGGGCATGGATGCGATTGCGCACTGCATGGAAACTTTCATGTCCGCCGCTTTCAACCCTCCCGCAGATGGCATAGCGCTGGACGGCCTCACGCGCGGCTGGGCGAACATTGAAAAAGCCACGAATAACGGCACCGACCGCGATGCGCGCCTGCACATGATGAGTGCCAGCATGCAGGGCGCGATGGCCTTTCAGAAGGGCCTGGGCGCCGTGCACTCGCTCAGCCACAGCCTGGGGGGTGTGAACCCGCGCCTGCACCATGGCACGCTCAATGCCATGTTCCTGCCAGCGGTCATCCGCTTCAATGCGGGCGCCGAATCGGTGCAAAAGGAAAAGCGCCTGGAACGCATGGCCCACGCCATGGGGCTTTCCTCGGCGAGCGACATCCCCGAGGCGATTCGCGACATGAACGCCCGCTTGGGGCTGCCCACAGGCCTCGCCGCGATGGGGGTCACACCCGACCTGTTCGACAGCATCATCCAGGGCGCCCTGACGGACCACTGCCACAAGACCAACCCGCGCGTTGCCACGCCCGAGGAGTACCGCGAAATCCTGCGCCAGTCGATGTGACTACCTGCATGACCGGGGCGATCTGCACGACTTCTGCGGGGAGCCGAGAGCCCTGGCCCTGGCCCCGCTCCTCCACAGGCAGCTCGCCGCAGCCTCGCCTGCCCGTGTCCGTGTGCCGGCATAGACCCTCTCCCGATTGCGCCAACCCTGATGTGCATTTGCATGGCCCGCGCTAGACTTCAGCCCGGCTACATTAATTAACAATCATTACCCGGGATTTCGGGGGAGGGCCACGTCCGATGCGCACCGGAAATCTCAGCACTTGGCTCCTGCGCGGCACCTATCCCCGGCTTTACGTCCCCATCCTCCTCATCATTGCCCTCGTCACGGGCGTGCGCTACCACCTGCTGGTGGCCACGGAGACCGCCGAGGTGCGCCGCCACGCAACGGCAGAACTGCGCAGGGTGGCTGACGCGCTGCTGCCCACCCTGTCGTCATTGCCCGCCGAGGACACCGAAAGCCAGGCCGCCCGTCTGCAGGAAGCTCTGGCGCGGCTGGGGCCGGGCATCCAGGCGCTGACCTGGCAGGTGGGCAACCGCCCCGCCATGGATGCAGTTGCGCCCAGCGTCCCCGCCACTGCGCCGCCCTGGTTTGCCACATGGGCGGATATTGCCCCACCCGCCCAGCAGTTCGGGCAGGCGGTGGCCGATGGGTCCACAGGCCGCCTCACCGTGACACTGCAGGCCGCCCCGCTGCTGGGACAGGTGTGGAACACCGTGGTGGTGCAGTTGCGCATCTCGGCGCTGAACATCTTCACCATCCTGTTCCTGCTCACGCTGCTCCTGCGGGCCAATGCGCGCATGCTGCGCCGCTTGGCCGAGGCCACCGACGCCTTCCGCCACGGGCGCCTGGACACCCGCATGGCCGTGACCGGCACGCTCGAGTCCCGCGCCATGGCCACCACCTTCAATGACATGGCCGGGAAGATCCAGTCGCTGGTCCTTTCGCTGCGCGAGACGCAGCAGTTGCAAAGCGAGCAACTGCACTTCACCCGGCAGCTGATCGACGCACTGCCCCTGCCTGTTTTTGTTCGGGACGCGAACGGTGCGTACATCGAAGTCAATCGCGCGTGGCAGCGGCTTTTTCATCCAGCCACCAGCGTGGGCACCGCTCCAGCCTCTCCGGCCTATCCGCCTGAACTGGCGCCCGGCAACTCCACCCGCATCGCTCAGGCGCAGAACAACGAGATCCGGATTTTTCCGGCCAACCACGAGCCGCCGCGCGACATGGCCTACTACGAAGCGCCCTTTACCACCACGCGTGGCACGCTGGCGGGCACCATCGGAACGCTGGTCGACGTGACCGAGCGCAAGCGGGCCCAGGAGGCGCTGCGCACCGAGAAGGAACGCGCCGAGGTGACGCTGGCCTCCATTGGGGATGGCGTGATTTCCACCGACCTCGCCGGCAACATCGAAACCATCAACGAGGCCGCCCAGCTCATGACCGGGTTCACGGCCGACCAGGCTGTGGGACGGCAGCTGGACGATGTGTTCAGGCTGTATGAGGAACTCGCCAGCCGCAGCGCGGGCTCGGCATCGTGGCGCGAGACCGTGCCTGGGGCGCTGCAGCAAGCCGCGCAGGAGGTGCTGATCCACCGCTCGGGCGAGCGCTACGCCATTGAATACACCGCCTCGGCCATCCGCAAGGCCGACGGCACCGCCGTGGGCTGTGTGCTCGTGTTCCGCGACGTGACCGAAACCCGCAACCTGCGCCACCAGATCTCCTGGCACGCAAGGCACGACCCGCTCACGGGCCTGTACAACCGCGCCGCGCTGGCCGAACGGCTCACCCACGCCATCTTCGTTGCGCGGCAAAAGGGTTTGCTGCTGGCCGTGTGCGTGCTGGACCTGGACTACTTCCAGGCGGTGAACGACACGCACGGGCATCGCGTGGGTGACCGGCTCCTCAAGGAAACCGCCCGCCGCCTGGGCGCCTTCGTGACGCCCCAGGACGCCGTGGCGCGCATGGGGGGCGACGAGTTCGTGCTGCTGCTTGGCGAGCTGGCCGACCTGCCCGCGATCGAGGCGCGCGTGGACACGCTGATGCAGCAGCTGGCCGCCCCCTATGCCATCGACGACCGCGTGCTGCACACCACCGTCAGCATCGGGGTGGCCGTGTTTCCGCAGGACGAGGCCAACCCCGACACCCTGCTGCGCCACGCCGACCAAGCCATGTGCCAGGCCAAGAGCCAGGGCCGCAACCAGATGCATGTGTTCGACGTGGAGCAGGACCATGCCGTGCAGACCCAGCACACCCGCCAGACGCGCGTGGCCCGCGCGCTGCACGCGGGGGAACTGGTGCTGCACTACCAGCCCAAGGTCAACCTGCGCACAGGCGAAATCCTGGGGCTGGAAGCCTTGCTGCGCTGGCAGCACCCCGAGCAGGGGCTGCTCGGACCGCAGCACGTACTGCCCGTGATCGAGGACGCGGAACTGGAAGCGGAACTGGGCGAATGGGTGCTGCGCCAGGCGCTGGCGCAGATGCGGCAGTGGACCGGCGCCGGCATGCTGTGGGAGGTGAGCGTGAACATCTCTGCGCAGCACTTTCACCGCCCCAATTTCGTCGAACGGCTCAAGGACATCCTGCACACCTGCCCCGAGGTCGCCGCCAGCCGCCTGGAGCTGGAGATCCTGGAGTCGGCAGCGCTGCAGGACATGCAGTACATGCGCCACATGATGCAAGGCTGCCAGGCGCTGGGGGTGCGCTTTGCACTGGATGACTTCGGTACGGGCTTTTCCTCGCTGTCGTACCTCAAGCGGCTGCCGGCCGAGACGATCAAGATCGACCAGTCGTTCATCGGCGGCCTGCTGGAGAACGGCGACGACCTCACGCTCGTGAACGCCATCGTGGCGCTGGCCGCTGCCTTCGGTCGGCACGTGGTGGCCGAAGGTGTCGAAACCGCCGAGCAGTGCGCCAAGCTGCTGGAACTGGGCTGCGAGCGCGCACAAGGTTTTGGCATTGCGCGCCCCATGCCGTCGCACGAGGTGCTGGCCTGGGCGCGGAAGCATGCAGCCCGCCATGCTGCCCGGGTGGTGCAGGATGCGCGCGGCCCCGGCCCCTCCCCGTTGCGCGGCGGGCTTCGGGGCGGGTGAACGGCGTTAGGAACCTGTTTACGATCTCGCAGGGGCCGCGTTGGAGCGCCATCGTGATGGACGTGGGTGCTTCGGATGCGCCGCATGGGCTCATGCCCATGCAAGCAGCCCGGGCGTCAAAGCTCCGAGTTCATCAGCCCGACTTCGCTCCAACCCTTCGGGCAGTGGTCTTTACGGGCGGTATGCGGCGTTGCGGCGTTTGCCAACAGCAGAGCTATTGGCTGCGTACCGCGCCTTGCACACGATCCCGCAAAGACCGCTGCGCGACCCCTGGGAGATCGTGAACAGGCTCTAAAGCGCCTGCACCAGGCTCACATCCGGCCGAGCCAGCCACTGCTGCCACTCGTCCACCAGCTGCTGGCTCGCGCGCGTGGCCGCCTGCCAGGCCTTGGCGCGCGCTGCGCTGTCGGTGCCATAGTGGGTGAAGTCATTGCGGTCGGGCAGCTTGGCGTTGGGCAGGGTGCGCACCCAGTCCGGGTCGGGCGACAGGACCACCATGGTGTCCAGGGCGGGGGTCGCGCGGTGCCGCCACTTGAGCCCCTTGTCCAGCCACCCCGGCACCACGCGGTGCTGAAAGTGGGGGTACAGCACCAAGCCTGGCGATGGCGGTAGCGATGCAGACCCCTCCGTGCCATTTTGGGCTGTAGCGCTTGTACAACAAGCGCTAGCAGCTATCACATTCATAGCATCCTGACGGAGCGCGCCATAGGCCAGGTGCATGTGGTAGTCGGTGATGCCCCCGTCCCAATAGGCGCCCCGCGGCGCGCCCGGAATGTTGTGCACGGCCTGCAGCACGAAGGGAATGGAGCAACTGGCCTGCAGCGCCTGCATAAAGTTCCGCTCGTCCAGCAGCACCTGCCGGGTGCGGTAGTCGCGGGTGCCAAAAGGCAACGCGGGCAGGCCATCGGCACCGGGCGAGGAGAACACCACCCGCTCCAGCCAGGCCCCCAAGGCTTTGCGGTGCACCGTGTTCGTCAAGAAGGCCCCCAGGTACCCCAGCGGCGTGGCCACACGGTGCTCGCGGCCCAGCAGGTGCCGCCCGCGCGACGTCACGATGTGCAGGCGAAAACGCGGGTGGTGCAGCACTTCCCCGATGCGCCCGCCATAGAAGGCCGCCAGGCTCTGGCCGAACCGCTCGCTCACATGGGCCGCCGTCGGCCGCTTCTTGCCAGGCGGCAGGTCGTAGTGCTGGTGGATGTAGTCGTGCTCCAGCCGCTCGAAAGCCGCCACGGGATCGTCCAGGCAGGCGGTAGCCATGCGCCAGGCGCCAATGGACGCCCCCACCAGGTGCACCGGCTGGCTCGACTGCACCAGCCATTCGCCGAAGATGAAACGGTCCAGCGGCCCCAGGATGAGCCCCTTGGGGCCGCCGGCCGCGGCCGGGATCACGCCTACATCGGCAGGCCGCAGGCCGTGTTGCTGCAGGTGTTGAAGGGCCCGGGGGCCGGCGTGGATGCGCAGGGCTTTCATCGATGAACAGGCCTTAGAACGTGTTGACGATCTTTGCGGGGCCGCGTTGGAGTGCCATCGTGATGAAGTGGATGCTTGGGATGTGCCGCATGGGCTCGTGCCCATGCAAGCAGCCGGGGCGGCCTTGTCGCCCGATTTCACTCCAACCCTTCGGGCAAGTGCCTTGCCGGGCGATCTGCGGAGTTGCGGCGCTTGCCAATAGC
>NZ_JALEGG010000229.1 GCF_022763525.1 Acidovorax sp.
GGCCGACGCACCGCTCAAGGCGGTAGTGACCAGCGACGCCAACGGCAAGGTGCTGGAAAGCAACGTCTACCGCAACCCGGCCACCGAACAGTGGCGCATGACCCTTCGCGTACAGCGCCTCAAGGGCGACCGCCCGATTGAGCTGCGCGCTTTTCTTCAACACAACAACCACGCTGTGAGCGAAACATGGACGCACATCATTCTTCCCGAGTAAGCACCGCCCCCGTGGGCTGGCGCAGCGCCCTGCGCGAAGAACGGCACCCCAATGCCGTCACGGCCCCGCCGCTGAACCGAGGCTCCATGGCCCCTGTGCCGTGGCGCGGTTTCTGGAACAGCCTGGGCACGGCCGTGCTGTTGCGGCTCACGGGCCGCACCCAGGCAGAGGCTGCGACCTTGCCGGCCGCCCGCCCCGCCCAGGCGTGGGAAGGCGCTGCACAGCGGCGCCGCTGGACCTTTGCCATCCTGACTGTTCTGACCACCGCCCTGGCGAGCTTTCTGTTTGCGGGCGTTCAGCCCGACTACGACAACGCCTGGCTGAGCTACGGGCAGATCGCGCTGTTCGGTCTGCTCTCCGCCTGGGTGGTCACCGGATTTCTCACCGGCCTCATGGGCTTTTGGGTGATGTTGCGCGGCGACCGGCATGCGCTGTCCGCACGGAGCGTGCGGGAGCATGAACTCTCGCCAGACGCGCGGACCGCCATCATCATGCCGATCTGCAACGAGGACGTGGCCACCGTGTTCGCGGGGTTGCGGGCAACGTGTGAATCCGTGGCTTCCACCGGTCACGGCGCCACCTTCGACGTGTTCGTGCTTTCCGATAGCTACGACCCGGCCATTGCCCAGGCCGAACGGGCTGCGTGGGAAGAGCTGCGCACCGCCCTGGCGCAGCACAGCCAGCAGCCGCAGGTGCAGGTCTACTACCGCCTGCGCACGCGCCGCACGCACCGCAAGGCGGGCAACGTGGCGGATTTCTGCCGCCGCTGGGGCAAGGACTACCGCTACATGGTGGTGCTGGACGCCGACAGCGTGATGAGCGGCGACTGCATCGTCTCCATGGCCAAGCTCATGGAGGCCAACCCCACGGCTGGCATCATCCAGACCGCCACGCAGGCTATCGGCCACGTCACCCTGCACGCCCGCGCGCAGCAGTTCGCCTCGCGCGTCACGGGCCGCCTCTTCACGCTGGGCATGCAGTACTGGCAGCTGGGCGAGTCGCACTACTGGGGCCACAACGCGATCATCCGCGTGGCGCCCTTCATGGACCACTGCGCTCTCGCGCCCATCCCGGGCAAAGGCGGCCTGGCGGGCGGCATCATGTCGCACGACTTTGTCGAGGCCGCGCTCATGCGCCGCGCTGGCTACCACGTGTGGCTGGTCTCAGACCTGATCGGCAGCTATGAACAGCAGCCGCCCGACCTGCTGGCCGAACTGCAGCGCGACCGCCGCTGGTGCCAGGGCAATCTGCAGAATGCGCGCCTCATGGCCGAGCCGGGCATCCACCCCGTGCACCGCTCGATGTTCATCACCGGCGCCATGGCGTACCTCTCCGCGCCGCTGTGGCTGGCCTTCCTCACCCTGGGCACGGCCCTGTGGCTGTCGGGCGCCAAGCTGGTGGCCGACTGGCACATCCTGCCCGCTGAACTGCTGTCGCTGTGGGCCTGGACGCTCTGCATGCTTTTCCTGCCGCGCATCCTGGGCGTGGTGGCAGTGTTCATGCGCGGTGAGCAAAAGCAGTACGGCGGTGGCACCAGCCTGCTCAAGAGCGCAGCGCTCGAAAGCGTGCTGGCCATCCTGCAAGCGCCCATCCGCATGCTGGCGCATTCGCTCTTCGTGCTGATCGCGCTGACCGGCCTCAAGCTGGAGTGGAAGTCGCCCCCGCGCGAAGCCCACGCGGTGCCCTGGCGCCATGCCGCGCGCCAGTTGGCGCCCATGAGCGTCGTGATCGCGATCCTGGCAGTGGGCGTGGCGTTGATCGACAGCAGTGCGCTGCTGTGGCTGATGCCCGTGGGCCTGCCGCTGGCCCTCGCCATCCCGCTGGCCGTGCTGACCAGCCAGATTGCGCTGGGCAAGGCGCTGCGCGACCAGCGTCTCCTGTTGATTCCCGAAGAGGCATGGTCGCCCCCCGTGCTGCGCCGTGCCTGGCTGCACGCCAGCCGCCTGGCCCGTCCCGCGTTGGTCGCATTGTGACAATGTGAAACATCGGGCACAAACCACAAGCCGGTGCGTGCACCGGCTTTTTTGCTTTTGCTATCTATTTCATAGCTTATAGCGCTTGATTGAAGAGCGCTAGAGGCCAAAAACGCCATGAAATCCAAACACGCTGGCGCGGCGGCCCACTCCTGGCAAATCGTTACGATGCGGGCCTTTTCACTCCCGCCCCGTGCCCGATGTGTGACCCCCGATCACGGTCACCTCCACTGTGCGGCCCGTTATCGATGCCACCGTTCCTTTCGCCACCAGCTGCCGCCCGCCGGCGGCTCGCGCTAATCAGCGCCATAGCCCTGACCCTGGCCCTTGCGGGCTGTGCCCAGCCTCCCGTCCAGGCGCCACCCAAGCCCGCCCCGTTGGTCGCCCCGGCGCCACCGCCTCCGCCACCCGAACCACCCGGGCGCATCATCTTTGCGGGGTTCGCGATGCATTCGCAAGCCAAAGCTTTCCGCAACGACGTATTGCTGGCGGAAAAGCGGGTCAAGGAAATGGACCCGAATGCGTTGATGCTCAAGCTGGCCAACCCCGCCAGCGACCAGCCCACGGACTGGCCCCAGGCCACGGCGGAAAATTTCGCACTGGTACTGTCGAAGATGGCCGAGGTGGCCCGCCCGCGCGACCGTGTGCTGCTGTTCATCTCCACCCACGCCAATCCCGGCCTGCTCAACATCAGCGCGGCCGGCAAAAACCTGCAGCCGCTGACGCCGCAGATCCTGAGCGATGCACTGGCGCCGCTTCACAAGGTCCCCACGCTGGTGGTGCTGTCCGCGTGCTACAGCGGCGCTTTCATCGAGCCGTTGAAAGCCCCGAACCGCGTCGTTCTCACGGCCACGGATGTGCGCGGCACATCGTTCCGCTGCCAGTACCCCGGGCAGCACACGCCCTTTGCTGAAGCACTTTTCGGCCAGGAAGGCACCGCGAAACTGTCGATCTCCGACTGGATGGGCGAGGCGCGCAAATCGATCGCTGCGCAGGAAAAGCGCCGCAAGCTCCAGCCCTCCAAGCCCATGGCCTTCATTGGCGACGAAGCCAAGGCCTGGGCCCACCAGCCGCTCAAGGACTGGCTGCAGGCGCCGTGAGCCTGCCCCTTGCCTCGCTTCTCCCCTTCATCCAACGCACCCCATGCTGACCGCCACACCCACCCCCCTCCACTCCGCGCCGTTGGCCGGCCCGCTGCTGGACGCCTATCTCGACGAAGCCGAAGCCCTGTTCGAGGCGACCGACGAAGAGGAAGGGGCCGGGGACGACGTTGGGGGCGAAGGCGAGGCACCGTCAACCGCGCATGCGCGGCGCATGCAGGCCCTGGGCGAGATGCTGGGCCGGCAGACGCTGCTGCCCGGCTCGCTGGACGTACTGCACCGCGTGCACGGCCTGTGGATGCAGGCCGGTCAGCCGGCCCGCGCCCTGGAGATCATCGATGCCCATGCCGCAGCGATGGTGGAAGAGTTGCCGCCCGCCGAACGCCACGATGCACAGGTGGACGCCGGCTTTGCCCGCACCCAGTCCTTGCGCGCCCTGCCCGAACAGGCCGCAAGGCTGCATGAGGCCCTCGACGGCATGGCCCGACTGCTGGCTCAGCCGCCGCTGGATCAGCAATCCGACCGCGCGTGGGAGCACCTGTCCGGCCAGGCGGAGCGCAGCCAGGACTACGGCGTGTGGCGTCGCTGCGTCCAGGCCCGCTACGCCTTGCAGGCGGCGCACCCCCAGCGCACCGCCTACCGAGCCTGGGACGAAGCCGTGCGGGCCACGCGGCTGGCCCAGGTCGCGGCAGCGGAAGGCGACAGCGCGCAAGCCCGGCAACTGGTGCGGCAGGCCATGGACCAGTTGCGCCAAGCAGCCCCCGGCCAGGACGTGGACCATGAAGACTGGCTGCGGCTGGGCGAACAGTTCATCGTTCTCGATCCCGAGAGCATCGACACCATCGTGCAGCAAATTGCGGCACGCATGCCGCCGGACATGCCCCGACCGCTGCAACGCGACGTCTGGGTCCGCCGCGCACGCCTGCATGCCAGGGCCTTGCAACGCCAAGGCCAGATCGAGGCAGCCCTGGTGAAGGCCAAGCAGGGCCGCTTCGGCCTGACGCGCGATGACGATGACGGGTTCAGCAGCTTCGTGCTCGACTGCTTAGTGGAGGCAGGTCGCCTGGACGATGCGGCCGAACTGGCGCTTGAGTGCATCAGCAGCGAGCGCCCGGCTTCGGCGCAGCATGCCTGCACGCTGGCGCTGGAGCAGATGGAAAAGCTCAC
>NZ_JALEGG010000230.1 GCF_022763525.1 Acidovorax sp.
AGCACATGGTGCAAACGCTCGCCGCCGCGGAAGAAAAACCGCTCGTAGTCGCCTGACGACGCCACCACGCACGCGCCCTCGGCTTCCACCACGCCCAGCAGGCGCTCTGGCGCGCGCGGGTCGCGCAAACCAATGCGCCACGGCCTGCCCTGCCAGGTGCCCTGCGTGAGCACATCGCCTCCGCCGTTGATCATCGCGTCGTGCACACCCTGCGCGCGCAGCACGCGCATGCCCGCTTCCAGGATGGGCAGCTTGGCAATGCCCCCCAGGTCCAGCGCCATGCCCCGCCGCGCCAGGTAAGCCGTGCCCGCGCGTGCGTTTAGCACCAGGCCGCTCGGGCCCACCAGGGGCAGCTGTTGCGCGATCTGCCGGGGCGATGGAACCCGTTTTTCAGCGAAGTCCCAGCCCTTGAGTGCGCCCACCGTGATATCAAACGCACCGTCGCTCGCCTGCGCCAGCTGCTGCGCGCTGCGCAGCACGGACATCGCCTCGGGCGGCACCGGCACCGGGGCCACCCCGGCGGCAACGCCCAGGCGGGCGACCACACTGTCTTCCCGATAGCGGCTGAGTAGCGACTCCAGCCGCCGCATCTCGGCCACCGCGAGCAGGGTGGCGCGCTGCAGCGCCGCTGATTCACCGCCAGCCACGGCCACATCAACCTGCGTGCCCATCAGCGCATGCGAGGTGCGCAGGTACAGCGCGGACTGAGCCACGACGCCCGCCCAGGACCCAGCGCTCCACGCCCCCGCGCCCAGCAGCGGCAGTGCCATCACCAGTCGCCGCCGCTGCAGGCTGAAGCGGCCTGAAAAGACCTGTTGCATGGCCCCCTCCGGCTCAGATCGACTTGTCCGCCATGTAGTCGACGGCCGCCTTCACATCGGCGTCAGAAAGGCTCGCCGACCCGCCCCGCGCGGGCATCATGCCCTTGGAGCCGGTGTAGCCCTCGATGGCGTGCTTGTAGAGCGTCTCTTTGCCCTGTGCGATGCGCGGCCCCCAGTCGGCTTTGTCCCCCGGCTTGGGCGCGCCCGCCACGCCGGCCGCGTGGCACATCGCGCAGGTCTTGCCAAAGACGCTCTTGCCCAGTTCGTTCTCGGCCGCCGGTGCCGCTGCCGGAGCAGGCGCAGCCGCCGGGGTAGGTGCAGGCGCTGGTGCGGGCTCGGGCCGCTTGTCGCCGCATGCCGTCAGAAGTGCCGCCAGCGTCGCAACGGCCAAAGTCATCGTCAAGTTGTTCATCGCTTGGATCCTTGTCATCGAGTGGATTCGTCATGAGGGCGAACGGCGGATACGGATCACCACCATGCCGCACGGCTCTGCCGCATTTCCATGCCAATTGCAGATGGATGAACTGTAGGTGGAGGCAGCGCATTTGTGCGGCGCGCTCGGCTCCGAAGCCTGACCCAGATCAAATAGATGCATTTTGTATGAATCTATTATCCAAACCATGCAAACCCATTGGCAAGCCCCGCAGAACATTCACCGATGGATGCTGGTGTGGCTGCTGATGGCTGCGTTCGCCGCGGTGGCTTCGCCTCTCGTGCGGCCACGGGCGATGGAGCTGGCCTGCTCGGGTGCGGGCCATGCCGTTCTTCTGAAGCAGACCGCCGATGGCCTGGCGCCCGCTGATGCACCGGTGCTCGACTGCCCCCTGTGCCTGCCCGCTGACGTGCCTCCCCCCGCGGCGGCTCGCGCCGACGCTGTCCAGTCCTCGCCATTGCAAGCCGAGCCGCACAAGCCCTGGCGCGTGGCAGTGCATTTCTCCCGCCACCGCCCACCGGCGCGTGCGCCCCCCTTTTTTCACTGAGCCATCCCTAAAGAGGAAAACCATGAGCGATAAGAAAGACCTGCCCCTTGCTCCCGCCGGCCTCGGCCGCCGAAGCTTCATCAACACCGCCGCCCTGGTGGGCCTGACGGCAGGCGTGGCGGCCTGCACCGAGAAGACCGGCTCGGCCGCCACACCCGCCGCGCCCGCACCTGCGGCACCCGCATCGGCCCACGCCAGCGCGGGCGCGGCCACCCACCTCAAGCCCGGCGAACTGGACACCTACTACGGCCTGTGGAGCGGCGGCCACACCGGTGACATGCGCGTGCTGGGACTGCCCTCCGGCCGCGAAATCACGCGCATCCCCTGCTTCGTTCCCGATGCGCTGGTGGGCTGGGGCATCACCAACGAGTCCAAGGCCATCATGGGCACCAAGCCCGACGGCAGCCTGAAGTACACCGTGGCCGACACCCACCACACGCACGCCTCGTACAAGGACGGCAACTACGACGGCCGCTACGCCTGGATCAACGACAAGATCAACAGCCGCCTGGCCCGCATCCGCCTCGATTACTTTGTCTGCGACAAGATCACCGAGCTGCCCAACGTACAGGGCTTTCACGGCATCTTCCCGGACAAGGCCGACCCGGTGGATCCGGCCATCAACTACACCACGCGCGTGTTCTGCGGCGCCGAGTTCTCGATCCCCCTGCCCAACACGGGCACGGAAGACAGCGGCAAGTACCGCTCCATGTTCACCTGCGTGGACGCCGAATCGATGGAAGTGCGCTGGCAAGTGCTGATCGACGGCAACTGCGACCTCACGGCCACCTCGTACGACGGCAAGCTGGCGGCCACCAACCAGTACAACACCGAGATGGGCGCAAAGTACGAAGACATGATGTCTTCCGAACGCGACGCCTGCCTGTTCTTCAACATTGCCCGCATCGAAGAAGCCGTGAAGGCTGGCAAGTTCAAGACCATCGGTACGTCGAAGGTGCCCGTGGTGGACGGGACGCTGGAAGCCAACAAGGACCCCAAGACGGCGCTGACGGCCTACGTTTCAGTGCCCAAGAACCCGCACGGCGTGAACGCCAGCCCCGACGGCAAGTACTTCATCTGCGCGGGCAAGCTCTCGCCCACTGCCACGGTGATCGAGCTGAGCAAGGTACTGGAGTGGTTCGACGGAAAGCTCGAAAAAATCGACGCCGCCATCGTGGCCGAGGTCGAACTGGGCCTGGGTCCGCTGCACACCGCCTTTGACGGCCGCGGCAACGCCTACACGACGCTGTTTCTGGACAGCCAGGTCGTCAAGTGGAACGTGGACAAGGCCATTGCCTTCCACAAGGGCGACAAGGCCGCCAAATACGTGGTGGACCGCATCGACGTGCACTACCAGCCGGGCCACATCAATGCCACGCAGTCGGAAACCAAGGCGGCCGATGGCAAGTACCTGGCCGTGGGCTGCAAGTTCTCCAAGGACCGCTTCCTGCCCGCAGGCCCGCTGCACCCCGAGAACGAGCAGCTCATCGACATCTCGGGCGAGAAGATGGTGCTGATGGCAGACCACCCGGTGCGCGGCGAGCCCCACGACTTCATCATCTTCAAGCGCGACCTGGTCAAGCCCAAGCAGGTCTACACGCTCGACGAGTTCCCGCTGGCCGTGAAAGACCCGAAGGAGTCCGGCGTGTTCCGCAGCGGCAAGAAGGTCACCGTGAAGATGACTTCGCAAGCCCCCGCCTTCAGCCTGCGCGAGTTCAAGCTCAAGAAAGGTGACGAGGTGACGCTGATCCTGACCAACCTGGACAAGATCGAAGACCTGACGCACGGCTTTGCGATCCCGAACTACAACGTGAACTTCATCGTGAACCCGCTGGAGACCAAGTCGGTCACCTTCGTGGCCGACAAGCCCGGCGTGTTCTGGTGCTACTGCACGCACTTCTGCCATGCACTGCACCTGGAGATGCGCACGCGGATGATTGTGGAAGCTTGATTTGGAGCATCCCCCTGAGGCGCTGCGCGCCTTCCCCCTTCCCTTCTCTCGAATCGCTGCGCGATTCGGGAAGGGGGACGCAGCCCTCGCTGCGGGGCGGCCCTTGCTCGGCTGCCCTGGTATGGGCCGCGCCAATGCACAGATTGCGCTTCTTGTGGAGGTGGTGACTTTCGACCTTCCTCCACACGTTCAGGCTGAGCTTGTCGAAGCCCTGCGCAGCCCCATTGAGGGCGCCTCTGCAGATCCCGAGCAGACAGACATTTGAATGAATTTGGCCGCTGGCGCTTGACTGACAAGCGCTAGCAGCTATCAAAAATATAGTCCCATGATTTCCCTTCGTCGGCAGTTCGCCACGCTTCTTCTGGTCTTGTTGGCAGCATTTTGGGTGGCGCCGCGCGCCCACGCCGCCGCGGGGGCCTATGAGGCCGAGCTGCCGGCGGACCTGGCCACCGCGCGCGACATGTGCGCGCTGGTGCCGTGCAAGGACGCGTTTCCCGGCGCCACGCACTTCTCCGAGCGCCAGGGCCAGCCACCCTATGTGGAGGCCTACGACAGCGACGGCGCCCAGAAGAAGCTGCTGGGCTACGTGATGCTGTCCACCGACATCACCGATACGCCAGCCTACTCGGGCAAGCCCGTGGTCACGCTGATCGGCATGGACATGCAAGGCCGCTTCGTGGGCGTGAAGGTGCTCAAGCATTCGGAGCCCATCCTGCTGCTGGGCATCCCCGAATCGACGCTCATCCGCTTCAACAACCAGTATGTCGGCCGCTCGGTCACCGACAACATCGAGGTCGGCCCCTCGCGGCCCGAAGAGAACGTGGTGGGGGTGGATGCCATCTCGGGCGCCACCGTCACCGTGATTGCGCAGAACCAGGTGGTGATGGCCTCGGGTGCCGCCGTGGCGCGGCAGACCGGCATCATCGCCCCCACGGTGCGCGAGAGCGCCCGCTTTGCGGCCAGCGGCCAGCGCTACGACTGGGCCCAGCTGGTGCAGATGGGCGCGGTGCAGCGCCTGGTTGTCAGGCCCGAGCAGGTGGGCCTGCCGCGCGGACCCGAGCCCTTCATCGAACTGTGGTTCGGCGACCTGAACCACCCCGATGTCGGCAAGAGTCTGCTGGGCGCCCATGGGTTTGACAACCTGCGCTCGCGCCTGAAGGAAGGCGAGAACGCGCTGTTCATCATCAAGACGGCGGGTGAGGAGTCCTTCAAGGGATCGGGCTTTGTGCGCGGCGGCATCTACGACCGCGTGCAAGTCAAGCAGGGAGCGGATTCCTTTACCTTCCGCGACCTGGATTCGTACAACCTCTACGGCCTGGAGGCCGCGGGGGCGCCGCGCTACAACGAATCAGCCATCTTCGTCATTCGCGCCAGCGCCTTTTCAGCAGCCCACCCGTGGAAGCTCGCCTTCCTTGGCAACCGCGTGGACAAGGCCACCGGCCAGCGCAGCTTTGCAGTGTTCGAGTCCAAGTTCTGGCTGCCGGCCGCCCTGCTGGAAGGTGGGCGCCCCACGGTGAAGGAGCCCGATGCACCCTGGCTGCGCGTGTGGAAAACGCAGGCGCCGCAGATCGCCCTCTTCGCTTTGGTCCTGTCGGCCGTCGCAGTGGTCTATGGGTTCCGCGAGCGGCTCACCCGCCTGTCCACCCACAAGAACAAGTGGCCGGTCAACGCCTTCAAGTACAGCTTCTGGGGCATCAGCATGGCCTGGGTGGGTTTTGGCCTGATGGCCCAGCCTTCCATCACGCAGGTGCTGACATGGTTCCACTCGCTGCTGTTCCAGTGGACCTGGTCGCTGTTCCTGTCCGACCCGTTCATTTTCCTGTTCTGGATCTTCATCATCGTCACCGTGTTCCTGTTCGGGCGCGGGCTGTTCTGCGGCTGGATGTGCCCATTCGGATCGCTGCAGGAGTCGATCTACAAGATCGCCCGCGCCGTGGGCCTGGGGCGGTTCCAGACCAAGCTGCCGCAGCGGTGGCACGACCGCCTCAAGTGGGTGAAGTACGCGGTCTTCTTCGGGCTGCTGGCGGTGTCCATGTTCTCGATGGGCCTGGCGGAAAAGCTGGCCGAAGTGGAGCCCTTCAAGACCACCTTCCTGGTGGGCGTGATGAACCGGGCCTGGCCCTACGGCCTGTTCGTGGCCGCCATTCTGGGCGTGTCGATCTTCATCGAGCGGCCCTACTGCAAATACATCTGCCCGCTGGGTGCCTCGCTCGCCATGCCCAGCACGTTCCGCTGGTTTGGCCTGAAGCGCAAGCAGGACTGCAACAGCTGCAAGGCCTGCGCTGTGGGCTGCGGTGCGCAGGCCATTGATGCCGATGGCCGCATCGACCACCGCGAGTGCCTGCACTGCCTGGACTGCATGGTCCTGTACACCGACACCAAGGGCTGCCCTCCCCTGGCGAAAGAACGCAAACGCCGCGAAAAGGACGGGCTTGAAATCACGCCCATCGGCAAGAACGGCTACTTCATCCCGATCCACCCCGCCACCGTGGCCGACCAGATTTCGCCCAAGGCGGCCAAGGGCCCCGATCCGCGCATGCCCACCGCGCCCGTGAAACCTGCCGCCAAGACCGGCGCGCGCGGCCTGCGCTGGGTGTGGGCCGAGCTGGCGGACCACCTGTGGCCCTGGAGCCGCGAAGGCTGGGCGTCGCGCCGTGCGCTGCAAGTAGCGGGTTTCTCGCTCGCCGTGGCCGCCAGCGTGGCCTGGGTGATGGCCGCACTGGGTTCGCTGTCGTCGGGCGCCATCATCGGCTGGTGGTTCGGCTGGAGCGTGTACGAAGTGCTGATCCGCCTGTCGGGCAAGCGCTACGTGAAAGACGGCCCCTGGTGGCAGGACCGCTACCGGATCGCCGGCGTCATGGACATGCTGAGCTACGTGGGCTTCAAGAACCTGCTGATCGGCGCCGCGCTGTTCCTGGCCATCAAGACCTTGGTAGGGTGGACATGATGATGCTGCTGCGATGGTGCGCATCCCTGCTGGCACTGGCCGCCAGCCTGCTGGCGCAGCCCGCAGGCGCCGCGACGGTTCAGGTCCACCCCGGGCAGGACCTGCAGGCCGCCATCACCGCCGCCGCGCCCGGCGACACGGTGGAAGTGCAGCGCGGCCACTACCGGGTCAATCTGCGCATCGACAAGGCGCTCACGCTGCGCGGCGTCGGCCGCCCCACGCTCAGCGGCGGCCAGGTGGGCGACACCATCCGCATCACCGCGTCCGATGTGGTGGTCGAGGGGCTCATCGTGCGCGACTCCGGGCACAGCCTCAAGGACCAGAACGCGGGCATCTACGTGTACCCCGGCGCGCACCGGGCCGTGGTGCGGCACAACGAGCTCACCTACAACCTGTTCGGCCTGTGGATCGAGAAAGCCAACGACGTGCGGGTTCTGCACAACACCATCACCGGCCTGCGCGATGTGAACTCCTCCCAGCGCGGCAACGGCGTGCAGCTGTACAACACCACCGGCGCACGCATCGAGGGCAACCACATCAGCTTCGTGCGCGACGCGCTGTATGTGGACGTTTCGCACCACGCCGTGTTCCGGGGCAACCGGCTGCACCACAGCCGCTATGGCACGCACTACATGAACTCCTACTACAACCTGTGGGAAGACAACGACACCTACGCCAACCGCGGCGGGCTGGCGCTGATGGAGGTGCGCGACCAGGTGGTGCGCAACAACCGCGCCTACAACAACAGCGACCACGGGATCATGCTGCGCACCCTGCAGGATTCGGTGATCGAGAACAACGTGGTGGACGGCAACAACCGGGGCTTCTTCATCTACGACGTGGAGTACATCACCTTGCGCGGCAACCTGGTGGCGCGCAACACGGTGGGCGTTCACCTGTCGGCCGGCTCCAAGAACAACCAGGTCGACGGCAACGATTTCATCGCCAATCGCGAGCAGGTGCGCTATGTCGGTGCCCGCGACGAGCGGTGGGGCACCAGGCGCGGCAACTACTGGAGCAACTACCTCGGCTGGGACCGCGACGGCAACGGCGTGGGCGATGTGCCCTACGAGGCCAACGACATGGTGGACCGCCTGACCTGGCGCCACCCCGCCATCAAGCTGCTGCTGGCCAGCCCTGCGGTGCAAGCGCTGCGCCTGGTGGGCCAGCAGTTTCCGGTGCTGCGCGTGCCCACGGTGGTGGACCCTCAGCCCCGCATGCAACCGAACCAACCCCAACGGAATTTTCAGCGTGACACGCAACCCTCCCCCCATTGACCTGAGCGAGCCCCCCGCCATCGAGGTGCGGGGCGCGCACAAGCACTACGGCGCGCTGCACGCCGTGGATGGCATCGACCTGCGCATCGCGCGCGGCGAAATCTTCGGTCTCATCGGCCACAACGGCGCGGGCAAGAGCACGCTGTTCAAGATGATCCTGGGCCTCACGCCTGCCACGGCGGGCGAGATCCGCGTGGGTGGCGCCACCGTGCAGGGCCGCGACTTTCGAGCCGCCCGCCGCCACCTGGGCTACCTGCCCGAGAACGTGGTGCTCTACGACAATCTGAACGGGCTGGAGACGCTGCACTTCTTCGCCCGCCTCAAGGGCGCCCCGCTCGCGCAGTGCCCTGCACTGCTGGAGCAAGTGGGCCTGGCCCACACGGGCAAGCGTGCCGTGCGGGACTACTCCAAGGGCATGCGCCAGCGCCTGGGCTTCGCGCAGGCCCTGCTGGGCGATCCGCAGGTGCTGCTGCTGGACGAACCCACCAACGGCCTCGACCCACAGGCCATCCGCGACTTCTACGCCACGCTGCGCGAGTTGCAGGCGGGGGGCGTGACCATTGTCATCACCTCGCACATCCTGGCCGAGCTGCAGGAGCGCGTCGACCGCCTGGCCATCCTGGCCTCGGGCAAGCTGCAGGCCCTGGGCAGCGTGCAGGCGCTGCGCGAGCAGGCGCACATGCCGCTGACCATCCACCTCACCCTGGCTTCGGCCGACCGGCCTGCCGCGCTGGGGCTGCTCTCTGCAGTGCCCGGCATCACCGCAGCGGAAACGCCGGAAGGCCTGCATGTGGACTGCCCACGCGGCAGCAAGATGGCCGTGCTGGGTGCGCTGGCACCGCTGGGCACCGCGCTGCAGGACCTGCAGATCCAGGAACCCTCGCTTGAGGATGTGTACTTCGACCTGCGCAAGGGCTAGCCCATGGAATTCCAACAAATTTTCACCATCGCGGGTAAAGAGTTCCGCGACCGCATGCGCAACCGCTGGGTGCTGGCCGTGGCGCTGGTGTTCACCGTGTTCTCGCTGGCCATCGCCTACTTTGGCGGCGCGCAGCAGGGCACGGTGGGCTTTCGTTCCATCGAGTTCACCATCGCCAGCCTGGTCAGCCTGGTCATCTACCTCATCCCGCTGATCGCGCTGCTGCTGGGCTTCGACGCCATCGTGGGCGAACGCGAGCGCGGCTCACTCGACCTGCTGCTGTCGCTGCCCATCACCCGGCTGGAGCTGCTGCTGGGCAAGTACCTGGGACTGGCCGCGGCGCTCACGCTTTCCACGCTGGCGGGTTTTGGACTCGTGGCGGTGCTGCTGGTCCGGCAGCTCAGCTGGGCAGGTTTGTTCCACTACGGCGGATTCATGTTCAGCTCGGTGCTGCTGGGGCTGGCGTTCCTCAGTATGGCGGTCCTGCTGTCAGTGCTCACGCAGGAGCGCACCCGCGCATCGGGCCTGGCCATCGCGGCCTGGTTCTTCTTCGTGCTGGTGTTCGACCTGCTGCTGCTGGGCACCCTGGTGGCCACGGGCGGCAGCCACGGCGGCGAGGCCATGGCGTATCTGCTGCTGCTCAACCCTGCCGACGTTTTCCGCATCCTCAACGTGTTTTCGCTCGAAGACGTGCGCACCCTGTACGGGCTCACCAGCATCGTGCCCCCGGCCCTGGCCAAGCCGTGGCTGATGGGCTCGGTGATGGCCGCCTGGATCGTGGCGCCGCTTGTGCTCGCCAGCTGGAGATTCAAACCATGAACCATGCCTATCAACCCCGGTGCGGCTGCACCACCCGCCGCCAGCTGCTGGGCTGGGCGGCCCTCGCCAGCGTTGCTGGTCTCGTCGGCTGCAGCCAGGCCGACAACAGCGCTCAGTCCCTCACCCCCGTCGAGATGGACCGCACCACCAGCTGCGAACTCGACGGCATGCTGCTGGCCGACTACCCCGGTCCCAAGGCACAGGTGCATTTCGCAGGCCAGGGCACACCATCGTTCTTCTGCGACACCGTGGAGCTGTTTGCGACACTGCTGGCCGGCGAGCAGGTGCGCACCGCACGAGCGGTCTATGTGCAGGACATGGGCCAGGCCGACTGGAACGCACCGCAGGGCCACTGGATCGACGCCAAGTCCGCCGTGTTCGTGGTGGGCGGCAAACGCCACGGCTCCATGGGCCCCACCATCGGAAGCTTCGCGCACGAGGCGGACGCCAAGAAGTTTGCGGCCGAGTATGGCGGCAAGGTGCTGCGCTTTGCCGAGATCACGCCCGCCATGGTCGACCTGAGCGGCGGCGCGCTGCACGACACGCGGATGTAGCCCACCATGCGCCCGCTGCCGCAGCCCTGCCATCCCACGGCCGCCCGACCACTGAAGCGGCGCGCGGCATTGGCTGCCGCCTTGCTGCTGGGCAGCGTGGGGGTGGGCGCGTGGCAATGGAAGTCGCAAGACGGCAGGCCAGGGATGACCGCGAGCCCAGGCGTGGCAGCAGCGCCCGGCCCGGGGGAAGACGTGTGCATCGTTGCACCGCCCACGCCTTACGACCCGGCGGGCGGGCAGCCCCTGGCGGCGGCGCGCGACGTGCCCGCCGACGCGCGCTGTCCCGTCTGCGGCATGTACCCGGCACGCTCGCGGGCCTGGGCTGCGCAGGTGATCTTTGCCGATGGCGATGCGTACTTTTTCGACTCGCCCCTGAGCCTGCTGCTGTACCTGGACGACGTGGCGCGCTACACGCGCGGCCGCAGCGCGGACAGCATCGTGGCCCGCTACGTGAGCGATACGGATTCCGGTGAATGGATTGATGCTGCGCAGGCAGCGTATGTCCACGGTTCGACGGCGTTGGGGCCGATGCGGGCGGGCAACCTGCCCGCCTTTGCCAGCATGGCTGCGGCGACGCAGTTTTCGCTGCGGCGCGGCGGCCAGCCGCTGGTGTTCAGGGAGATCACCGGGGCCCTGCTGCAGATGCTGGCGCCCGGCCGTGGGGCGGGACACAGGCACCCTGCGGTGTAGGTCCAATCGATGTTGCTATATTTTATATAGCTACCAGCGCTTGTATATCAAGCGCTACAGGCCATTTTTTACGCAAACTACTGCGTCGAAGTCTCGGGCTGCACTGCCTTGAACAGCGCGGCCACCTTGCGCTTGGGCTTGATGTTGGCAGAGATGCCGCTGCGCGTAGGCGACTTGGCGGCCGCCTCCCACGCAGGTGCCGCCTCGGCGCTGCTGGGCTCGTAGGGTTTTTCAAAGAATGGATCGCGCGAGACCGGGGCGGGGCGGAAGCCACGGTGCTGGTCTCGCGGCTCGCGGCCTTCCCGGCCACCGCGATAGTCGCGTTCGCGTTCACGGCGCGGAGCCGCCCCGAGGGCATCGCGGCCATCACCGGTTTCGCCGGCCTCGCGCCAGGCGCGGCGGCCGTCGTTGATGCGGCCACGGGGCTGATCCTCGTCGTACTCGACGGCTTCGAGTTCGATCTTCTTCTTGATCAGCTTCTCGATGTCGGCCACGAGGCGCGCATCGCTGCCCGACACCAGCGTGACGGCCAGGCCCGATGCCCCTGCACGGCCCGTGCGGCCGATGCGGTGCACATAGTCTTCTGCATTGAACGGCACGTCGAAGTTGAACACGGCCGGCACGTCCTTGATGTCGAGGCCGCGCGCAGCCACATCGGTACACACCAGCAGATCCACTTCGCCCTTTTTGAAGGCTTCCAGCGCCTTCAGGCGCTCGTCCTGGCTCTTGTCGCCATGCAGCGCAGCGGTCTTGAGGCCTTCGCGTTCGAGGCTGCGGGCCAGGCGGGCACAACCCAGCTTGCTGTTCACGAAGATGAAAGCCTGCTTGATGCCTCGGGTCTTCAAAACCTGGTGGATGGCGCGGCGCTTGTCGTCGTCATTGGCGCTGTAGAAGCGCTGCTCCACCGTGGAGGCCGTCTCGTTGGGGCGGGCCACCTCGATGGTGATGGGGTTCTGCAGGTAGCTGCTGGCCAGGCGTTTGATTTCGGGCGAGAACGTGGCGCTGAAGAGCAGCGTGGTGCGCTGCTTGGGCAGGTAGCTCAGGATGCGCTGCAGGTCGGGCAGGAAGCCGATGTCCAGCATGCGGTCGGCCTCGTCGAGCACTACGTACTCGACCTGGTTGAGCACCGCGTTCTTGGCCTCGATGTGGTCGAGCAGCCGGCCTGGGGTGGCCACCAGTACCTCGACGCCCTTCTTGAGTTCGAGGGTTTGCGGCTTCATGTCCATGCCGCCGAACACCACGGTGCTGCGCAGCTTCGTGTATTTGGCGTACAGCGCGATCTGCTGGGCGACCTGATCGGCCAGTTCGCGCGTGGGCAGCAGCACCAGGGCGCGCACGGGGTGGCGCGCGGGCGAGGTGGAGCTGTTTTCGTGCTTGAGCAGGCGCTGCAGCAAGGGCAGCGAGAAGGCGGCGGTCTTGCCCGTGCCGGTCTGGGCGGCGCCCATCACGTCCTGCCCGGTGAGCACCACCGGAATGGCCTGTGCCTGGATGGGCGTCATGGACTCGTAGCCCATCTCGGCCACGGCACGCGCCAGCGGCTCAGCCAGCGATAGATTGGAAAAGGAACTTGTCATTTAGCCCACTATTGTCGCATTGACCGCCAAAAACACCATTTTTGGAGCTGGCGGGCGCGGGGATCTGCCCCAAGCCGCAGGCCATTGCTGCTGCTGCGCTATGGTTTAAGTAGCACTCATCCGCTGCACAGAGCGCGCTGCGGCCGATGCTGCGCCAGCAGGTGGCGGACTGCGCGAAGACCCAGAGGCGGATCTGCCCTGTCTCTCGCCCCAAAGGGGACGCGGTTATTGGCCGTGAAGGGCCTCACCGCCAGCCGCGACATCCCCGTGCAGCAGGCTACAGGTTGCGGACAGCAAACGTATCGCACGCCTTGACGCTGCCGTTTTGCAGGCCGTTATGGAACCAACGCTGGCGCTGGGCGCTGGTGCCGTGGGTGAAGGACTCTGGCACCACCGCGCCGCCGCTGGACCGCTGCAGGGCGTCGTCACCGATCTTCGCGGCCGCGTTCATGGCTTCCTCGACATCGCCCTGCTCCAGGATTTGGCGGGCGTTCTGCGCATGGTGCGCCCACACCCCGGCAAAGCAGTCGGCCTGCAGTTCCAGGCGCACCGACAGCGCGTTGTATTCGGCCTGGCTCACGCGGCCACGCATCTGGTCGACCTTGCCGCTGATGCCGAGCTGGTTTTGCACATGGTGGCCCACCTCGTGGGCGATCACGTAGGCCTGCGCAAAGTCGCCGGGCGCACCCAGCCGGTGCTTCAGGGTTTCGTAGAAGCCCAGGTCGATGTAGACCTTCTGGTCTGCCGGACAGTAGAACGGCCCCATGGCCGCTTGCCCGGTGCCGCAGGCCGTGCGCGTGGCGCCCCGGAACAGCACGAGGCGCGGCTCCTGGTAGGTACCGCCGCCCTGGCGGAACACGGCCTGCCACACGTCTTCCGTATCGGCCAGCACCGTGGAGACAAAACGGGCCAGCGTGTCGTCGGCCGGCGGGCGCGCTGCCGGCCCCTGGGGCTGAACCTGCGCGGGTGGCCCACCGCCGCTGAGCAGCCCCAGCAGCGTGAGCGGATTGATGCCCAACACCCACCCGCCCACCAGCGCAATGACGATGGTGCCAATGCCAATGCTGCGCCCTCCGAAGATGGGCGACCCACCGCCGCCCTCGCCGCGACGGTCTTCGACATTGTCCGATTCGCGATTGCCTTCCCATTTCATGCAGCACCTCCGGCCCTCTCTCCTGCGGAGGGCGTTGCTGGGATGTTACGCGCCCAGCTCGGAGGCACGGCCGTGTGCGGATCCAAGCCTGCGCCCGCCACGTCAGTGCGCGGTGGGCTGCGGCCGTGCTCCCGCCGCTTCTCCGCTGAGCTGCAGGGCCGCGCTTTCCGGCGGGGCTTCAAAGTAGGCGTTCAGTTCCGCTGCCAATGCGCGCAGCCCATCGTCGGGCACCGCCAGTGCCTTGGCCAGCTGCTGCTCGGCATAGGCGCGGTGACCCAGCATCATGGCGGCGTTCACGCAGTGGCCATGGGCGGCCATTTGCAGGATGAAGGCATTGAGACGATCGCAGGGCCAGTAGCTGGCGTGCACATCGGCAACTCCGGCGTCGGGCGGGGCATTCCAGGGCTCTGGCGCGCCGGTTGGCGATGCGTCGCTTAGGGCTGCTGGGGGCTCAGTGACCGTCCCTGGCGTGAACCATGCCGCCAGGGGCGCGGCCAGCGCACCGATCCAGGCGGTGAGCGAAGGGCTTTCAGAGGGTGGGGCAATGGTCAGCATGGCAGGTCCTTCCGAACAATCGGCGCTTCCAGCATGCAGCAGAAGCGTGACATGGATGCTAAAAAACTTACCTGCGCTTGCATTTCAGCCGACGGGCCATTGCGCTGTAGGACGCGCCCCCGCGCGCCGGCGAGGCTCAGGCCTTGGGCAGTGTCACGCCAACCTGGCCTTGGTACTTGCCGCCCCGGTCGCGGTAGCTGACCTCGCACACATCGTCCTTGTCGCTTTCGAAGAACAGCACCTGGGCGCAGCCCTCCCCAGCGTAGATGCGCGCGGGCAGCGGCGTGGTGTTGCTGAACTCCAGCGTCACATAGCCTTCCCACTCGGGCTCAAAAGGCGTGACGTTGACGATGATGCCGCAGCGCGCATAGGTGCTCTTGCCCAGGCAAATGGTGAGCACGTTGCGGGGGATGCGGAAATATTCGACCGTGCGGGCCAGCGCAAAGCTGTTGGGCGGAATGATGCAGCTGTCGCCTTCGAAATCGACAAAGCTCTTCTCATCGAAATTCTTCGGGTCCACCACCGTGCTGTGGATGTTGGTGAATACCTTGAACTCTGGCGCACAGCGGATGTCGTAGCCGTAGCTGCTGGTGCCGTAGCTGATGATCTTGCGGCCTTCGACCTCGCGGACCTGGCCGGGTTCGAAGGGCTCGATCATGCCGTGCTCGGCCGCCATGCGGCGGATCCATTTGTCGCTTTTGATGCTCATCGGTGCACTCCTGCGCTGCCACCTGCGCCATCGCAGACTGGATGCTATTAAATACGTAGCTGTTGGCGCTTGACCATCAAGCGCGAGAGCCGTATTTTGCTTGAGAAATCACCGTTTGCTCCACCACGCGGTCGTCGCCCAGTACGATCAGCGCAAACAACAGCTCCGCCAAGCTGCCCGCCTGCTGGGTGCGGCGGGCGAGCAAGGGGGTAGCCGCCGGATTGAGCACCACGAAGTCTGCCTCGCAGCCCGGCTGCAGGTTGCCAACCACACCGCCCAGCCCCAGCGCCTGGGCGGCCCCGGCCGTGTGCTGCCACCACAGCTGCTCGGGCGACAGGCTGAGGCCCTGCTTGCTGCGCCCCTCCCGGCCCACGTAGTACGCCGCCAGCATGGTGTGGAACGGACTGAAGCTGGTGCCCCCGCCCACGTCACTGGCCAAGCCGTAGCCAAAGCCCACGCGGTCCGCGCCCGCATAGTCGAAAAAGCCGCTGCCCAGGAACAGGTTGCTCGTGGGGCTCACGGCCGCCACGGCGCCGGTATCGCGCATCAGCACGCGGTCGTCGTCATCGAAGTGGATGCAATGGGCATATACCGCGCGCTCGCGCATCAGGCCGAAGTCGTCGTACACGGCCAGGTAACTGCGCGATGTGGGAAACAGCTCGCGCGCCCAGCGGATCTCATCCAGGTTCTCGGCCACATGCGACTGGATCCACACGTCGGGGTGGCGCGCGGCCAGCTCGCCCGCGCCGCGCAGCTGTTCGGGCGTGCTGGTGGGGGCAAAGCGCGGCGTGATGGCATAGCCCAGGCGGTCCACGCCGTGCCAGCGGCGGATCAACGCCTCGGTGTCGAGCAAGCTCTGCTCCGTCTGGTCGCGCACGCCATCGGGCGAGTGCCGGTCCTGCAGCACCTTGCCGGTGATCAGCCGCAACTGGCGGTGCTGGGCCTCGCCCATCAGCGCATCGACCGAAGCGGGATGCGATGTGGCGAAGGTGAGCGCGGTGGTCACGCCGTTGCGCAGCAGTTCGTCGACAAAGAAGCCCGCTACCTGCGCGCCATAGGCCGGATCGGTGAATCGCGACTCATGGGGGAAGGTGTAGTTCTCAAGCCATGGCAAAAGCCCTTCGGCGGGCGAGCCGATCACGTCCGTCTGCGGGAAGTGGATGTGCATGTCCACAAAGCCCGGCGCAATGATGCGGCCGGGCAGATGCGTGACGGGTGCATCGGCATACCGTGGTGCCAGCGCCTGCCACGCGCCGGCCGCAAGCACACGCTGGCGGCCCTCGGCATCGGCACCGACGGCCAGCAGGCCGTCCTCGTCATACAGGGCCGATCCATCGTCGGCAAAGCGCAAAAGGGCGGAGCGGTATACGTGCATGGGCCCTAGCTTAGCGGCGGCGACGGCCCCGCACATACGCGGCCTGCAATAACCGCTATGGGCTCGGCGGGCGGCGCGGGGCGGGCCGCTCAGCGGCTGATGCGGCCTTGCACACCCTCGACCAGCCAGTTCATCTGCAGGATCTGCGCGTCCGTCAGTGCCTGGCCGGCGGCAATCACCTCATGCCCTTCGTTGTCGCGCACGGGGGTCTTGCCGGCCTTGAAGGGTTGCAGCGTACCGGCGCCAATGGCCTTCTGCGCGGCCAGCACCTCCTGTTGCACGGCGGCCGGCACCTTGGGGCCGAAGTCGCCCACGCGGATCAGGCCCTCGCGCACGCCGCCCCAAAGGTTGCCGCTCTTCCAGGTGCCGCTTTGCACCGCCCGCACACGCTCGGTGTAGTAGCGGCCCCACTCGTGCGTGACGGCGACGATCTGGGCATCCGGGCCGGTTTTGCGCATGTCGGAGTGGTAGGCCACGGCCATCTTGCCGCGCTCCTGTGCCGCGGCCATGACGGCGGTGGAGCCAGTGTGAAACGCCATCACGTCCACGTCCTGGTTGAACAGCACCATGGCCGCGTCGCGCTCCTTGGGCGGATCGAACCACACATTGAGCCATACCACCTTCACGGTGGCCCGGGGGTTGACCGAGCGCATGCCCAGGGTGAAGGCGTTGATGCCCTGCAGCACCTCGGGGATGGGGAAGCCCGCCACATAGCCGGCCACACCGGTCTTGCTCATGCGGCCCGCGGCGATGCCTGCAAGGTATCGGCCCTCGTAGTAGCGCGCATTGGCAGCCGCCACGTTGGGCGCCGTCTTGTAGCCGGTGATGGACTCGAATTTGACTTGCGGGAAGTCCTGCGCCACCTTGAGCGTGGGCTCCATGTAGCCAAAGCTGGGTGTAAAGATGATCTGGTGGCCCGTGGCAGCGAGGTCGCGGATCACGCGCTCGGCGTCGGCGCCCTCGGCCACGTTCTCCACGAAAGTGGTGTGCACCTGCGCGCCCAACGCCGCCTCCACGGCCTTGCGGCCTTCATCGTGCTGGCGCGTCCAGCCGGCTTCGGTGATGGGGGAGACGTAGACGAAACCCGCCTTGACGGGCTGCGCCGGCACAGGGGTGGACGGCTTGGCGCCGGCCGGGGTCTGGGAGACAGCGGGAAAGGTGATGAAAACGGCGCCCGCCAGCGCACTCACACAAGCCGCACGCAGTGCGGTGGCGAGGTTTTTGTACATGGTGTTCCTCTACATGGCCCAGATTGAAAAATGGAGCCACCGCAGGGCGGCGGTGGTCCAAGGAAAGAATCAGTTAGATCGGCCTTCGTTGATGCCGGATGCCGGACAGGGCCAACGTTCGGCGTATCTCCTTTATGGTCCTGCCGCTCAGGTCAGCCCAGGCGCGGCACCTGCAGGCGCGCATGCACAGGCACCGCGCCGCCCAAACGGAACGCGCCGACCACCTCTGACAGGCGCGCGGCCTGGTCCTTGAGGCTTTCGGCGGCGGCGGTGGACTCCTCGACCAGCGCGGCATTCTGCTGCGTCATCTGGTCGAGCTGGCTCACGGCCACATTCACCTGGCCGATGCCCTGACTCTGCTCCGAGGCAGCAGCACTGATCTCGCCAATGATGTCCGACACGCGGCGCACCGAGCCCACGATTTCGGTCATGGTGGTGCCGGCGTTCTGCACCAGCGCAGAGCCCGATTCGACCTTCTCCACCGACACGCCGATCAGTGCCTTGATCTCCTTGGCAGCCTCGGCGCTGCGGCCCGCCAGGCTGCGCACTTCGCTGGCCACCACGGCAAAGCCGCGGCCCTGCTCGCCGGCACGCGCGGCTTCCACCGCGGCGTTCAGCGCCAGGATGTTGGTCTGGAAGGCGATGCCGTCGATGGTGCCGATGATGTCCGAGATCTTCTTGCTGCTCGCGTTGATTTCCTCCATGGTGCTCACCACTTGCGCAACGACCTCGCCGCCGCGCTGTGCCACGGCTGCAGCCGAGGCTGCGAGCTGGTTGGCTTGCACGGCCGAATCAGCGCTTTGGCGCACGGTGCTGGTGAGCTCTTCCATCGAACTCGCGGTCTCTTCCAGGCTGCTGGCTGTCTGCTCGGTGCGGGCGCTCAGATCCTGGTTGCCGCTGGCGATCTGGGTGCTGGCGGTGGAGATGCTGTCCACCACGCCCCGCACCTGCTGCAGCGATTGCTGCAGTGCGCTGCGCATCAGGTCCAGCGCGCGCAGCAGGCGGCCGGTTTCGTCGTTGGCGTAGCTTTCCTGGGGCTTTCCAGTCAGGTCCATGTCGGCGATGGCTTCGGCTATCGCCTCGGCATGGCGCAGCGGCCGCGTAATGCTGGTGGCCAGCAGCCAGGCCAGCAAGGCGCCCAGCACGAGCGAGACGCCCGTGCACACCTGCAGCAGGAGCGTGGTCTGCGCGCGCAGGGTTTCGCTGCGCTTGCCTGCCTCGTCCAGCTGCGCGCGCTGCATGTCCACCATCTGCTGCACGCCAGCCAAGTAGGCGCGCGAGGTGGGCTCGAAGCGGTCGTTGAAGACCTTGTTGGCATTGTCGGCATCGCCCGCCTGCTTGAACTTGCTCACTTCCTCGCGCGCCGCGAGGTAGTCCTTGCGCAGCTGGCCCACCTGTTCAAAGATCTTCCTCTCTTCCGGCGTGTCCATCTTGGATTCGATGAACTTCTGAAGCTCATTGGTCTGGCTGATGGATGCCGCCGTGGCAGGCGCAAAGTAGGGAATCAAGCTTGCATCGCTGCTCTTGGCGATGGCCGCCGCGCGCTGCACGCCCGAGGTGGTGTGGCGCAGCCAGTCGGCACCCGCGCGCTCGGTCTTGATGTTGTCGGCCACCATGGTGTCGATCTCCTGGCCCAGCTGAGCGAGTTTGACGACCGCGACCACGCTGCTGGCGAAGAACAGCGCCAGGATCAGGCCCAGCACCAGGGTAAGGCGCTTGCCGATGGAAATTTGACTTAGAAACATGCGATAGCTCCGTAGAGGCGCGGCGCGCGCCGGGCCAGCCCGCGGCGGCAAGGATGGCGGCCTGTCTGCAAGGAAGGGGAACAAAAAACAAAGAGGGCCGCGCGGCGTGGGCAAACCCCTGAGCGGACCTGAGTCCCGCTTTAACAAAAACTCACAATTCTAGGGTTTACCCGGTATTTTGGCTACCCCCTCCGCACCAACACGGGGATGACCTCCGCACGCACAGGTGCGCACCGCACCGACGCTCCCCGGCCCCAGCGGTTCAGTAGTCGTGCTCCACGCAGCGCTCGAAGGCTTCCTTGAGCTTGTGCTCCCACGCACGCTTGTCGGCATTACCCGCGAAACTCGCTTCAAAACTGTTGAACGCCAGCTGGTAGGCATGCTTGGCCGTGAGGCCCGTGGCCGCAAACACCTGGGTGAAGTTGTCGTTGATGTAGCCGCCAAAGTAGGCCGGGTCGTCCGAATTGACCGTGGCGGCCAGCCCTGCGTCGAGCAGCTTGCCCAGGTTGTGGTCGGCCAGGTTGGGAAACACGCACAGCTTCTGGTTCGACAGCGGGCACACGGTGAGCGCGATGCGGTCCTGCGCCAGGCGCTGCATCAGCGCTGCGTAGTGCACGGCCTGCACCCCATGGTCGATGCGCACGAACTTGAGCACAACGAGCGCCCTCCAGAAATAGGCAGGCGGGCCCGCCACGCCCG
>NZ_JALEGG010000231.1 GCF_022763525.1 Acidovorax sp.
GCGCTGGCGCAAGCCGGCGCTGCTGATGAGGCGTAAGCCGAGTAGCACTGCAGTTTCAAGAAAACAAAGTGCGCGAGCAGCTGGGCATCGCCCTGCTACCAGCGGCGCTGGCGCAAGCCGGCGCTGCTGACGAGGCGTGAGCCGAGCAGCACTGCAGTTTCGACTACGGGGGCGGACATTCACCCCCAAAATTTGGAGAAAATCCCCCTCCGGCGCTTGATGAGCAAGCGCGAACAGCTATCAAAATAAAAGCATTCAGGCCGCCATGGGATTCACCACACTCTCCCTCAAAGGTCGCGCCCTGCGGCTGCTGAGCCAGCGGGAGCATTCACGGGCCGAACTGCAGCGCAAGCTGGCACCGCATGTGCAGGAAGGGGATGACCTGCAGGCGGTGCTGGATGACCTGGAGGCCAAGGACTTCATCAGCGAGGCGCGGGTGGTGGAATCCACCTTGCACCGCCGTGCGGGCCAGATGGGCGCAGCCCGGATTCGCCAGGAGCTGCAAGCCAAGGGGCTGGCCACTGAAACCGTGCAGGACGCCGTGGCGGGCCTGCAAGCCAGTGAATTCGACCGCGCCCAGGCCTTGTGGCAACGCAAGTTTGGCGTCCCGCCCGCGGACTTGCGCGAGCGGGCCAGGCAGGTGAGGTTTCTGAGCAGCCGGGGTTTTTCCGGCGACGTGATCCACCGGCTGCTACGCGCCAATGCGGCGCAGGCCTCAGGCGATACCGAACCGCTGTGACGAGCATCGCCACCGATGGCTCGATGGTGCCAGCCATCGGCGTGCGGGCATGGCGGGTGGGCATCGGGGGCAGCTCAGCGCGATGCGGGCGGCGCAGCGGGGATGGCCGACGCGCCGGACTGGGCCGCTGCAGCCGGCGTGTCGCCTGCAGTGGTTCCGTCGCCGCTCACGCCCTCGGTTCTTCCTGGGGTGGTCTGAGGCGCACCGCCCGCGGGGGCGCCGACGCTCTCTCGCCCTACCGGGGCGGGCGTGTCGCCTCTCTGGGCGGGGTTGGCGGTGGTGGTTGTGGGGCTGCCGACGCCCGCGCCTGTCGCGCCCTCATTCTGTGATGAACCCGCCGTGCCAGCCTGGGTGGCGGCTCCGGGGCTGGGGCCGCCCGTGGTGGGGCCAGCGGACGACTGGGCCGGCCCGTCGCCCACGCCAGTGCGGGACGCGCCATCCGGACCCAGCATGTTGAAGCCCACCACCAGGAGCAACGCGAGCACGGCCGCGCCGATGAAGAAGTACATCAGCCCGCCGTTTTCCCGTCCACTGGTTGGGCGGGGCGCGGGCCCAGGGGCCGGGTCGGCCGATGGGTGGGATGAAGAAGATGCGGTGCGGGGGGTGGTGTCCATGGGAAGCCTCGTGCAGTGCAGTGGATGACCACCGACCGTAGAGGCCCTCCATCGGGGGGGCTGTCGGACAAGCCCCCGTATTGGCTACAGCCCGGTGTACGTGCCGCTGCCACCCTCTGCCAATGCCACCCATCGCCGCAGCATCGGCAGCCCCGCTACGGCCAACGCCTTCGCAAGGCGAGGGGAGCGTTGCAGCTCAAAGGCCCAGCATCAACTGCAGGTTCTGCACGGCCGCGCCGCTGGCGCCCTTGCCCAGGTTGTCCAGCCGCGCGATCAGCACTGCATGGCGATGCTCCTCGTTGGCAAACACCCGCAGTTCCAGCTTGTTGGTGTCGTTGAGCGCAGTGGCGTCGAGCTTGCCATCGGCGGTCGGTGGCAGCACGCTGACCCACTGCTCGGGCGTGTTGCTCTTGGCGTAGTGAGCGGCCAGCGCGTCGTGCAGCTCCGCGGCTTTGGGCGCGCCCGGCAACAGGTCCAGGTGCAGGGGCAACTGCACCAGCATGCCCTGGCGGAAGTTGCCCACCGACGGCACAAAAATCGGGCGCCGCGTGAGCCCGGTGTAGCGCATGATTTCTGGCAAGTGCTTGTGCTGCAGTGTGAGCGCATAGGCTTCGAACAGCGGCGCGGTGCCGGCTTCGTACGCCTCGATCATCGTCCGGCCGCCGCCCGAATAGCCGCTGACCGAGGGCAGTGCGAGTGGAAAATCCGGCGGCACCAGGCCCGCATCCACCAGGGGGCGCAGCAGCGCGATCGCGCCCGTGGCATAGCAGCCGGGGTTGGCCACGCGGTCGGCCTCGGCCACGGCATCGCGCTGTCCGGCCGCGAGTTCGGGAAACCCGAACACCCAGCCGGGCGCGGTGCGGTGCGCCGTGCTGGCATCAATCACCTTGACCTTGCGGCCGGTCGTGCGGGCAATTTCGTCCACCATGGCCACGGTGTCGCGCGCGGCGTCGTCGTGCAGGCAAAGGATGACGAGGTCCACGCCCGCGATCAGCTCGCGCTTGGCGGCGGGATCCTTGCGCAGCTCGGGCGCAATGCTGACCAATTCGATCTGCGGCATGGCCTGCAGGCGCTCGCGGATCTGCAGGCCGGTGGTGCCGGCTTCGCCGTCGATAAAGACTTTGGACATCGGGGTTTCCTTCGTGTGCAACCACAGGGCCGCCGCCCGGTGGTAAGGGGATGTACGTACAAGGCACAAGGGATGGTGCGTTGCAGCATGATACAGTCGCGGGTTGCCATGTCCCAAGCCCGCGGCCAGACAACTGTTCATGGCAAACGGGTACCAACCACCCTTCCCTGAGAGAGACCTCATGAAGATTCACGAATACCAAGGCAAGGAAATCTTGCGCAATTTTGGTGTGCCCGTTCCGCGTGGCATTCCCGCATTCACGGTGCAAGAAGCCGTGGAAGCAGCCCAGAAGCTCGGCGGCCCTGTGTGGGTCGTGAAGGCCCAGATCCACGCCGGTGGCCGTGGCAAGGGCGGCGGCGTGAAGGTTGCCAAGACCATTGACGACGTGAAGGCCCGCGCCAGCGAAATTCTGGGCATGCAACTGGTCACGCACCAGACCGGCCCTGAAGGCCAGAAAGTCCGCCGCCTGTACATCGAGGACGGCGCCGACATCAAGAACGAACTGTATGTGTCGCTGGTCACCGACCGCGCCACGCAGAAGGTCGCCCTGATCGCTTCGAGCGAAGGCGGCATGGACATCGAGGAAGTGGCCCACTCCACGCCCGAGAAGATCGTCACCGAGATGATCGATCCCCTGGTCGGCATCACCGAAGCGCAGTCCCGCAAGGTGGCGGCTGCCATCGGCCTGACCGGCGCTTCCATTGACCAAGCCGTGGACATCTTCGCCAAGATCTACAAGTGCTACATGGACACCGACGCGTCGCTGGTGGAAATCAACCCGCTGAACTGCGACTCCAAGGGCAACCTGATGGCCCTGGACGCGAAGTTCAACTTTGACGCCAACGCCCTGTTCCGTCACCCAGAAATCGTGGCCTTCCGCGATCTGGACGAAGAAGATCCGGCCGAAGTGGAAGCCTCCAAGTTCGACCTGGCCTACATCAGCCTCGATGGCAACATCGGCTGCCTGGTGAACGGCGCCGGCCTGGCCATGGCCACCATGGACACCATCAAACTGTTCGGCGGCGAGCCCGCCAACTTCCTGGACGTGGGCGGCGGCGCCACCCCCGAGAAGGTGACCGAAGCCTTCAAGATCATGCTCAAGAACCCCAAGGTCAAGGGCATTCTGGTCAACATCTTCGGCGGCATCATGAAGTGCGACACCATCGCCACCGGCGTGATCACCGCCTGCAAGGCCGTGAACCTGAACGTGCCGCTGGTCGTGCGCATGAAGGGCACGAACGAAGAGCTGGGCAAGAAGATGCTGGCCGAGTCCGGCCTGCCCATCATCGCCGCAGACACCATGGCCGAAGCTGCGACCAAGATCGTTGCTGCCGTCAAGTAAGCCCGGAGAACACACATGTCGATCTACATCAACAAAGACACCAAGGTCATCACCCAGGGCATCACGGGCAAGACCGGCCAGTTCCACACCGAAAAATGCCAGGAATACGCGAACGGCAAGAACTGCTTCGTGGCGGGCGTGAACCCCAAGAAGGCCGGCGAATCGATCTTCAACATCCCGATCTACGCCTCCGTCAAGGAAGCCGCCCAGCAGACCGGCGCCACCGTGTCGGTGATCTACGTGCCACCGGCAGGCGCAGCTGACGCGATCTGGGAAGCCGTGGAAGCGGACCTCGACATGGCCATCTGCATCACCGAAGGCATTCCGGTCAAGGACATGCTGATGGTGCGCAACAAGATGAAGGCCAAGGAAGCCGCTGGTGGCAAGAAGACCCTGCTGCTGGGGCCCAACTGCCCCGGCCTGATCACGCCCGACGAAATCAAGATCGGCATCATGCCCGGTCACATCCACCGCAAGGGCCGTATCGGCGTGGTGTCCCGTTCGGGCACGCTGACGTACGAAGCGGTGGCCATGTTGACCGAAGTCGGCCTAGGCCAGTCGAGCGCCGTGGGCATTGGCGGAGACCCCATCAACGGCCTCAAGCACATCGATGTGATGAAGGCCTTCAACGACGATCCAGACACCGACGCTGTGATCATGATCGGCGAAATCGGCGGTCCTGACGAAGCCGAAGCCGCCCAATGGTGCAAGGCCAACATGAAGAAGCCCGTGGTGGGCTTCATCGCTGGCGTGACGGCTCCTCCCGGCAAGCGCATGGGCCACGCAGGCGCGCTGATCTCCGGCGGTGCCGACACGGCCGATGCCAAGCTCGCCATCATGGAAGAGTCGGGCTTCGTGATCACCCGCAATCCGTCGGAACTGGGCAAGCTGCTCAAGGCCCAGCTGAAGTAAGCACACCAGACCGCCCCTTGGGGCGGCCCTGCGCTCAAAGCGCCTGGAACGCCGGTTCCAGGCGCTTTTTCTTTTTCCGCCAGGGCTCGGCGCGTTCAGGCCCCTGTACCGTGCGCCAGGGCGTGAGCCTTGGTCGGGTGACATAAATGACAGGCGGAGCGGCGCTTGTCACCCTTGGCGGCCCAGAATCGGCAAGGTTTCCAGCCGCCGAGGAGTCACGCACTCCTCCTGCCCCCCTTCGAGCAGGCTACTGCCCGGCGTGAATATTGCTTGAATCGGGTCAATTCAGGCCGTGGAACAAGAACAAGTGGGACGACCAAAATCGGGAGGGTGGCGAAGCCTCTGGCGTGCCGCTGGTGTACGAGCTGCAGTGGCTGGGGCCGCTGTGCTGTTGGCCTGCGCCGCCACCGGGGCGCTGGAGGGGCTGGAGCTTCGCCTGTACGATGCCGCCACCAGCAGCGGGCTCCCGCCGCCCCTGTCCGAGATCGCCGTCATCGGCATTGACGACGCCAGTCTGGCAGCGCTGCCGGCCCTGCGTGACAGTGCTGGTTCACGCGAACTGTACGCCACGCTGGTGGACCGGCTTTCACAAGCCGGGGCCAAGACCATCGTATTGACGCCGTCCTTTGCCGAACCGCAGTCCGACCGCGGCTTGGCCTACATCCGAAAAATACGTGAAGCCCTTGCGCGAGCCGGTGAAGGTTCGCCATTGGCGGCGGAGCTGAGCCGCACGACCGACGCAGCCGAGAAAGCCCTGAACATCGATGCCCGGCTGGCGGCCAGCTTGGCCCGGGCGGGCAACGTATTGCTTGTCTCACGCTACGCTCTTTCGGGTACTGGCACCACTGCGCTGCCGGACTATGCACACCGCAGCGCCTTGCGCGATCCCGGCGCCATGGCGGTCCCCGCCACTTCCGCGAGCTATCCCGTAGCAACGATTGGCTCGGCGGCCGCGGGAGTGGGCCACTGGACTGCGGTGCCCGATGGCGACGGCCGTGTCCGTGAGATTCCACTCGTTCTGCGGCACGACGGGGTCGGCGTTCCGGCTGTGGCGCTGCTGGCTGCGGCGCACAGCCTGCACCTGGGTTTTCAGGATCTTCGGGTCCAGGACGCGCCCCGTGGTGCGTGGCTCGGTGGAATGCAGGTACCCACGGACGCCATGGCGACCCTGCGGCCACGGTTCAGTGCGAGCAACCCCGAGGGAGCCCGACCGTACGCGCCGCTTTCTTTGGCGCAGGTGATCGACGGGCGGGTGCCACTGGAAACTTTCAAGGACAAGATCGTGCTCGTCGGCGAAACCAGCGACACGTTGGCAGTGCCTTGGATGCTGCCCGGCGCGCGCACTGCCTACCC
>NZ_JALEGG010000232.1 GCF_022763525.1 Acidovorax sp.
CACTACGACTATTTCGACCCCGGCGAGCCAGGCACACCCACCATCGTCCAGCGCGGCGGGCAGCGGGTGGGCACGCTGGTGATGTACCTGAACACACCCGAAAAGGGTGGCGGCACCACCTTCCCCGACGTGCACCTGGAGGTCGCGCCGCAGCGCGGCAACGCGGTGTTCTTCAGCTACGAGCGCCCGCACCCGTCCACCCGCACGCTGCACGGCGGCGCCCCCGTGATCGCGGGCGAGAAGTGGATCGCCACCAAATGGCTGCGCGAAAGAGAATTCAAGTAAAAACAGGCTCCCGCGCTTTCCCAGTCAGCGCAAGAAGCTATATTTTTAATAGCAAATGAACACCCCAGAACAATCCCAACTCGGCAAGGCCTCGGCCTATGTGGACCATTACGACGCATCGCTGCTGTTCCCCATCCCCCGCGCCGGCAAGCGCGCCGAGATCGGCATCACGGGCGCCACTCCATTCTTCGGCGCCGATTTGTGGACGGCATTCGAGCTGTCGTGGCTGAATGCGCGCGGCAAGCCGCAGGTGGCGCTGGCGCACATCACCGTGCCCTGCGAAACGCCCAACATCGTGGAGAGCAAGTCGTTCAAGCTCTACCTCAACAGCTTCAACAACACCCGCTTTGCCGATGCGGCCGAGGTGCAGGCCCGCATCCGCGCCGACATCAGCGAAGCCGTGTGGCGCGGTGCGGAACACCCGGCCACCGTGGGCGTGAAGCTCATCGCGCCCGAGCTGTTCGACCAGGAGCCCGTGCACGAGCTGGACGGCCTGAGCCTGGACCGGCTGGATGTGGAATGCACGCAGTACCAGCCCGCCCCCGAGCTGCTCACGGCCGAGTTCAACGAAGCGCCCGTCACCGAGACGCTCACCAGCAACCTATTGAAAAGCAATTGCCTCGTCACCGGCCAGCCCGACTGGGGCAGCGTGCAGATCAGCTACAGCGGCCCGCAGATCAACCAGGAAGGCCTGCTGCAGTACCTCGTGAGCTTTCGCAACCACAACGAATTCCACGAGCAGTGCGTGGAGCGAATCTTCATGGACGTGTGGAGCCGCTGCAAACCCATCAAGCTCACCGTCTACGCACGCTACACACGGCGCGGTGGCCTGGACATCAACCCCCTGCGCACGAGCCACCCGCAGAGCCTGCCGCGCAACGTGCGCACGGCTCGGCAGTAGCGCCGCCAGGAGCGTCGGCGGCGCCCGGACTAGCGCCGGTTCACACTATTTTTGCCAGTGCGAAGGCCGCCCCCGCCACGCCAATCCAGGCGCGTGACGACGCCAAGGCCGGGGTCTTGGCTAGGAACCTTGGGCCTCGCAACGCATCTGGCAAAAATGGCGTGAACAGGCCCTCGTCGATCAATCGTCGCCCTGCATGTGGAACACCTGCACCGCGCGTGACAGCGTCTTGGTGCGCTCGCGCAGAACTGCCACCGAGGCCGCCGTCTGCTCCACCATGGTGGCGTTCTGCTGGGTGACAGTATCCAGGCGGTTCACCGCTTCATTCACCTGCGAGATGCCCGTGGACTGCTCGCTGGTGGCATTGGTGATCTGCGCCATGAGGGCCGTGACCTGCTGTACCGAGCGCTCCACGCTCGCAATCGTGGCCTGCGCCTGGGCGGCGTAGTCGGCGCCTGCACTCACCTCCTGCGCCGACGTGCCGATCAGCGCCCGGATCTCGCGGGCCGCTTCGGCACTGCGTCCCGCGAGGCTGCGCACCTCGGACGCCACCACGGCGAAGCCCCGGCCCTGCTCGCCTGCGCGCGCGGCCTCCACGGCGGCATTGAGCGCCAGGATGTTCGTCTGGAAGGCGATTCCCTCGATCATCGCGATGATGTCCGCCATTTGTCGCGACGATGCTTCAATGGCCTGCATGGCATGGTTGGCATGATCCACCGATGCACTGCCCTCCTGCGCGACGGCGCTGCTGCGGCGGCTTTGCTCGGCCACCTGCTGGGCCGCCTCGGCGGTCTGACGCACGGTGCTGGCCAGTTGCTCCATCGAGGCCGCCGTTTCCTCCAGGCTGGCCGCCTGGTCTTCGGTGCGCTCCGAAAGATGGCTTGCGCTGTCCGCAATCGCCGCCGTGGCCTGGGCGAACACGCCCGCCTCGGCACGCACATCACCGATCACGGCCCGCAGGTTGACCTGCACCTGCCAGATGCGCCGGATCAGCGACCCCAGCACATGCGGGTGACGCCGAAGCATGCCGGATTTGAGATTGCAGGCGGCCAGCGCTCCAGCGAACTCGTCTACCTCGTCCAACACGCGCGCCACGCCCCAATGAAAGGCCGCCAGCACGGCACCCCCGCCCACCAGCCAGATGGCCAGTTGGAGCCACCAGGCCAGTTGCGCTGGCAGGCCCAGCAGCGGTGGGACCAGGCCAGCCGCGCCGACCATCAGCAGGCCCAGCGAAAAGCGCTGAGTCAGCGTGAGACGGTGCAGCCTGCCCAGCACGTCGCGCCAGCCCACATGGCGCACGTGCCCAGCGTGCAGCTTGAAGGTATGGCGCCCGCTGGCACGTTGTTCGGCCACGCGCGCATACAAGGCCTCGGCCGCGGCCACCTGCTCTCGGGTGGGCCGAAAGCGAACGGACATGTAACCCACGGGTTTCCCATCGTCCAAGATGGGAGTCACGTTGGCTTCCACCCAGTAGTGATCGCCGTTGGCCCGGCGGTTCTTGACCACTCCCGTCCAGGGCCTGCCGCGCCCGATGGTGGCCCACATGTCGGCAAACGCTTCAGGCGGCATGTCCGGGTGCCGGATGAGGTTGTGCGGCTGGCCCATCAGCTCATCGTAGGTATAGCCACTCACCTCGGCAAAAGCGGTGTTGCAGTGGGTGATGCGGCCTTGCGCATCGGTGGTGGATACCAGCAAGGTGGTTTCTGGAAAGTGGTACTCGCGCTGCGTGACGGGGAGGTTCGTTCTCATGGAAGGTCGGCTGTTGGCGGCCTGTTACCAAATGCAACGTTGACGGTATCAAGGAATGGCTCAGAACGGTTCTCATTTGCGAAGTTTTTTGCCTTGCGTCAATAAACTTCCACCGGCAGGACGAGCATGGCGTACCACGTCACACCGCGCTTTCCCCCCTGCCAAGGGGCGCCTGCTCACCCTGCTTTGGAGCGGCTAACAAAACTCAGCGAAGCGGTCCTGGCGAGGCAGGGACGGCTTCCTTTGAGGTTGCGATGCCCAAAGGGCCATCCCCTTAGTTGCCGAGACCCAGGCATGGCTGCGCAGGGCCGCAGTCCTCAGGTACCGGCGTCGATCCAGTCGCACCGCAAGGTGTGGCGAAGGTGCGCTCGCTTGCGCCACGCGACATACAGACTGGGCGAAAAAATGCCCAGCAGGCTCACAGGCGCTGTCCAGGGCTGGCCGAACGCGCAGATGGGAAACCAGCCCACCCAGCCCAGCACCCAGAGCGTCAATGCCAAGTCCCAGGCGTGGTATTCCACGGGGTGTTCCGCCTTGTGGTCGACGTGCCACCGCTTGATGCGCTGCAGTTCGTTCACGGTCATGGGAATCTCCCCCGGGACAACGGGAGATTCACTGTAAGCATCGCGTAAGAAAAGGTCAAGAACCGCGCGGCATCCGCCAGGGATCGGGCATCAACCCAGCCGAAAGACGTCCACGGAGCGGCCCAGCGACTCTGCGCTTTCCCGCAGGTCCTGCGCGGCTGCGGCCGACTCTTCCGCCAGCGCCACGTTCTGCTGCGTCGCCGTGTCCAGCTGATTGACCGCGGTGTTGACCTGCGCAATACCCTGGGACTGTTCCGTGGTGGCACTGCTGATCTGCTGCACCAGTGCGCCTACACGCCCAACAGCCTCCACCATGCCCTCGATGGTGGCGCCAGCCTGGTCCATTTGCTGGGCACTGCTGGCAATCTGGCCCACCGTCACGCCAATCAGGCCGCTGATTTCCTTGGCCGCGCTGGCGCTGCGCTGTGCCAGGGCGCGCACCTCGCCCGCCACCACGGCAAATCCGCGGCCCTGTTCGCCCGCGCGGGCTGCTTCCACGGCCGCGTTCAGCGCCAGCAGGTTGGTCTGGAATGCGATGCAGGCGTCGCGGTTTTGTTGCCGCTTGATACTTGTGAAATCAGTATAAGGACCCCGAAAAAAAGTATGGCCCGTCCCACCCCGGCGGCGGTGCCTTCGCCCTGCACTGCTCAGAACAGCGAGGCCGTAGTACCCGGCTCGGCAGAATCTCCAGGGGTGGGCTCTCTGGCGCCCCGCGCAGCTCCACGCTGCGGACCCTGCGCCGGGACCTCTTCCACCCGAGCGAGCCCGCTGGCCCGCACGCCCAGCAGCCGCAGGCGCTTGTCCAGCGGCACCCGCTTGAGGCACTGGCCTGCCAGCTTGCGGATGGTGGGGCCGTCGGCCGTGTAGAAGGCCACGCTGTGGTCGCGCGTGGCGATCTTGAAGTCGTCGTAGCGCAGCTTGATGCCGAAAGTGCGCGCCACATAGCCCTTGCGTTGCAGATCCCCGGCCACGCGCAAGCACAGGTCGGTGAAGATGCGCGAGAGTTCCGCCCGGTCGCGCACGGCGTGCAGGTCGCGGTCAAACGTCGTTTCGCGGCTCATGCTCACGGGCTCGCTCTCGGTCACCACCGGGCTGTCGTCGCGGCCCCAGGCCACGCGGTGCATCCAGGCGCCGGTGGACTTGCCGAAGTGGCCGATGAGCCACTGCTCATCCTGCGCGGCCAGCTGGCCGATGGTCTCGATGCCCAGCCGCGCGAGCTTCTCGCCCGCCTTGGGGCCGATGCCGTTGACCTTGCGCACGTTCAGCGGCCAGATCTTTTCCTGCAGGTCTTCCTCGTAGACGATGGAAATGCCATTGGGCTTGTTGAACTCGCTGGCCATCTTGGCCAGCAGCCGGTTGGGCGCCACGCCGATGGAACAGGTGAGCCCCGTCTTTTCAAAGATGCTTTTCTGGATGAGCCGCGCCAACACGCGCCCACCCTCGCGCTGGCCGCCGGGCACGTCGGTGAAGTCGATGTACACCTCGTCCACGCCACGGTCCTGCATCACGGGCGCTATCTCCAGAATGGCAGCCTTGAAGGTGCGCGAATAGCGGCGCACCTCGTCAAAGTCCACCGGCAGCACGATGGCCTCGGGGCACAGCTTGGCCGCCTTCATCATGCCCATGGCCGAGCCCACGCCGAACTGCCGCGCGGGGTAGGTGGCCGTGGTGATCACGCCCCGGCCCACGTAGTCCTTCAGACGCGGGAAGTCTTCCACCGGGATGAAGCGCCGCTCCCGCTCGCCCGTGCCGTCCGGCCCCTGCAGCAGCAGTTCATCCACCTTGCGGCGCCCGCCGCCAATCACCACCGGCAGACCCTTGAGCTGCGGGTAGCGCAGCAGCTCCACGGAGGCGAAGAAGGCGTCCATGTCCAGGTGGGCGATGCGGCGCAGGCGGCTTTCTTGCGGGGCTGGCGCGGCGGAGGTTTCGGCGGTTTTTTCGAGTGGAGGGACGGTCACGCCCGGTATTGTGCGCGGCGGTGCGACAGGCTGCTGCCATGCGCAGCGCGCCCTTGCTTACCGAAAGGCCTGCCGCTGGCGCAGGAGTGCGTCGCGGTCGATGCTGGCGCGTAGCAGCTCCATGTCGGCAGCCGCAACGCCCAGCTGCGCAAAATGCGCCGCCCACCCATCGACCACGTGCACCACCTGCCGGATCAACTCGATGGCCCGCGGCCGCTTGATGCCGAACTCGCTCAGCTCGGTCAGCGCGTTGTTCAGGCTGGATTCCGCCCCCGCAGTGCCGACAGACATTGCCTGGTAGCCCAGGTTCTGCAGGGTGGGCACCACGTCGTAGGCCGGCGTCAGCTCGTAGTAGCCGTCCAGCCCCAGGCGCACGCTGTGGTTGCGCTCGTGGTCATCGGTGTTGTCCATGAGGATGTTGAACACCATGCGCGCAAACAGCTCCTCGCGCTGCGCCACCTGCCCTTGTGGGTGGGCCAATCGCAGCAGCACAGTGGCCAGCGCGCCGTAGCTCTCGGGCAGCCGGGCTGCCCGCAGCAGCGTGCGGGCCGAGAGGCAGTGCAGGCGGTAATTTGCGACGCGGTCAAAGCGCTCAATGGTCAGCGCATGGCGCGCCTGGCCGTGCCGGGCGGGTAGCGGCAGCACGCCCGTGGCGGCAACCCGAATGCCTGCGCGGGCGGCCAGCGTCATGGTGGCGTGCTCCACCAAGGGCGTGTCCACCGCGTCGTCCAGCTCGCTGAACTTGACCACGCAGGCACCGGATGCGGTCTGCAGCAGGGCCTTGGGTCGTGCGCCACCCAGCGTCACGCCGGGCTGGACCAGACGCTGCATGTCGGCGGTGACCGGGGCCTGGGTTTGCAGGTCTTCCACCGCAGCGCTCAGCTGCGCCAGGTCGCGCACCTGCGGATAGGGGCCCAGCAGGCGAGGCACATAGCGCTCGGCAGACACCGAAACGCCCAAAGCGCCAAAACGGTCGTCGCCAGCAAACAGAAGCATCTCCAGAATGGACAGCCGCGCCGGCCGGTCCACGTGGCGGATGATGCGCTCGCCCCAGCGGTCGGGCCGCGCATCGTCGATGGCACCGGGCGCGCTGCCGCGTTCACCGGCGGTGAATTCCTGCCCGGCCACCAGCGGCAAGTCTTCGCTGAGCGGGAAGTGCCACCAGTCCGGCGCATACTGGAAGGTGGCGCAGTCGGCTACTAGCTGTGACAGGCGGAGTTCGCCTACAAACGTGGGTTGAAGTGGATTTACAAGCATCCACAAGAACACCTTGTCTTGTGGTCTGTAGGTCGTCGAGAAAACTTCGGTGTTAGCGCTCATTGAAGCCCTGTCCGTCTTTTCAACATCAGAGCCGCCAAACCAGCTGCGGCCGATCCCCCTGCTAAAGACTTCTTCAGCTTCTCGACCTCACCTTCATACGAACCCAACGCGCCGAGTTTTTTTAACTCTCCTGCCGAAATCGATGAAGCTCCCGCCGACAACGATTTCTTTAGTTGCTCAAGCTCATCTTCATGCGAGCCCAAAGCGCCAAGCTTTGTAAGCTCTCCTACCGAGCTCGCTGGAACTCGCCTTGCCAACGCCTTTTCAATCCGTGGAAGAACCTCGTCGCGTTGCTCCGGCACGCCTATTTCCGGCTTCTCTGTGGCGGCACTTTTCGCTAGGGCATGCATCGCGTTTGATCTCGTCAGACGATGCTCTGGTGAATTGCTCCCCTTGGACGAGGTCGCTCTACTTCTGTCAGCAGGCTTACGTATCCTTTTTTTCCCTTGGCGTACTCTAAAAATTTCTCTTTCTAACGCCGCACTATCGCTCTGAGGCGCAACTAGGTCTGCCACCGCCACCGCCGGGTTCACTAGCCACATGCACATCACATAGCTGGCCATGGCCACGGACGGGTCCCCCCGCTCGATGCGTGCCATGGTGGGCTGCGACACCCCCAGGCGCCGCGCCCACTCGGCCTGTGTTTCGCCCCGGCGCTTGCGGGCAATCGCAATGTGCTGGCCGAGCAGCTCAATCTGCTGCAGGACGGCGTGCGGGTAGTCGGCAGGTGGAGTGACTTGTTTTGGCATTCATAGATAGTAGCGAAGTCTGGAATTTATGCAACTCTATGAATAATTTCGCCTACCAGTCACACCAATTGATGCGGAGCGGATCGTATTTTTTATTTATAGAAATATGCAATTAAGGCTTTTTTCAAATTTCTATGAATAAATTCACTGCTTAGCCAACGCCGCGCTGCGGATGTCCTGCAGCGTGCCCGTGGGCGTGATGGCCTCGGGGTCGAGCAGGCAATGCAGCACGCTGGGCAGGCCGCTGGCGCGTGCGCGGGCCAGCGCGGGGGCAAAGTCTTCCGTCCGCTCAACCCGCTCGCCGTGGCCGCCAAAGGCGAGCGCGTAGGCCTTGAAGTCAGGGTTCTTGAGCTGCGTGGCGCTCACGCGGCCGGGGTACTCGCGCTCCTGGTGCATGCGGATGGTGCCGTACATGCCGTTGTCCAGCACCACCACGATGATGGGCAGGCCGTACTGCACGGCGGTCGCAAACTCCTGGCCGTGCATGAGGAAGTCGCCGTCGCCCGCAAACACCACCACCTCGCGCTCGGGCCACAGGCGCTTGCCGCCCACCCCAGCCGGAAGTCCGTAGCCCATCGATCCGCTCGTGGGTGCCAGCTGGCTCGCATAGGTGGTGAACGGCCAGAAGCGGTGGATCCAGGTAGCGAAGTTGCCTGCGCCATTGCAGAAGATGGTGTCGGCAGGCATCACCTCCTTGAGGTGCTGCATCACCTGGCCCATCTGCAGGTCGCCAGGGATGCGGATGGGCGCGGGGTCGCTCCAGGCCAGGTATTCGGCATGCGCGGCCTCGGCATGGGTCTGCCACGGCACCTCGGACGTGGGGCGCACGCCATTCAGCGCGGCAGCAAATGCCTGCGGCGTGGCGTGAATGGCCTGCGCGGGGCGATAGAGCTTGCCCAGCTCGTCCGCATCCGCATGGATGTGTACCAGGGGCTGCGCGGGCGTGGGAATGTCGAACAGCTCATAGCCCTGCGAGGGCACTTCGGACAGGCGCCCGCCCACCACCAGCACCAGGTCCGACGCCTTGATGCGCGCCAGCAGCTTGGGGTTGACGCCCAGGCCCAGGTCCCCGCCATAGCAGGGGTGCGTAGCCGGGAAGAGCATCTGGCGGCGGAACGAGCAGTACACGGGAATCGACCACGCCTGCGCAAACGCGGTGAAGTCGCGCACCGCCTGCTCGGACCAGCGGCTGCCGCCCACGATGGCCACCGGGCGCTGCGCGCCTTGCAGGCGCTGCGCCAGCTCGGCCAGTTGCGCGGGGCCGGGGTGGGTCTCGGTCACCTGGTAGGGCTGCGCGTCCGCCACGGTGGCGGCTTCGGTGAGCATGTCTTCGGGCAACGCAATCACCACGGGGCCAGGCCGGCCCGAGGTGGCCACGTGGAAGGCGCGCGAGATCAGCTCAGGCACGCGGGCCGGATCGTCAATCTCCACCACCCACTTGGCCATGGTGCCGAACACCGCGCGGTAGTCCAGCTCCTGAAAAGCCTCGCGGCCCTTGGCATTGCGCGCCACCTGGCCCACGAACAGGATCATGGGCGTCGAATCCTGGTGCGCAATGTGCACACCGGCGGAGGCGTTGGTCGCCCCCGGCCCGCGCGTCACAAAGCAGATGCCGGGCTGGCCCGTGAGCTTGCCCTGTGCCTCGGCCATCATGGTTGCCCCGCCCTCCTGGCGGCACACGGTGACGGCGATCTGCGCGTCGTGCAGGGCATCCAGCACGGCCAGGTAGCTTTCGCCGGGCACGCAAAAGAGCTGCTTCACGCCGTGGGTGATGAGCTGCTGCACCAGGATCTGGCCGCCTGTGCGAGGGGTGATGGTTGTCGTCGTGTTCATATCGCGGTGGCGGGTCAAAAAATGAGAATTCAGAACAGGGCCTGGCAAGCCCGCTGGATGCGCGCGCAGGCCTCTTGCAGATCGGCCGTGGAGGCAGCGTACGAAATGCGGAAGTACGGTGCGAGCCCCAGCACGCCGCCGGGCACCACGGCCACATGGTGCTCGCGCAGCAGGTAGGCGCAAAAGTCGGCATCGGTGCGCAGCAGCATGCCGCCGGGCGTGGTGCGGCCCAGCACGCCCTCGCAGCTGGCAAAGGTGTAGAACGCGCCCTCGGGCACACGGCAGCGCAGGCCGGGCGAGGCGTTGAGTGCGGCCACGACCAGATCGCGCCGCGCCTGGAATTGCTGGCAGCGCTCGCGCACGATGTCTTGCGGCCCAGTCAATGCCGCTACGGCGGCGGCCTGGCTGATGGACGAGGGGCACGATGTGGCCTGGCTTTGCACCACGGCCATGGCCGCAATCAGCGCCTTGGGGCCTGCGCCGTAGCCCAGGCGCCAGCCTGTCATGGCATACGACTTGGAGACACCGTTCACCGTCAGCGTGCGCTCGCGCAGCGCGGGCAGCACGGCAGCAGGCGTGGCAAACGCGCGGCCGTCGTACAGGATGTGCTCGTAGATGTCGTCCGCCAGCAGCCACACCTGCGGGTGACGCTCCACCACCTCCAGCACCGGTCGCAGCTGTTCAGCGCTGTAGGCCGCGCCGCTGGGGTTAGAAGGTGAGTTGATGAACACCCAGCGTGTGCGCGGCGTGATGGCCGCCTCCAGCTGCTCGGGCGTGATGCGAAAGCCATTGGCCTCGGTGCAGGACACCACCACGGGCACACCGCCCGCGATCAGCACCATGTCGGCGTACGAAGTCCAGTACGGCGCGGGCAGGATCACCTCGTCGCCGGGATTCACCGAGGCCATGAGCGCGTTGTAGAGGATCTGCTTGGCCCCGGCACCCGCAGTGATTTCGTTGAGCTGAAAGTCCAGGCCGTTGTCGTGCTTGAACTTGTGCTGGATGGCGGTTTTCAATTCAGCCGTGCCATCCAGCACCGTGTAGTGCGTCTC
>NZ_JALEGG010000233.1 GCF_022763525.1 Acidovorax sp.
ATGGCGGGGTTGCTGGGCGCCTTCGTGCTGATCCTCGTTGGCGTGCTCGTGGTGCAAATCGATCTGGTGGCCAACCTCAAGCAAGAGGTGGAGAAGCGGCAGATGGAAGAGAAGCGCCGCATGGCCCTGGAAAAGGCCCTGGCGGTCCCCCTGGCCAGCGGACGTGTGACGCTGCACCAGGGACGCATCGGAATCAGCGGTAGCGTGCTGTTTGCCGCCGGCTCGGCGGAGCTGCGCCCCGAGGGCCGGCAGCTGCTGAAAAGCCTGGTGCTTCCGCTGCAGGTGTATTTGAAGGAGCGCGACGAGATGCTGATGGTGAGCGGCTTCACCGACAACACCAGCCTGGTGCAAGGGCGCCACCAGCGCTTTGCCGACAACCTGGAGCTTTCAGCGCAGCGCGCACTCACCGTCACCCGTGCGCTGATCGAAGAGGAGATGCCTTCGTCCCAGGTGTTTGCCGCAGCCTTTGGTGCTGAGCAGCCCGTGGCAGACAACGCCGACGAAAAGGGCCGGGCGCAGAACCGCCGGGTCGAGATGGCTCCGGTTCCTCGCGCCGCATCTGCCAAGCCAGCCCGTGATGAGTGAGCCAACCCTGGAATCCTTGCGGGCCGAGGGCGCGCAGCACCTTGACCCGGTACGCTTTCGCTACCTGGAGGTGCTGGACGAACGTCTCCTCTTGCAGCCGCCGGGGGTCCGCCAGGTGCTGGAGCGCAGGCTGCAGGCGGCTCTCGCGGACTACGCCGGGCGTGTGCAGGCAACAGCTCCTCGGGCACGGGTCGCCGCGGCAGTCGCCAAAACCCCATCTCCGCTGCAGCAGCTCAACCGTGAACTGAGTGCCAGGACCCGACCCGGGGCAGACAGTGTGCTGGCGGGCGCGGGCGCCAGTGTTTCGGACCTGCAGAGCGTACGCCGCTTCAGCGAAGTGTGGTCCAAGATCTCGGCGGAAAAGCAGCTGGCGCAGGCCCTCACACGCGGGCCGGAAAATGCAGGACCGCTGAATTCACACCGGCTGATGTTGCGCTCCCTGGCCTTGATGCGCTCCCTGTCGCCCGACTACCTGCGGCATTTTTTGGTGCAGATGGACAGTCTGCTGTGGCTGGAGCGGGCTGCGGTGAGGCCAGCCAGGGCTCCGCTCAAGCAGGGCCGCGCGGGCCGCGGCGCCAAGGCCTGAGCGCGCCGCGGCAAGCGAAACAGCGGGGGCTGTGTTTCAGGCGCCCCGTTCGTCCAGCCGCACGGGGGGCGTCGCTGTGTCCTCCACCGCCTGCTGGATGAGCACGGTGACTTCGGCCGCCGGCACCATGGGCTGAAAAGCGCTCACATGGGATCGCCCGATGTTGCCCAGCGGCAGCCGTGCCAGCAGATGGCCCCAGGGCACCAAGGCCAGCCGCAGGAGTTGCCCCGCGGCCTCACGTGTATCCCCCAGCGCCACGGCGTAGCGCAGCATGGCGGTGTGCGCACGCCAGTGCAGCGGCAAGGACGCCTGCCCCAGAACGTGGGCGGCTTCCAGCCATCGCCAGCGCTGAGGTGGCGGGGCGTCGGGCAGGCGGGCAAAGCCGGCCAACAGGTGCTCGAAGGCGGCAAGCCGTTGCACTGCGGTAGGGGCTGTGCCGTCGGCGGCGTGTTGCGCCGCCAAGTGGCGCCAGCGCCGTTGGCGATGCCGGTAGAACCCCTGGGCAAAGAGGGCGCTCAGGGGCGTCATCAGCCAGGGCAGGTACCGCGCCGCCACATCGATCTCATCCGTGTACAGCGTGCGGCCATCGGGCAGCGGCTGCAGGGTGATGCGATGGTCCCAGCGGCGCATGAGCACGCCTTCGCCGTTGTCGCGCAGCGTGGGCCAGCCGCCCGCCTGTGTGCAGGGCTCGACCGAGATGCGGACAGTCTGGGGACCCATGGGAATCATGCCCAGCAGCCGCATCTGCAGCACCAGGTCGCCAGGTGCCCAGTGGGCGGGCCAGTGATGTCCCGGTGCTGGCCGGAAGTGGATGACGGGCGCGGTGATGTGCCGGAACACGGCCGTGCTCTGAAGCTGGGTAGCGACCCACTGCGGGGGCGCGCTCAAGGGCGTAGACAGACGTATGCGCATGGCTTGGCTCAATGGGCATGCGGTTGCGGGTGCGCAGCCGTGCTGGCCAATTCCTGCCGGGCGTGGCGGATCACGCTCCAGCCGCCGCTGATGGCCAGACCCGCCATGATGGCCGCCACCGCGAGGTCAGGCCAGGCCGTGCCCGTACCCAGCACGCCCAGGGCTGCACCCATCACCGCCAGGTTGCCCAGGGCATCGTTGCGGGTGCAAAGCCACACGCCGCGCATGTTCGCGTCACCTTCCCGGTAGGCGTAGAGCAGGGCGGCCACGCCCAGGTTGGCCGCCAGCGCCAGCAGGCCCACCCCGCCCATGGTGAAGGGTTCGGGCGGCGTGCCTTGCCAGGCACCCCAGGCCACCCGGCCCACCACGAACACGCCAAACGCCAGCATGCTGGCTCCCTTGACGAGGGCGGCGCGGGCCCGCCAGGCCAGGGCCATGGCCAGGACCCAGAGCGAAAGGCCGTAGTTGGCGGCGTCGCCCAGAAAGTCGATGGCGTCAGCCAGCAGCGATGCAGAGCCTGAGCGGGTACCTGCCCCCAGTTCCACCGCAAACATGGCAGCGTTG
>NZ_JALEGG010000234.1 GCF_022763525.1 Acidovorax sp.
CGGTGGCTTCTTTGCCAGCCAGGACTCGGACGATTTCCGGGAAAGTAAGCAGACACTGGGGTACACCGCGGCGTCAGGCTGGGGTGCGCGGGTCGGCGCGTTGCGCTACAACGCACCCGGCTGGTCCGCCAGCGGCGGCCTGGGCTTGGCCACCTACAAGCAGGCCAATGCCAGCCGAACCATCGACGCCAGCGCTGGCGCCGCTCGCGTGGCAGGCACCACGCATTGGGTGGGCGGGCTGGACTACATGGAACACATGAGCGCCGGCACGTCCCTGGGGCTCAGCGTCGAGCGTGACCTGGTCAACTCCATCCGCGGCATTGACCGCGGGTTGCACTTCACCGCGCTCGCGCTGGTGATGGACCATGCATTCAGCGAGCAGTTCAACGTGGGAGTCTCGGCCGGTACGGCCCTGTTCTCCAACGACAACAACCGCCCCATACTGCGCACCCGGTGGAACTATGCGATCAGCGAACGCTTTGGCCTGAACGCCTACCTGAAGACCCGCAGTTACCACAACACCCATGCGTATCGCCCGGAATACTTCTCGCCGGAGCGGCTGCATGAAGCCTCGCTGGGGCTGTCATCGCGGTTCGCAGTGGCGGACGCGTTTGTACTGAGCGCCAGCCTGGAGGCCGGACAGCAGCGCATTGACGGCACATCGGATCCGACATGGCGTGCCGCGCTGGGCGCCGCGTCCCGGCGCAACAGCGCCGTGCAATGGTTTTTGGGCCTGGAGGCCAGCAACACCGCGCCCCTGTTCTCGGGCCGCACGGGGGGGTACCGCTACACCACCGTCACGGGGCGTGTCAGCGTGCCGTTGTGAACTGCTGCAGCTCGCGGTCCCTCCGTGCGCCGCGCTACCCCCCTGATGCCAGTCCCGGCGCACGAGCCTAATGTTCGCTCTTGTAGGCCTTGATGACAGCAACAGAGGTCTCTCCCAGCTGGAACCACAATCGGTCGCTTTTTCCAATGCCATGGGTACCGCTGGGATAGATCTCGATGACAGCTTCGCTGCCCTTCCACTTCTGCGCGGTCACGCCGTTTTCGCTGAGCAAACGCAGCCATAGCGTCATCGGGTCCTCGGACAGCTCGGTGGTCAGACAAAGCTGGGCAATCAACTGCAGGACTCCAATGGCTTTCTCTTCATCCTGCAGATTTTTCTCGATCTCCCTGGTGATTTTTTTGGTGTCAGTGGCGTCGGTATAGAAGGTCATGGCAAATCTCCTCAAGGTGGGGTGGTGAAAAAGGGACCTGGCGGGAAGCATCCCCGCCCGTATGAGCGCTGGTGGAAGACCCGGGCACTAGCCCAAAGAACCCAACTGCGCTATGGAGCCAGCGAACCAGTTCTGGTCCACGGCGCCCGCCACGCCCGGCACCGGAGTGCCGCCGTTGGCAGAGCCATCGCTGTACTGCCAGAACGTCCAGGATGACCAAGGCGGCGGTATGTGCGGAAAGGCCGAATACGCGGCCAGCCACAATGGGCGGGAGGCCAACGCCTGGCAACCGGGCAGCGCCTGAAGCGCCTGCCAGAAGCCCGCGTCGGTGTAGATCATGGTCTCGCGTCCGAACAGCACATCGGTCTCGGACAGGAATGCCAGCGTCCATTGCAGGACCTCGGCGGGGCTTTGCCCATCCAGGGTTTCCAGATCCAGCACTGGCGGCAGATCCGCAGTCCCGAGCGTGCCATCGGCGCTGACGGTGTTGTAGAAAAACCGTGCCTGGGCAACGGCATCGCTGCCGGCATGGCCAAAGTGATAAGCCCCTCGGCGCAAGCCCGCGGCCGCACTGCCTGTCCAGTTGGCACGGAAAAGCGGATCCGCATAGGCAATGCCTTCGGTGGCCTTGATGAAGCAGAAGACCACGTCGCTGCCCGCCACGCTCGGCCAGTCGACCTCGCCCTGGTAGTGGCTGACGTCGATACCACGGGTTTGCACAGCCATGGCGTCACACCACGTTGTTGAGCATGTTGACCTGTGTCTGCAACAGGCCGTCGATGCGGATTGTCGTGGTCAGCGGCTGGCCTTCATCCCACATCACACCGCAGTTGTATTGCAGGGTGTTGGGGTTCTCGACACTGCCATTGACCTTTTGCTGGTAGGTCGTGACCCCACCGCCCGCTCCCTGGATGCCAATGCCCCAATGGCACCAGCCGTACCAGCTCGGTGATTTCATGACCATGGTGTAGACGGCGGAGCCGTTGTCGGGCAACACCGCGTGCCCATTGAGTTCTGCCGTGAGCTTCATCAGCGCAACACGGCAGGCATCCTGTGCCGCCACGTTGCCACCCAGTGCATTGGCGAAGTTGGCGGTCAATGTGGTGTGGTACTGCACTGTCTGCGGGAAGACCACGTCGGTGACCGCAAAAAATGCTGCATTCAGACCGGTGGGAACACGTTGCGCATTGAACACGAAAGCGCCGTCGTCCGAGGTATAGATGGTGGTGGCTGCGTAGGGGTCGTTGGCATTCACATATTCGCCATTCAACGCCCAACCCCAGCACGCGGCGTTCACAAACGGCGCCTGCTGCGAAGTCGGCACCGTGGCACCGTTGCGAGGATGCGGCCCGACAGGGGGCGCCAGCAGATTGCGTTGAGCATCAGACAGGTAAGGCATGGTTTTCTCCGTCAATGAATTGGCGCGGATGGCACACGCCATCTCGCTGGACAAATTGTGGGAGTCGCCTTCCGGCTTGGCGATTACAGGCCATTACAGGCCACGCCTGTCAGCACGCCACTGTGCGCGCCGCTGTGATGGAAGGTTTACGGAGCCATGGCGCCGCTGCGGTCAACAAAAAAACTGCTTGGCACTGCACGCAGCACGGTCGAAATGCAGGTCCGTGGCAGGGCTGCTGGCGATGCCTTGCCGAGGAGGGGCGTGCATTTCGATGCCGCGCAATTGCAAACCAAACGTTAACTACCAGATTTGGTAGTTGCGTGGGGAAGACGGCGCCAACACACTCTTTGGGCTGCATCGGGATTCTTGGCGAACGCGCGGGGAGGAAACCGGCGCCGGCTGCCAAGCGGTATCCCGCCAGGCGATCGCAGCAGCGGCATGCCACGGCCTGCGTGGCATCACATTCAGCCATGCGCGGGGCTAAAGGAAACCGCGCCGCAAGGTGTGACGAGGAAGAAATGAGGGGTGACTGATGGCAATCCTGAAAAACCGAGCAACCCAGCGCAAGATCCATTTGCGGACACTCCACGTGTTTGGGCGAGGCCGTTCTTCGGACACCTTGCTGGAAAGCCCGGATGCCTCGCAACTGCATGCCTCCATCCGCTGGACAGGCACTGCATGGGAACTGCACGACCACAGCCGCAATGGAACCCTGCTGGATGGCGCACGGCTGACCCACAGCGGCGCCTTTTCACTGCGCGTGGGAAACGTCATCAGTTTCGGGGGTGAAGCCAGCTCCACCTGGGTCGTGGAAGACATCGCAGCCCCGTCGAATCTGCTCTGGCCTCTGGGCCACGACAGCGCCCCTGTGCCGCTGGAGCGGTCCAATCTGCTGCCTCAGGGCGAGCACGCCGAGGTGTCCATCCACTGCGCCGAACAAGGCCGGTGGATGTGCACCACCCCTCAGGGCAGCTGGGTGCTGGAAGACGGCGACGAGATCCGATTCTCGAACCAGACCTGGTGCTTCATTGCGGCGCAAGAGGTGACCTCGACCATGGAGGCCATGGTCGGCGCGGCTCCGTGTATCCGGCCGCGCACGATCCTGCATTTCAACGTGAGCCTGGATGAAGAGCATGTGCGCCTTCAGGTGCAGGAGGCAGACCGTCAGTTCGACCTGGGCGAGCGCACACACCACTACGCCCTGCTGACCTTGGCGCGCTTGCGATGGGCCGATGCACAGCGCCATCGGGACAGCCAGGCCCACGGCTGGGTCGAGCTGGAGCGTCTGGCGAAGATGCTGGGGGTGGAGCCTGGGCACCTCAACATCCAGATATTCCGCATGCGCAAACAACTTGCCCTGGCCCTGCCAGGCGACACCCACGTCCCCGAGCTGATCGAGCGGCGCCGGGGCTCATTGCGCTTTGGCAGCCTGTGCTTTCGCATCCTGCGGGGTACGCAGCTGGAAGCCGATTTCGACCCCTTGGCACTGGTCAGCCAGATCCACGCTGAAGAGTCGCTTGTGGCCTGAGCCTGCGCCCCATCGCAATGACACGAGTGCCCACGCACGGTTTCCCCGTGGGTGTGCCGGGCTACCAATCTCTGGGTTTGCTGGGCCAGGGCGCGTCAGGCCAGATCTTCAAGGCCAGGCAGCGCAGTACCGGCCAGTTCGTGGCCATCAAGATTCCGAGCACCCCGGCCGCGCGCGACCCCGCCAATCGGCGGCGTGTGCACCAGCGGCTGCACCAGGAAACCCGGGTGCTGGCCCTGTTGCAACACATCCACGTGGTCCGGCTCATCGACAAAGGTCTGGCCCGGGAAGGCGTGCCGTTTGCCGTGCTGGAGTACGTGGCTGGTGAAACGCTGCGCGAGTTTCTGCAGCGCCAAGGCAAGCTGTCATTGCCGGACACAGCAGGGCTGATGGCGCAGGTGCTCGATGCCCTGGCCTTCTTTCATGCCCACCACATCGTGCACCGTGACCTGAAGCCAGAGAACGTGATGGTGGTTTCCAGCGGCACCACCTTGCACGCCAAGGTGCTCGACTTCGGGCTGGCCAGCCACCGTGGAGAGCCCCAATTCACTACAGGGGCCGAAGGCACGCCCGCCTACTGCGCGCCAGAACAACTGCGCGGCGAGGCATGCGGGCCGGCCACAGACATCTATGCCTGGGCCTTGATGTTCGTGGAGTGCCTGAGCTCCCGGCCGAGCATCCAGGGCTCCAGCCTGACAGAGGTGCTGCAACGCCAGATGAGCATGGATGCTGTCCCGTTGCCCGAGGAACTGCAAGACACTCCGCTGGGAGCGTTGCTGCAGCAGGCATTGCAAAAGGACGTGCAGCTTCGCACCTCTGATGCCGTGCAGCTGTACGGAGACCTCGCCCGGTGCCTGGCGCATGCGGCCCCGCCCCGCAGACCCAGCCCAGTGGCGAGGTCCATCCCCGCAGCCCACGCCGCATCCGGGCAGGCGCTGCGCGCCACCATGGACTCGCTGGAACGCCCCAGGCCTCGAACCCACGCAGCCCCCTCTCGCGCCATCCTGTGCCTGACTCTGCGCCTGTACCCCGCCCGCGACGCATCGCTGGCATTGTCCGATCTGCAGGATATCCGCGAGCAGCAACTGCGCTGGTGCGCCAATGCCGTGCAGTCGGGCCAGGGCCACGGCGCGGGGACCTTAGGCGACTGCATGCTGTTCCACTTCGAGCAGGGCCCCAGCAGCGCACAGAACCTGCAGCAGGCCGCGGCCCTGGCACAGGACCTGTGCATCCGCGTGCAACGTAGAAGCCGCATGCTGGAGGTGCAGCATGGAGTGCGCCTGGAAATATCGGGAAGCATGCACACGGCCACCCTGCAGTCCCAAGGTGAGCTCCTAGACAGCTACCACGCAGCCAACGTGACACTGCACCTGAACAGCCTGGCCGGCCCCGGGACGGTTCTGCTGAGCCACCGCGCGCACCACGAACTGGCCGGCCGCGTGAAAATGGAAGCGTACGCCAGAGCCAGCGAGACCCATCCCCCGGAACCCGAGCCGGTCTATCGGCTGGCACCAGCCACCCACCCGTAAGGCTCCGCGAAGTCAGCGATAGCGATTCAGCAAATGAGCTTCTCGACATGCTCCACCGGGTAGCTGTGCCAGCGCCGGCCCCAGGTATCTTTGAAGCTGGTGTTGCGATCGTGGACGCGGGCCACATACAGATGCTGATCGGGGTTGGTGGCAATGCGCTTGCTCCGCACCGACCATACAAACGCGTTGTCCTCCCCCACGTCGATATCTGCAAATGGGGCACTGCGCCAAAACTCCCGCAGGTAGCACAGCGTGCCGCCACACACCCAGGGCGTGCGACCGTCGTACACATACTGCCAGGCCCGCCGCGCACCTGGCGCGTAGAAGAACACCTTGTCCAGGCCGCAGATGTCGGCCCCCTGGCTGCGCAAGGTCTTGACCTGCGAACTGAGCCAGGTGGGCGCCATCCAGTCGTCGTCATCCCAGTGCGCGATCACCTCGCCACGCGCCAGCTCGCAGGCAATGTTGCGCTTGGCGCCGATGGTGGACTTGCGGTCCAGGCGGAGGTAGCGGATGGCGCCGTGCGATGGGATGAGATCGGCCACGCTGTCACGACCGTCGTCCAGCACGATCAGTTCACGAGGTTCATAGTCCTGCGCCAGGAAGTTCCGAATGGCCTGTGGCACAAACTCGCGCCGGTCCGCCGTGGGCATGATGCACGACACCATTGGCATCGCGGGCGCCTGCGGGCCGCCTGTTTCAGCCGCACCGTCAGGGGCGGCAGGAAAGTAAAAGCCTCGGTCTTCGTCCGGCAGGCAGTCCGGTACAGGAACGAGGGTCCAGGCGGCCTGCTGCAAATAATGGCCTTCCCTGAACTTCCAGGTGTTGCCATCGTGGCGCACATAGATGCACAGCGATCGCCCCGAGATGCGGCACAGGCGCGCTCCGCCCCGCAGGATCTTCAGCAGGAAATCCGCATCCTCCCGCAGCGATGTATCGGGATACCGTCCCTGGCGCTCCCACAGGCTGCGCCTGAAGACGAGGGTGCCACCACTCACGTTTTCGACAAACATTCGCCGAAACAGCGCCCGGCTGCTCGCCCAGAACTCGCCCAGCGGCCTGGCCATGAACAACATGTCGTTGAGCCCGGTGACGTCTGCCAGGTTGTGCAGAATGGGGGCGGCCTGGCGGCTCAAGCGCTGCGGGCTGTACCAGTCGTCATCGTCCCAATGCGCGATCAGCTCGCCCCGCGCCAAGCGCACTGCTTCATTGCGCTTGGCACCGATGCTGGTGCGGGCCGGCGTGCGGATGCAGCGGATGCGTGGATCGTCGATACCGGCGGGAAGGTCAGACTCTTGCTCGTAGACGATGATGAGCTCCAGCGCGGGGTATTCCTGCCGCTGGAAGTAGCGGATCGACTGCGCAACAAAGGCGGCACGCCCCCGCGTGGGCATGACACAGCTCAGCAAGGGCGGCGAGGGTGTGGGGCTTTCGGGCACCTGCAGCGCAGGTACCACATGGCCGGGCAATGGCACAAAGATGCGCATCTGCTGCGGCACGGCAAAGTAGCGGCAATCGTCTCCTGCGCAGTGGCCGTGGTAGGGCGGCGCCTGCGGGTGGCTCTCGCTGCGCCAGGCACAGAACCGGTCCTGGTACAGCCGTTTGTTGGCCTCCAGCAGTCCATCGTGGACAGGCGCCAGCACCGCGCAACGGGATGCACGGTGCACGAAGGCGCCCTGCACCCAGACGCCCAGGAAGCCGGCGCGGGCGGCACGCACGTTGTAGTCCATCTCCCAGCAGGGGCCCTGGGTGTATGCCGTGTCCGCCGCGCCAATCGCGGCCACTACCTCGTTCTTCACCACGTAGCAGAAGTCTGCAAGGCTGTGCAGGGGTGCCAGCGGCACGCAGGCATTGCCGTAGCGAGCCAGCAAGGCGTCCGCCTGATCCCACAGCGCTTCCTGGGTGCTACCGCAGCCTGGCGCCACGGCCTGCTCGTTCCAGCCTCGGTTGGTGGAGGGGCCCGCCAACCCATGACTGGCATCGCTGTCCAGCGCCGCCAAGATCAGCTCCAGCCAGCCAGGGCAGACGCGCGCGCCGTTTTCCAGAAACACGTAGATATCGGCGGGCTCGCTCACCAGTTGGTTGAAGCAGGCGGCTGCTCCCGGCTGCGCCGGGAAGGCCCCCTGAACAAGGGCCACAGGGGCAAGTCGAAGTTGCTGCAAGGCCGGGGCCTGGGATGCCAAGACGCCGTCCGGCAGAATCCGCAGCCCAAAGGGCAGCGGCGTGTTCTCGAAAACACTGCAAAGCGTGGCGGCCAAGCCTTCGCCAGCCCCCGTCACATGCACCCCAATCAGGATCTGGCGATTCTGTGCAGCTGTCATTCACCACTCCTCGCTGGTAGCCACCAGACCCGCTCCCAGCACCGCTTCCAGCTTTCGCCAGGGGCTGCCAGGGGCTTCGTCGCTCCAGTCAAGCACCGCCTCCGCCAATTCCTCAAGCGCCACGGCCTTGGTGTCGGCAGCCGCATGAAAGCGCGGGTAGCACAACAGCAGCTCTTCTATGCAGGCCCACACCAAGGACTCGCGCCGGGCGACTTCCGGAGCATGGAAGGAGACGCAGAGGGTGGGCGGGCCCCAACGCCGCAGGCGGCGCCAAAGGCCGGGAATCACAGCGTATTCGCCCCCCTCGATGTCCATCTTGATGAAATTGCAGTCGTCTCCGGCGTGCCTGTCCAGAAATCGCTCCATGTCCACGCCCTGCGCCTCGTGGCAGGGCTGGCCAGCCGCATCCGGCGAAGCCAGCACGCCCGACATGCTGTCCCCGAACTCGCTGTGCCCGGCGTAGTAAAGACCGCCGGCATAGAGTCGCAGCGGACCGGACTCCGCGCCAATGCCGAAGGAGTAAAGGTGTATTTTTTTGCACAGCCCGGGGTTGGCTTGCACGTTGCGGCCCAGTTCCGCAAACGCCACCGGGTCGGGCTCCACGGCGTGCACGCAGCGCGACAGTGCCGCACCATAGAGCACCGTAGGGCCAATCCAGGCGCCCAGGTCGATGTATGAGCGGTCTGGCCGAAGGAAGCGCCGGAAGACCTCGAAGGTCTGTGGCTCCCATGCCCCGGCCTGCAACCGTTGCCAGAACGCACTGCGAGCCGCGCTGGCTCGCACCTGGAAGGACTGAGGCCCCACCGACACGCTCAGAGCATGCAGTGCGCTCTCCGCGCCAGGATCAGGGGTTTTCATCGCCGAGGCCGTCCGTGGACTGCCAGATGGTGAACGGCGCGGGGCCGCCATATGTGGCGCTGAACTCGAAGGCATTGCCTTCAAAGATGAACCCCGGCACGTTGATCTTGCACCATACGGCGCCGGCATAGGGGCTGCTGCCCGCCACCAGGTTCATCTGGATGCGCACATCCTGCTTCCACGAGTCCTGCGTCTGCAGCGAAAGCGGCAGGAAATAGTTGTTCCCGTAGAAGTTGGCTTTCTTGCAGCGTATTTCACACACCAGCGTCACGAAATTGCCGCTGCTGTTGTAGACCAGCTGGAAGATGAAACGGTAGTCGGGGCTGGCGGGCCAATCCAGGCACACGGTATTGCCGGCCACCGCCTGCTGGGCAGGCAAGGCGACTACCGGATAAATATTGACCACTCCCGGACCACTGGCGTACAGGGCGGTGACAGCCACATCCTCCACCGGCGAAGTGCCTTGCAGTGCGACATCGGCATCGCTGACCGGCGCACTGCAAAGCATGGGCACATTGGCCAGCGGCGGCACCTGCTGCACAAGGGTGGAGTGGCTTGCCGCGCCCGAGCCATCGCAATTGAAGACATAGCCGCCCGCCTGCGTGATGACGCTGGGGGCCTGTATGCCCATGCCGCACGATGGCACCACCTGCACCTGAATCAACTTCTGGCCCGGCAGCTGCGGCGACCTCTGCAGCCGGCGCACCGTGCCGCTGTGATCCAGGCAGACCTCCAGCCCCCACGTGATGCCTGCCAGCTCGAACACGCCGGCACCGTCATAGTTGACCTCTTGCTGCTCACGACCCAGCCCGCTGCCGGTCGATGCGGCCCAATGCTCCACGTCGCCGAGCAACAGGCCGCCCGGATTCGCAGCGGTGGCGATGAAATCCACGCCCGACATCAACTCCTTCATCACCGTCCGCGCCCCCGCATCGCCCTGGGCAGCAATGCCCCCTTGCTGCACCAGCGCAAAGTTGTAGATCTCGGTGCTGGCGAGCGGATCGACGTCGTAGGGAGGCGCCTGCAGGGTGGCAGACGACGCGCCCAAAATGGTGCCGAACACGAACACCCAGTCCACCCACTGGTCATCGGCCGCCATGCGCTGCAGCGCGGTGATGGCGAGCTGGACATCATCCATCTGGTAAGCGCCCGAAGCACCCCGGAAAAAGAACTCGGGAGCCAGGAAGACCTTCAGGGTCTCCCCCTCGGGCGCCGGCGGGGACGTCTGCGGCAGTGCATCCCGGGCCGTCTGCATGGCGCGGAGCATCACCTCGCAGCGCGCCTCAATGTCGAGCTTTGGGTCGTTCAACCCCAGATAGGTCTTGGATCCATCGGGGTTCACCGGGGGCGCCGTGTCGAGCACGTAGCCGATGAATTGGATGTTGGTGTAGGCCATGCAATTTTCTCCTTGGAAAGGGTTCTGGGGGATGCGCGCGCGGTCATCTCAAGAGCGGAAAAAGTCCGTAGGTGAACTTGATGAGGTAGTTGACGTACACATTGAGGGGCCGCGTCTCGTTCGGACTCACCTGCACCGCCTGGGTCTGGCCAGTGCCCGCAACCGGCCCGCCAGTCGTCAGCGTGCTGGTGACGCTGGGCGCCCCCGCTGCGGTCCCACTGGGGGACGTGGCCGAAGGAGCTGGTGCGCTGCTGTAGGTGTGCTCGTGCGCCTGCACGGCAAATGGCTGAATGGAACCCACGCCGTCGCTCACTCCCTGGCCGCCCGGCGGTTTGCTGCGCTGGCCGATGTCGGGGTCGTTGTGGGTGCCTGTGCCGACGCCGCGAAGGAAATAGCCGCGGTAGTCGGGGATGTTGAAGTGGTCATCGGCGCCGCCGTACACGTAGCCCAGCACGGCAAACAGTTCGGGGTAGCCCGCGCAGGGCAGTGACCGGCCATCGCAAACCATCCAGCCCCACGCCTCCAGGGGACTGGTGGTGTAAGCGGCGGGGCTCACCGCTGCGGCCGGGCTCGCGCTATCGGGCGGCCCCAACGTGCCGGCAAACGCCGTCACCGAACCCACGGGCAGGTCGCCAAAACCCGGCCGGCTGAAGAAGGGGCTGGCAGCCCCCGGTGTCACGATCATGGCGCAGCCCCTCCCACGGCGGGCAGGTTCGCCCCCGCATCGTCGTCTGGCGCATCCAGCACCTGCATGGACGTAGGCACCACCACCTGCCAGCATGGCCCCAGGCGGTGCGCAGGCCCCTGGTGCCGGGCCCCTGCACGCTGAAGGTCGTTGACCAGTGCAATGTCGTCCGCATGAACGGGCGTTTGGCCATCCGGGGCGCTCCAGAGCATGCCCGCCGAATAGAAGTACAGAAAGGCCATGACGTGCGCTGGCTGCACGGGCAGCAACACGCGCGCCTGGCCAGCCTGCAAGAAACTGGCGAACAGGGAGTCGTCGTCAGCCGCGAGGCTCCCCAGCTCCGGCACGCCGCCTGCGGCACCCAGGCCAGGGCTGGCATAGAAGCTGTAGGCCATTTCGTTCCACTCCAGCACTTCATCGAAGAACTGCAGATAGCGGGGCTCATTGACCATGAATTGCGACGGTGGAGACCCCCACGCGGCACCCGCGGACATGCTCGTCAGACTCAGCAAGCGCTCCAGTAACAGGCGCAGACAGGCATTTTTCAGTTCGCGCTGCTCGATCTGCCGATGGGCCAGCGGCGAACAGGTCGGTGCGGGCGACAGCGAGCCGCCTTCGGCGCGGGCACGGTACGCCGCCATCCGCTCCTGGTAGCCACGCACGATGCTGGCGTAGGTACGGATGCGCCACTGGTCCATGCACCGCCGGGTCGGGTTGCAGCCGATCTCCACATTGACCTGCACCGGCTGGTCGCCAGGGGGCGAGACACCGGGTGGGTAGTCCATCACGGACAACGGCACGGTCTCGTCCTCCCCGTGAAGCGCCACGGGGCTGGCCGCTGCGCCAGGGGTCACGGTCTGCCGCCCCACCAGCACGACAGGCGCCGGCTGACCGGGGGACGCCCCCACCCAGCTGACAAAGGCCTGGGTGGCGCCATAGCCTGCGGGAACGGCGATCTGCTTTTCTTCCCCGCTGCGCAAGGTGGCCGAGGCGAATCGTTCCGCCAGCGGGGGCGGCTCCAGGTCCAACACGCCGTAGTAGGCCCCCAGCTGTGCGTAGTTGCGCGGGCCGTCGACCCTGATGTCCTCAAAGGTGGCAACCCCCAGTTGCAGCGGCGGCACCGGCTTGGCGAAGTCCTGCCCCGCCAGCGCCTGCTCCTGTGCAATGAAGTCCGCTGCCGGCTGGCGCACCAGGAACTCCATCATCAACCGCTGGCCGTAGTTCACGACACATGCCTCGTATACCTTGTTCACCCAGCGGAACACGGCGCGCATGTTCCGGGTGCCAGCGGTGTTGTCGATCAGGCTGACCACCGCATCCTCGGTCTGGCTCATCGTGCTGCTGAAGCGCGTTTGGCTCACGCTGCGGCTGATGCGGTTGACCGTCTTGTTCAGGATGTCGCGCGCAAAGCGGGTGGTGTCGTCCAGTCCCGGGTTGGTGCCTTGCTGCAGGGCCTTGGTCCAGGAACCGTCCAGGGTGGCCTGCGTGGGCGGGCCGTAGCTGCTCGTGAACTTGTTGTACTGGTGGGTCTCGGTCGCCTCGGCCACGGTCTTGCGCGACTCTTCCTGCAGATTGCTGCGTTCGTCCGCGGCATCGTTTTGCAGGACCTGCATCTCGGCCAGCGTCTGCTTTTGCTCATCCTTTTGCCGGTGGGTGCGTTTGTGCGTGACCTCCCGGCGCTCACCGCGCATCACGTTTTCTATGCGCGCGATCTCTCCGCTCTGGTAGCGCAGCAGGCGCTGGCGCACCATCTGCAGGTCGCCAATGGCATAGGGTTCGATCCAGCCTTCAGGTGCCACGGGCGGAGATCTGTCTGCGGCGCGGGCCGGTGGCAAAGGAAACACCGGCGCCGGCAGCACCACGGTGGCCTCGCGCAGCGACGCAATCTGCGCTGCATTGATGGAGGCCGGCTGCGGGGCCGCTGGCGCAGCGCCCGTGGCGGTGTTGGCCCCAACATCGGGCCGCCATGCCACCTCAATCAGGTGGGCCAGCCGCAAGGTGTGAGTCAATCCGCCGAGCAAGGCTGTGTCATACCCCAGGGTGATCACCAGGGCGAAGTAACTCTGCCAGACCCTGTCCAGAGCCTGCAGGTAGCTTTCGGACTCCAGGTAGTCCCAGGTCAGGGCGTACCGGTGCAGCAACTGCGTGACTTGCACATGCGCAGCCGCCAACCATTCCAGCGGCTTGTCATGCGGCAGGGGCAGCTGCGCCAGCAAGGATGCAAACTGGCCGATGGGTCCAGGGAAGTGGTCCAGGTCTCCGATGAAGAGCCCCTGGTAGGGGGCGTCTCCGTCAATGAAACGCAGCGCCAGGGACTGCATGGCTTCGCGGCCTTGGTTGCGCGCTGCTACCAGTCCTTCAAAAAAGCTGCCATCCGGCGGGCTTGCCCCGGCGTACTGGACAAAGCCATACAAAAGGTCCGAGGCCGTGATCTTGGGCCAGCGGCGCACGTACACATAAGGAAACAGCTCCTCCGCATGGCTGTGGAGGACGGGCAATGGCTCGACCGGATCGACCGGCGGGGCCGGCACCACCGGCGTGGGAGCGGGTGGCCGCGGACCGGGAGGCTGGGGGGGTGGAACGGGGCCGCGCATGGGGCACGCAGCCATGATGCCTTCGAAGTGGTGGTCATCCGCTTGCCCCCGCATTCCGTAGTGGATGTCTGCAAAGATGGCTGTGTTGGGAACGCCATCGATGTGCACCGGCGTTTTCTGCTGCAGGTAGCCCGACACATAACAGCCCGAGGAAAACTTGAATTCAAAGGGCTGTGCGGGCCAGTGTCTGGTGACGGTGACCCGTTGGATCTCGGAATCGCCCGAACCGCAGGACACACTGGCGCAGGAAGGAACATCGTCGTGGGGCGCACGGTTGATGGTGATGTCGAAGACCAGACAGCCATCCATGGCGCTCCATCTTCTTTGGACCATTTCGTTCACGGCATGCTTCCTGGGTGGACTGCAAAGGCTGCGAAGCATCGGCGCAGGGGGCTCAACAGCCCCCCGCGCCGACGCTCCGCTTCAGCACATCACAATGTTTTCGAGGTTGAACGCGAACGGCGTGGAGTTGGCGCCAGGGCCACCACCGGTCATCACGATGTCCGCGCTGGCAATGCCCAGCAGCGACAGCTCGGTGTTGATGTTGGAGATGATGGCCGAGTTCATGACCTGGCCCTGCACGACCTGGGAGGCCACGCCAATCCAGATGGTGGGCTTGAACTCGAACACCGCCTTTTGCTGGGGCGCGATGGAGGTCTTGATGGCCAGGAGCTTCCCGTCCTTGTAGCAGCTGGCGTTGATCGCCCCCTTGGGCAGCGCGTTGAGCACCTGCACTTCCTTGGAGCTGGTGCCGCTGCCGGCGCGCACGAGTCGGTCGCCGGAAGTCGTCAGGCTCATCTGGAACAGCTCGCCGTTCTGGGCATCCAGCTGCGGCGTGTAGTTGCCGTAGCTGTCGCTGGCCCCCACCTGCATGCCCATGGGGAACGTGAACGGATGGTTGTCGCCCTGGCCACAGTACTTGATGACCTGCCAGGCCACCGCCAGCTCGTCGAAATTGGTGGCGACATTCTTCTGGAAGATCACGACTTCCGAGTTGTTCGTGTCGTTGGAGTTGTTGATGAAATTGAGTTGAACGCCCATGAGTTTCTCCTGTTGGTGGAAGTGATGGCAACGCGCATGCGTTGCCCGTTTGCCCCCGGCCTTGCAGCCCGGAAGGCGAACCCTGTGGGTGCAGACCTGCCCGAACGGTCAGCTCTGCACGATGTTCTCGAGATTGAATTCGTAGGGCGTGGAGCCCTCGCCCGGCCCGCCGCCCGACATCACGATGTCCGCACTGGCAATGCCCAGCAGTGACAGCTCGGTGTTGACACTGCTCATGACGGCAGAGCTGATCGCCGTGCCCTGCGCAATCTGGGAGGCCGCCCCGATCCAGAGCACCGGCTGGTACTGGAAAACCGCCTTCTGGCCCGGCGTGACGGCCGTCTTCATGCCCACCATGCGGCCATCCCTGAAGATGCAGACATTGACCGCGCCTTGGCCCAGGTCGTTGAGCACATCAAGTTCATTGGAGGCGCTGGCCGGACCCACATGCCGCAGGCGCCGGGCACCCGATGCGGTGGACTCCAGCCGGAGCATCTGCCCGTTTTCCGCGGCCACGCGGGGTGAAAAATTGCCGTACTCATCGGCAACCGCCACCTCGAAACCCGCCGGGAAGACAAAGGGGTGGTAGCAGTCCCGTCCGCAGAACCGGATCACCTTCCAGGCGATTGCCAGCGAGGCCATGCTGGTGAGCTGGTTCTTCTGATACATCACCACCTCCGACCTATTGCCGTCGCGGGACTGGTTCACAAATCGCAGCTTGATATCCATGGGGACTCCTACCTGATGTCCTGTCGCTGGGTTGCTTTGCACTGCGTTTTGAAGCAGTGATGCGACTGTAGGCATGCCCCAAAAGCAAAGCGATTACAGACAATTACAGGCAGGAAGCCCCTCCGAAGGCGCGCGCTGGCGCTACGGCAGATGACCGCATTTCGTGGGAACGGATGGTAGAAGCGCTGGCATCCCTGCAAATCTTGCTATACTCGCAGGCTTCGACACACAGGAGAGGTGGCAGAGTGGTCGAATGTACCTGACTCGAAATCAGGCGTAGTGGCAACACTACCGTGGGTTC
>NZ_JALEGG010000235.1 GCF_022763525.1 Acidovorax sp.
AGCACGAACGCGGCCGCCCCCAGGACCGGGCCGCAGGCCGTCCCGCTGCCGCCGAGCACGACCATGAACATGAGCGCCGCGGACAGCTTCCAGCTCGTGAGGTCGGGCGTCACGAAGCTGGTGAGGTTGGCGTTCAGGAACCCGGCCAAGCCGCAGACCGCCGCGGCGAGCACGAAAGCCGCCAGCCGGTAGCGATCGACACTGAAGCCCGACGCCTCCACGCGCTGCTCGCTCTGGTTCGCGGCCGCCAGGACCAAGCCGAAGCGCGAACCCTTGATGCGCACGAACCCGAGCGAGGCGAGCGCCAGGGCGCCCAGGGAGGCGAAGTACAGGACGGGCCGGCTGCCCAGGTCCAGCCCCCCGGAGAACACGCTCGACCCGGTGATCGGGGTCTCCTCGTTTTCAGTGCAATAAGTGACGGTACGCAAAGCTAGCACTGGCGCGGGGGTGGTCTGGGTAGACCGTTGATTTCATTGACTTTCCTGTTCGCTTTGTAAACGGGTATGGTGGCCTCCCACTTTTGAGGTTCACGATGCAGGGTTGGCACACAACGTTTTTGGGGATGCGTGGGCTCCCCCGCGATATCAGCGACTTCGAGATGAAGGCATTTTTCACCTTCGATGGTGCCGAGCGCGACGCAATCAATGCACGCCGAGGTGATTCCCACAAGCTTGGTCTGGCGCTCCATATTGGTTTCCTGCGCATGAGTGGGCGTTTGCTCGGTGCCTTTCGGGTAATTCCAGTAGCCTTGTGGCGCCACCTTGGCAACGAGCTTGGCATTGCAGCACCAGAAGTCGCCTCGCTGAGAGCCATGTATGAACGCGGGCGCACGCTATTCGATCACCAACAAGTAGCCTGCACGGTCCTTGGATTCCAGTGGATGAGCGAGCACCAGCGCCGCTCACTGGTACGTGAACTGCGCGACGAAGTGGCGCGCTGCGCCGACCGCGATCAGCTACTCGTGCGGGCGCGTCAATGGCTGTACAAGAACAAGCTGGTGATCGTGCACGAGCGGGCAATTCGGACACTGATTGCGGCGGCACTTGCCCAGCTTGAAGTTGAAACAGGCACCGCCATCGCCGCCAGCGTTGATCCAGCAACACTTGATCGCTGGCGAGCCTCAGTTTCAGAGCTGCGCCCAGATGGACAAACCCAGCAGAGTTGGCTATGGGCTGCACCGGCGAAACACTCAACCCGCCAAATCAGCGAGGTACTGGAGCGCATCGACCTGCTTTACACGCTGGACGTTCATAAGCACCTGGCAGACATCCCCGATCTCATCTTGCGCCGCTACGCGCGCCGACTTGTCTCCAGGCCGCCCTCAGCCGGAGCCAAGATCAAAGAGCCAGCGCGCACCGTGGAGGTCGCATGCTTTCTTCGGTATTGCCTGTTCACCACCACAGACCAGTTGATCCTTATGGTGCAGCGCCGGATCGCCGATCTGTGGCGTCAGGCTGCCGCCGATGTCCCCGCTACCGTCAATTGGGCCGCAATGTACAAAACGCTGCTCGGCGAACTTGTTGCCTTGAGCGCGCAAGGTGCGGTGCCAGATGCTGAGTTGCGTGCCCGTCTTGAAGCCTTGATCACCGAAACCCAGAAACGCAAACCACCGAGCAGGGCCTCCCTGGTCCGCGAGGGATTGATTGATGGAATTCGCCCCGTGCGGTCGTTGCTCGTCGCCATTGCAAAGCTGCCCTGGCAGGCCACCGGCGAGCATCCTGCCATCGAGTACCTTGCCAAGCTGCAAGCTTTATATCTCAAAGGATCCAGAAAGCTGCCAGTTGAAGTGGTGGCACCAAGTCTGGGAATGATCTGGCAGGTTTCGATCTCCAGCCCAGACCGGGAACGGGCGTTTCAGGCGTTGGAGGTGGCCACCCTGTTTGCCCTGCGCCGCGCGGTGCGCAATGGCTCGGTCTGGATTGAGCACAGCCTGAGCTTTCGGGGTCGTGCGCGCTTGTTCTTCACGGACGAGCGTTGGCAGGCAGAGTCCAAGAAACACTATGCCCGTCTATCGTTACCCAGCAAGGCTGCCACTTTCTTGAAGCCTTTGCTGGCCAGAGTAACTGCCGGTGTCGATGCGGTGGCCGCTGCAGCCCGCAGTGGCGTACTGCGCGTGGATGATGAACTCCATTTGTCGCCATTGCCCGCAGAGGACGAAGACCCAGAAGTGACCAAGCTGCGCGCGGCTTTGGATCACCGCATCGGTGAGGTTCAATTGCCGGAAGTGATTCTGGCCGTTGACGCCCAGGTGCGCTTTAGCTGGATCATGCTCGGACGTGAGCCGCGCTCTACCGACGAGCTGCTGATGGTCTATGCCGGCATCATGGCCCACGGCACCAGTCTGACTGCGGTCGAATGCGCGCGCATGATTCCGCAATTGTCTGCCACCAGCATTCGCCAGGCCATGCGCTGGGCGCGGGACGAACGGCGTCTGAGCCAGGCCTGCCAGGCTGTGCTGGAATTCATGCAGCGACACCCGATTGCCGCCACCTGGGGGCGGTCCGATTTGGCATCTTCTGACATGATGAGCATGGAGACCACCAAACGGGTGTGGCAAGCCCGGCTTGATCCTCGGCGCAACACACCTTCCATTGGAATCTACTCCCATGTAAAAGACCGGTGGGGCATCTTCCATGCGCAGCCCTTTGTGCTCAATGAGCGCCAGGCGGGCGTGGCCATTGAAGGTGTCATCCGCCAAGAAAAGCTGGAGACCAGCCAGCTTGCTGTGGATACCCATGGCTACACCGACTTTGCCATGTCACATGCCCGTTTGCTTGGTTTTGATCTTTGCCCGCGGTTGAAGGAACTCAAACAGCGCCACCTCTTTGTGCCACGCGGCACCAAAGTGCCCGCAGAAATCGCTGCGGTGTGCGAAGCCAATGTCGACGTCGCTTTGATCGAAAAGCATTGGGATAGTCTGGTGCACCTGGCAGCCTCGGTCATGAGCGGACATGCCAGTGCGGTGGCAGCTCTTGCGCGGTTCGGTTCTGCCGCCCAGGGCGATCCAATCTATGAGGCTGGCGTGCAATTGGGGCGGTTGCTGCGTACGGCGTTTTTGGCTGACTACTTTGTCAAGGACGCTTTCAGGAACGAGTTGCGCCGGGTGCTCAATCGGGGCGAGGCTGTTAACGCCCTCAAGCGCGCCATTTATACCGGCCGGATCAGCCCGGCGCAGGCCAAACGTGTCGATGAAATGCAGGCTGTGGCCGATGCGTTGAGCCTGATGGCCAACATCGTGATGGCGTGGAATACCTCACAGATGCAGGCGGTCCTGGATCGCTGGTCGAACCGCCGCCAGGTCATTCCACCGGAACTGATCGGGAAGATTGCGCCCACCAGGCTGGAGAGCATCAACTTGCGGGGTGTGTTTCGCTTCCCGGTTGACCGCTATGCTGACCAAATCCTGCCTTCGCGGCCAAATGCATCGATAACTGGCACCAATGGATGAAACCGACCACGGTTTGACGCCACGAATCGCAGATTTGAAAGTGAACAGGACAGTCAATGAAATCAACGATCTACCAACACCACCTCCGCGCCAGCGCTAGCTTTTCGTACCGTCACTTATTGCACTGAAAACGAGGAGACCCCCTCCAGGCCGTCCATTCCTGGCATCGTCACGTCTGTTATCACAACATCAGGTCGGATGGCGTCTAGG